>WAMJ01000255.1 GCA_015522385.1 Candidatus Heimdallarchaeota archaeon
CGTCGCACCTCGAACAGCAACCGGTGTCCTGGACGAGAGCTCCATGGAGCTGGATCCCAAGGGCATCGAGAGCTGGACAAACGGCAGCCTCCCCCTGAGGACAACCGCAGGCAATGGTACATTCTTCGAGTGCTTCCCAGGTACGTGGAAGACCAGCGCTACCGAGAATGTCGTCCTCACGCAGACACTTAACCTCACGGTCGGTAATCCGTATGAAGTCGCAGGATTCGGCACTCTGATGGGGACAACAATGAACAACCTCAATGTCCCCACAATGAAGGGAAGGACCCAAACGGCAGTTAACTCCATCCGTAATCTGAGATCCGTAATAGCAGTGGATCCATCAACACCGTGGTCCCCCATCATGGTCGCCTCCCGCATCGCCTCCCTGGACTTTACGATCGGGAAGTCAGGGACGACGATCCCCGCGGAGGGCAAGTTCAGCGACGCCGAGTTCAGCGGCTCGGTCAATGGAGTGGATCAGACCATAACAGGTACGAGACGCGTGGACAACATCACCGAGTTCTGGTACGAGAATGTCAACGACAGCAATAGCATCGGCCAGAGCGTGACAGGTGACATCTACAACACCCTCTCCTTGGGTTCTGACGTCCTTCACGAGCTGAAGAGCGGGCTGATCATGACCTCGTCAGTCGTCTCGACACTGACAACCTCTGCCTCCTTGACCTTCGTGGAGGGTGACCCAATCAAGCCCACGTCGACTATCACCCTCGACCTCGAGCACAAGAGAAGAACCGTCGTTGATGACATCATCGAGCGCACCAGTGATGGACTGGGAGCAGTTCCCTCCGATTCGGGCTCATACCTCAAGGAGGACGATACCGTGATCTACAGCGAGACGTGGAAGCAGGATGTCAGCGGGCTGGAGTCATCGATTGTCACAGGTGCACCCGTTGGTCTCAACTCATGGGTGACCGACAACAGATCCATCAGCTTGACAAGTTCTTCCTCTGGTAAGGGTTTCAGGACATACACAGCTCTCGCAGACCCCTTCGGTGAGACACCATTTAGAACCACTGATGAGTTCACGACAGATGGATCAGCCATCATCTCGATATCCGAGAACGGCAAAAGTCAGTACCTAAATAGCACGAGCTACATGCCCACCTACGCAGGAGGTGATCCATGGTACGGCACGGGAGTTGTAGGAGCTTACTCATCCAACAACACCTTGCTTCCAGCCGGCGATTTCGGATCTATCCGAGGGTACACCTATGCTGTCCCGTGGACTAACACCTCAACCACCAGTAGCATATACACAAAGGCAATACCGCAGGCAAAGGGAGGAGCTTCCTCCACCACTGCAATCAACGAGACGACCACATATACCCTCGAGGGTAAGAACGGCGAAAATTCACTCTCGATCACCATCGAGGTCTTCCGAACAAGAGACGCCGTTACGGGTACAATACTCACCGAGAAAGTGAACAAGACAGTCTCAGAGTACAGGGTATATGGCCCCGGAGACGCACACTTTGGTTCCCTCACGAGAAAGTCGACCGTGATATGGGAACGTGTCCTCGAGTCCAACGACGCGCTCTCCCTGTTCCTCGCGGAGGACACCAGCTCCACGACAGACGACACCACAAGTACTACTACGACCACAACGGACGACACTACAACCTCGTCGGACTCGACCGAACCAGTCGATACCAAACCGGTAGACACCTCAGTGACCAACCCGCTTCCAGTGACCATCGTTCCGTGGTTCGTCGGGATATTCGCTACAGCCGTAATAGCCCGGAGAAAACCCTAGCTACTTCTAAACCGTCACAGTTCAGCACATTCTACATCACGATATAATGACTTTCCTAGGAATTAGATAGCACACACCAAGGTCTGGTTCCAAGCGATAAGATCACAAAAGTTACCCCAGACCTCTCTATGTCCTCGACTGGGAGTTCAATAACATCACAATTCTACTCGCTCAATTCCCCAAGAACCTCCCTGTACACACACCACCTAAAGGACAGTCAGCCCAATCCTGTTGATACCCTTGAGCCATCTTGCTCGGAAACTACAAGACACGGAAACAGACGCGCTACCCATCACCACATTTAAGTAAAAATCATCAAGAAGCCAACTTGACAGCTACAGCTGTCAGGACTTGCAGTCCTACAGGTTTGATGAAAGTTAAACCGTTGACTGTGTAAGCTTCGGCACACAGGAGGTACAAATATGGACCATCAAAACATCAAGAAAGCAGTAGAAGAAGTACTTGCTAACTCCAAGGAACGCAAATTTGTCGAAAGTATAGACATTGCCGTGGGCCTCAAGGATATCAATCTGAAAGACCCCAGCAAGCGTTTCCGAGCAGAGGTCGTGTTGCCGCACCCCCTGACCAAACCGGTCAAGATCGCGGTGGTCGGAGACGACGCCATGATCTCTAAGGCAAAAGAAGCAGGTATTCCTATTGTTCTAAACCAAGATGATGTCGAGAAGTTGGGCAAGGATCCCAAGGAGGCCAGAAACTTCGCCAAGAGCATCGACTACGTTCTCGCAATACCACCCCTCATGGGTGTGGTCGGTAAGAACCTCGGACGATACCTCGGACCCGTAGGAAAGACCCCCTCGGTAATCCCACCCAACGCAGACATCAAAAGCTTAGCAGAACGCTACCAGCGTACATGCAAGCTCAGGCTGAGGCAGAACCCGGTCGTCCACGCAAGAGTGGCACTCAGAGACATGCCGGTTGATGATATCGTCGACAACGTCGAACTCGTCATGCGTGAACTTGAGAACAAACTCGAGCAGGGAGAGAAAAACGTCAAGAACCTCTTCGTCAAGACAACCATGGGCAAGCCAGTGAAAGTAGGAGGAGGATCGCAATGAGCTATCAGAGAACCGCCTACAGCAGCAGAAACGTGGAGACACTAAAGAGACTCATCGGTCTCATCGAGAGCAGCAAGGCAATCGGGATCATCAAGCTCGAACCCATGAAGGGAAACGTCGTGCAGGACATCAGAGCAAAGCTCAGGGAGGACGGCAACTCGCTCGTCATCGCCAAGAATACCCTGATGAAACTCGCAATCGAGAAGACCAACGTCCCAGGGACTGAACAGCTCCTCCCGTACATCTCGGGAAGCTGTGCATTCCTCTTCTCCAACGGAAGCGCATTCAAAGTCGCGAAATTCCTACAGGAGAACAAGTTCCCCGCTCCAGCAAGACCGGGACAGATCGCACCCATTGACGTCGTCGTCGAGAAGATGAACACAGGTGTGGGACCAGGATCTTTCATCAATGAGCTCAATAGCGTCGGACTACCAACAAGGATCGAGAGAGGTACGATCGCTATCTCGGAGAACACAACCGTCATCAAAGCAGGCGAAGTAGTCTCCAGAGGTCTGGCCTCTATCCTCGCCAGACTCGGAATAACTCCGTTCGAGGTGGGACTCACCCTTGAGGTCGTCGTCCAAGACGGACAGTTCCTCGACAAGGAGGCACTGCTCACAGACTGGGCAGCATACATCGCATCTGCTCACCAGCAGGCAGTAAACCTCGCATTCGAGATAGAGTACGTCACAGACGATACCACCATGCCACTGCTCACCAAGGCTCACAGGCAGGCTCTAAGCCTCGCTGTAGAGTCAGGATACGTCAGCGAAGACAACGCTGAATACGTCCTCGGGGCAGCTCAGGCCAAGGTAATCGCTCTAATCGCTGCAATAAAAGATGCAGATCCAAACGCACTGCCAAGCGAACTATCAGAACTCGCTACAGCCGCTCCAGCACCAACTCAGGTGAAGGATGAAGAAGAACAACCCGAAGAAGAGGAGCCCGAAGATGACATGTCCGAGGAGGATATGGGATTGGGCTCCCTATTCGGATAAAGGAGGATTGAGAAAATCCCCAGTGTGAGGAAGCACACTATAATAAAACCAAAAAACAACAGGTGAAACAACAAAATGGAATACCTATACTCAGCACTAGTCCTGTACAAAGCAGGTAAAGACATCACAGAAGACGCACTGACCGCTGTCCTCGAGGCAGCCGGTGTAAGTGTAGACGAAAACCGGGTCAAGTCACTCGTCGCCGCGCTCTCCGGAGTAGACATCGATGAGGCCCTCTCCAATGCCGCCATGATGGCTGCCGCCCCCGCTGCCGGAGCTCCTGCAGCTGCTGGAGCCGCTGAGGAGGCAGCTCCCGAGGAGGAGGAAGAGGAAGAGGAGGAAGTGGACGAGGCAGATATGGGTCTGGGTTCACTCTTCGGTTAAGTCAATATTTTAATCCCTAGAACGAAATATTTTTCTTTACAATATCAGCCTATGGTACAGTGAAACCTCTATTCGGTCTACTGGTTCTGCTGATCCTTCCAAGCTCAGGTCTTACTGTTGGAGATCCTGATGTAACCAGTGACTCATTCGCATCCGAGGACTTCACGACGGAGTACGGCTCGGTCTACTTCTTCGAGGTCAACATCTACCCACTGCAGCTTCGGGGCAAGACCTTTCAGGTCAGGACGTACATGACCCTAAAGGAGAAAGGTGTTGGAGTAAGGTGGCTGGACACGCTGACAATGTACCTCAACGTCACCTACAACGACGGATCATATGGACAGACCGGTCTTCCTATTTGAGGGTAAAAATGATGTTAAGAGGGTTCAGAAGATAATTGATATCAATGGGAGAGCGAAGAGTTATCCAATCAGGATGGACTGGTTCGGAGGTGACCAGTACAAAGCGAAGATGAGAGGACCCCTCTCTTCTAACAGTCGAGGTGAAGATCCTGCAGGGCTCCGTCTGGAGAAAACCTACTTCATTCTTGACAGCGACAAGTTGGATGAATTCAAGAAATTCCGCAAAGAGCTGGAAAAGAAAGGATTCACACCAGATCAGATTAAAGAGTTAAATGATCATATCTATTTTCTAGAAGCAGGTGATTTTGAGGCTCTTCTCTTGTCAACAGGCGACAAGAACGGAAATTATCTGGCCGTATCCGAATACCTTCATACCTACCCCAGGATCCAAAACCTCTTTAAATTCTCCTCCCAAGACCCCTTGGATCGAATCGAAGAATTAGTGAATAATGAAATTACCAAACACTCGGAAGATAATACCAATGGTGACTGATTCCAGAGTTTTAAGGGTAAGAATTTTTTCAAATGGATTCTAATTAATCCTGTTAAAAAAAGGAGATTCAATTGACAGGGGAGTTTTTCAATTACATATTGGAGAACCACAAGAATTTGAAAACAAACAGGATCGATGAACTACTCAAGCGGATCAAGAGCAAGCTAAGTTAAATATTATAAGATCTAATTTAGCGTTTACAACTATGAATTACTCTACACATTTCCGATAGGCACAGCAGGTACTCTTTTGGTCAGTACATATTTGGATACCAAGTTCGCCTCTTCATATTATCAGTTCTATAGCAGGCCCTTCTTCCTGAGATCCTTTAGAGGAGTGTTCCGCAGATCGATACCCTCACCAGTTACTTCATTTCTGAAATGTACTGGAATGTCACTTCCACCTCTTGGGTCATAGTGAAGATGTTCACCGCTGTGTTTTACTCCCTCGACGAATGTACCATCCTTCAGAGGTTTGCTTCTCCAAGTATTATCGGTCAATATTTTTTCACCTCCGTTTCAGTGATTATATAAACTTGATACAAATTATATATAATATTTTTTCTTTAGAGGTGGAATTTTCATGAGTGCTCTTAGAATATCGCAAGTGGAATTCTTGGGGTACGGATTGTATAAGGGGTTACGAGGTCATTTAACCCTAGAACTGTTTCATAAGTGAAAGTCAAGAGAAGGGATTACGCGTTTGTTTGATGGGAAAATGCATTTCCTAGTTCGTCAGGATTTGGTTGTCTGGACTTGGTAGTTTGCACGAGGTCGTTTGAGACCAAGGGGGTAGTAACACGATTTTCATCATTTGAATCCCGAGTGGTCCTTAACATTTGGACACTGATGAAATTGTAAGAATATCCCCTCAAACCAAATCTCATATTTCATCGTAGTGAAGACGACATTTCAACTAAAAGAGAAACCCGTACACCTCACCCATAAATCCTCGAACGACATTAGAGTGTCAGGGGGATTGAGGATTTACTCCGTTATGATAAGCTTTATTCAAGGGAGAGGATTTTCAGAGCTAAGTCAGGAAGTATAAATGAGTAATTCGAAAGATCATTGTCACCCACAATATTTCTCACTTGATTTTTGCTAATTTTCTCCATCCCCCATAGTATTATCTGCCCATAATTCCCTCGAAGTGCAGCCATCAATTTAAAGAAATCCAAGTGAGTAATGAAATCTACTACTAAAGGTCTAAGTTCTTCGTTCTCCATAGTCGAATCAATAATTTGATAAAGAACCAGCTGAGAGTCATATTCCTGTGGAGCGATTAACCGGTCCAGAAATTCATCCTTCACCTTAATCAGGTACAGCCATATTGATTTAAGGACTTCTGTCGTCCAAAGGGACGTTGGATTGATTAGAAGAAGTTCAAGGAAAAGATCTAGATTAGGTCTCTGAGCAAGAATTTTATGAAGACCAAGGGGTGAGTTGATGATCACAGACACTAGCACGTCATTCCCTTCATCAAACAGACTTATAGCTCTCTTAACAACTTCGATTCTTAATTTCTCTGGGAATTTTGCTAGATCCATGTAATAATTCCCAAATGTACCTCTACCAATTAATGAACTGGGTAGATTATCAGCAGTTCCATCCAGATGAGAAGTAATGAAAGAGATGGCTTCATCTAGGGTCAGAAATAGTAGTTCATTCACCTGATACTTGTGAAGAAGAGCCCAGTGGAGGTAGACCACCTCTAGACGCTTACCATCGGTTTCATTCTTTTCCAGCTGGTTAATATTATCAATAGCGTCTTGATCGAGTTTGCGTATTGGGACATTTTCAAGGTATTCTAGGAGAAGACTAAGTGGTAGGTACGCGTCTATAGTCGCTTGTATAATGCTTTCATGGTCCAACATAGATTCATATACAGACCAATCCAAGTCACTTAGCCCAAAATTAGTTTGATCTGACAAGGACAGTAATAGCTCCCTGGCTTTGGAGGAGATAATCTTATTCGCTAATCCAGATAATCTACACACAGAGGAGACGAAAAGTCCTATGTTCTTCTCTTTTAGTACCTCTAGGTACTCCCAATCTACATCCTGAGGTTCAAGTGAAGAAATTTCTAAGCTCTTATGATAAAGGAAACGTCCGAATCTGATTGATGACCATAGCGAATTATCGTCTTTGATGCCCAAACTGTAGCGGTAATTATCAAGTAAAGATGTGATTCTAGATAACCTGTAGAGCAGATAAGAGATGCCCCCATGATCTTGGCACAAGGGTAGATTATCTAATATTTGATCAACCTCATTCTGGATAAATTTAACCAATTCTTTTTGGATTTTACTGATTGATTTAGATCTAATCCCAAATTCTTGTGCAGTATCCAGAACAGTATCATAAATATAGGGTTTGTAGATCGCTTCCCCCAAGTTAAATATTTCATAATCCAAAATCCTATCACGAAGAGTAGAGAACACTATTTCGATGAATTTCTTGGAAGAAGTTGTTGTAATTATCTCCCTCAGAGAATATTTTTCTGAGAGCAAATCTATCAATTCTGGAATTTCATCCTCTGGCAGATAGTCGATAAATTTCTCAAGAATAGATGGATAGCCTATCTTTTCGAGTAGGGCACCCTTCAAGTTATTATCCATCATTCTATAATAGGAGACAAGGGATTGAACATTGAAATCTGACAATATGGGGTCGAATACTAGATACTTTGTCCTGTATCCCTCTACTCTCTCTATCCACTCATTAAATGAATAGAGCGATATTCTTCCATCATCGATTTGAGGAATGATCTGATTAATTTCATTTACAGGTAATGAATTATTAATCTCCAGAAGTACAGTATAATTGTATTCAAGAAGTTTATCGCGTAGGTATAACGCCTTTTCTCGATCAAACCAACTCTCGTTTATGATCTTTTCAAAATAGTAGTCAGCGGATAGATTGGATATAAGGACCTTCTCCAAGTCAATAAATGAGGGTGTTGCTAGTTTGGTCCTAAACTCAAAACCATACATGTGAAGAATGGGGGGTCTCAGATCACCAGAGGTGTATTTGAGAAAATTAGAAATTGATGAACATCGCTGGAGAAGGAATTCCGTACCTTTGAATGGTATTACTGAGTTTAGAAAAGGTTCCAAGTGGAAAGCTAGAGATATAATTCTGTCAACCATTTCTTGATCTTCTAACAGGGTTTGGAATCTCTCTTTAAGTTTCACTTTACTTGGATAATCCAATTCAATTGCTCTAACTAACTTATCGAAATCTTCAATCAGTTGTGGAGAATTCAAAACAGTATGAAACCAATCAGGAATCACTTGAATTGGATTTATGTAGTTAGTGACTTCCTCAAAGATAGGGTCATCTACCAACGTAGAAAGATGATGAATATTCAGTCTTGATAGTTCTTCAATTTTTTCAGAAGGAGGGAAGATGGAAAGAAGATCCATGATGAAATCGGGAGATAGTTCTATTCTGGTTAGATTGATACAACTATGTTGATTTGAATTATATTGTGATGTGATATCAGCTCGAATCTTTGCAAAAGTGTATAATGTTTCAATGTTGTCAGAATACCATTTCCAGACATTCAGAAAGATCTTACTATTTGGATTCTCTTCATAGAATAGTTGGGAATCGAAGTCATGAATGAAACGATTAGAGAATGTTTCCAATATCATAGAAAGAGACGACGGATGCCTCAGAACGACCATATCTTCGATTACTCTGATAAGCCCTATTTCTTCAAGATCGGAAAGAACTTTCTTGGGCAATTTTAGGTCATTCATAACATCCTTGATTCTTTTAACTGGAAGCTCACCTAATAATTGAAGAAGGAGAATTATGAGGTGGATCCACTTTAGAAGATCAAGCTTAGTGAGGTCATGATTAAGTGATATTCTTGTTATTGATTCTTCCAGTATACTATGGATTTCAGATTGAATTTTTATCCTTGCGATGTTTCGAGGCATCTGTAATATTTCAGTGAGAATAGAATCCTTCTTGTCGAGACTAATGATGGATTCATTAGGGTAGATTACATCCACGTACCTATCAGTTACAAATTTGATAAGAGAACGAACGGATAATTTGAACATCCAAAAGTCCTCTTTTGCTATACGAGTAAGGATATGTGACAACAGTTTGACATAGCGATGATCTTGATTACTACCCGATATGCTTGAGAATAATCTTATTGAATAGTTGTGCATGGTGCTGGACGAGTCAATTGACAATGAGGTGTATTTATCAGATGCATCATTTATGGGATCTCCCCTTAATGTAATGGCATATCTCACTTGATCCGAATCGATTTCCTCTATTGTGCTGATAATTTCATCTTCACAATTATCAATAGTGATCAGGGGTATTATGTCACCATAATAATTATTAGAAATATCTTCTATGATCCTTTCTATCAGTTCTTTTGGGTTTTCACCTAGATCAGTTTGATCTAAAAAGAAGGGTAATCGGTTGGAGGAGTAATAATTATGGCAAATTGCTTTGAGTAATGAGGTTTTACCAATTCCATCGATTCCTTGAATGACAACTATTCTATCATTGATTTTATTCCCACCGAGTTCTGATTCATCCCCAGTATTCGAGAATATCCCTATAACTTCACTTACCAGGTCATCCACATTTGTATCGTTGATTGTACCTGAAAATTTAGAGAGATTTGGAATGTCGCTCCAGTATACATCATTATAACGATAAATTGCACCCGTGGTCTTGTATTCAAACCTAAATGGAGCAAAATACTCACCATATTTACCTCTGTATTCTATCTCGTCAACTTCCCCCTGTAATTTGGGTAATTGAGAAAACTTACCAAAATATTGAATCATGTCTTTCTCCTCTATTGCGATAGGGATGATGCATGAAAGAACATCTGGAGGGACCTCCTTAATCAGTGACATAGTATCGAGAATTTTGTAACCCCGATTTTTACGTTTTACTAGACCTAATTTAACCAGATAGTCGAGGTTGTTCTCGGAGTCAGAGGGTGTTGGATTTTTAAGAGCATATCTGTCCTCAAGAGCTTTTTTAAGATCAGAGAGGGTAAACTCCTTTCCTATCCCGAGATCCAAAAGTATTTCAAGAATCTTCGTGAGCCGTTGCCTTGCACGCCCAGATATTCTAATCTTTGGCTTATTACTCTGCATTTTATTATCAGTCCTGTTATCCATATTAATCAATGATCCAGATATAATAAATAATTATGAAAACCAATTGAGTTTTCATAAGTTGTAATTGATATTATTATGTTTTCATAATTATATACCATCAAATTGAAAGAAGGTCAGGAGTTTCGAACTCCATCAAACTCAAGGAGGTGATAAAAAAATGACGAAAAAGATGACAAAGTCGGATGCTGCTAGGATCCAGTCGAACGCAGACAGATATGGTAGAAACCAAGGTTTCAAAGCTAGGGCCCAAAGAGCAGGAGCTAAGAATAAGAAATAATAATGTGAATGGGGAGGAGTTATTCTAAATACGTACAATATCAATTCAAGAAATTATCTGAGAATTTACGGACATTTCCCCTATCAGTAGATATGGACAGACTGTATTGAGAATATCCCTAAAGCTTTGGAGTAATCTTCTGATGAGGTGATTCTTTATACATGTTTCAATTGTTAGAAAGTCGTATGAAATAGGTGTCTTCGAGGAGTACTAGCACAGCAGAGTACTGTTGATTCCAAGTGATGACAGGCCCACGATACACTCTGGAATTGTGTGTGTTGGGAATAATTTCGGGAAGTTGGACAGGGGGTTCTTGGGCGGATACGTTCGCAATTATTAAAGGAGGATAAACATCAATACGCTCTTCACGACATGCTAATCTTCCACTTCAGTATTGTAACTGGGAATATCTCATTCAAAGAAGTATACGTGAAGGTAATATTTTTTGGATTATCCTTTATTTTGATTCCAGGAGTTTTCCATCCTGAATCGTTAGTATCATACCGAGGTCATCTGAGATCCGATTGTGAGTCACTATAATGATAATCTTACCGCTGATATTCTTCATAGCATTGTAGACTATTTGGGTATTCTCACCATCGAGAGATCCAGTAGGCTCGTCAAGGAGTAAAATATCCGGTTCCTTACATAGTTCTCCACAAAGAGCGACCCTTTGTTTTTCTCCCCCGCTTAACTTTTTTATTTTCCGATTTGTAAGGTGATCGACCTTGAACATCTTAAGATACTTATCAGCAAGTTCAGCAGCCCTGTTCCGTGGTGTTCCACAGATCACAGCGTTCGAGATACAGTATTCCCTCACACGTTCATTGTCAATCATCGGGTGTGATTGTAGAAGAAAGCCAATCCTTCTTCTCAGATCCTCATTAGGTGGTTTTCCAGATATGGTTATTTCACCTTCAAAGTCAGAGAGGTTTCCGAGAATAATCTGCAAGAGGGTAGTCTTGCCAGATCCCGATTTCCCTTTAATGACATAAGTTGAGTCATCCTCAAAAGTATACTTTAGATCCTTGAAGATTGATCGATTTTGAAATTCTAAGTACTTTATTGTCAGGTTTATCATGTTATTTCCATCCCTTTTTCTCCAAGAGGAGAGTATTTTCGTATTCAATATCAGGATCATGAGTGCATACAATAGCTAAACACTCATTGTTCTCAACATAATCTCTAATCATTTTCCACACAAGCTCAGAGTTCTTTGTGTCGAGATGAGCTGTCGGTTCATCACAAATCAATAGTTTCGGTTTTCTTGACAGTTCACGGGCTACGATGAATCTCCGAAGTTCACCTCCAGAATAGGTCATGAGTTTCTTATCAAAAATCTTTGCGATTTCGAGTGCTGAGAGTATTTCTGGATCAACCTGTGCTCCTACAAGTCTGAAGTTATCAATAGGTGACAATCTAAAGTCGACCATATCCTGTGGAAATTGATTGATGTACCCAGTCTTGGCAATGAATTTCTCTTTTTCTCTCCCTTTAAGGCTGTTTATTGTCATTCCATCAAATATAATTTTCCCTGCGCTAGGTTTTCCTGAGCCTAAAATGAGTTCTAAGAGAGTTGTTTTTCCGACTCCGCTCTCACCCCTGATGAGCAGAAGTGGTTTTTCATCAGAGAGAGAGAGATTTAGATCTGAGAGGATGGTAAAGTTCAGACCTTCATCTGTAGGGTGGGGGTATATCTTTGTGAGGTTATGTATTTCCAATTTCATCACAATCACTCCGCATACCTCAGAACAAGGGATTTATCAACCCTTGATAAACCAATATACTCATAGATCAACTGAACCAGAAATGGGATGGAAAAGATCAGAGTATAGATCAGTAGAGTTTCAACCTGAAGAAGCACAAAGATATTTCCACGGATTCTGAACTGGAGCACCGTTTCCAAGAACTTAACGGATATCACCAAGGATGTCACAGCTCCGACAAACATAGCGATTATCCCCGATAAGTAACCAGTGACATAAAAGAGTCGTACACCAACACTATTCACATTCTGGTGAAGAGCAAAGGTTTGTCTTACCTTGGTGAGCGCAACATCCATGTACGTTTGCAGTAAGCCAGTGACAAGGTAGATTACCCCAATTATCGTGAGGAATAATGGCAGAAGTCCGGAAAGAATTGATGAGAGGATATCATATGACACATTTGACAACCTTCCTTCGTAGTCGAACTGGTTTGGAAATGCTACCTTAAGATTGGCAATTAGTGTACTTGGATCTCCGGAAATGGTCAGTACAGAGATCTGGGAGTAGCTATTAGTGAGGTTGAAATAGTTTAAGAATGAGCGAAAAGCTCCCATTTCCATAATTGCAGTAGTTTGAAGTAGCTCAGAATTGAACCAAGCTTTAGCATATGATCTAAGCGTATAATTTAGTTGACCTGCAGAATTTAGAATCTTAACTGATTCACCCTTTTCATAGATACCCTTCATGTCATCGGAGAGGACAATTGAAGTATTATCTAGACTACCCAACCATTCGTCCATGCCCCAACTTTTCAAATCACTTTTACTAAAGAATTGATTAACCTCCGTGATATTTATTCCTTTGATATATTCAATTCCAGGTACAGTGACACTGAAATCACTTTGTAGCGAGTAAGAAACTTCCGTGTAAAGAGATTTAGTGTCATTCTGATTTCTTAAGAACCTTGTGAATTCGGTGATGTTCTCACCTTTATACTCAATAATAAGGTCAGAAGTAAAAAATGACTGATTTCTCTGCGTGGTAACAACATCTACAATTAATGACATATACAGACCGCTCAAGATGAGGACGAAGATACCAATCATTGTCACAGTTTTGAAATTTAGCCTTGAATTCCATGTTTTTGTAAGTCTTGTCACAACTCTAAGATGTCTATTGTCTTTCCATCTAGACAATAAAATAATTGATGCATTAATCAGCATCTTGACCAAGAGGATGATTAACCCCATCCCCATAAGTGAGAAGAATGATACCACGAAAAATAGTTGTGAATTCGGGTTTACTACACTGATTGCTCGATAAATCAAAAAGGTAGAATACCCACCACCCAGAATCACTAAGGTTGGTTTAATCATCCTTTGTGACCCAGTGCGTACAACAAGAAAGTAGAGCAATGAAAGCAGAAAATAGAATGAGGAGTAGGTCACAAAGAGCGTGTTAAAGTCTGAAGAGGGAGGATATACCTTCCCAAAAACGGAAGGGATAGCTCTCTCCAGTTCTCGGGTTAATTCTACGGATAACCACTTAGCGATGACATACAATCCACCAATCATAGCAGAGACGTACATGAGAAAATAAAGTAATTGGCTAATCACACCCATCCCCCTCTGGAAAGCAATACGCTCAATTTTCTTGTTAAGCTGATAAGCCATCTTCGCTACGAGAAATACACTATAGAGAAAAATAAGTTGGACAATGACCAAGGTGTTGTAGACCATGCTCCATAACGATGTGAAAACGGAAGCTGTATCAATACCATATCCCCCCCCACTTATTAGAATGTTAGGTGCATCAGAGCCTAAACTTTGAAGGTTGAAACCAAGGAATTCATTAAATACACTTAGTGACTTACGAGCACCGCTATCATTGATCAAGATCACGGTTTCATCCTCGGTGAATCTGTAATTCATTCGATAGATGTACTCTCCGAAATAATTCTCGATAAGTATATCTAATGGTAGATAAATGATGAGGAATTCATGGCTATTCGTATTTTCAATAGGATCGGTTACATTACTGGACGGGAAGACATTGAACAGCCCGTTAGGAACCTCAACTGTGTTCGCAGCAGTTATTGAAATTTCTTCAGTAATGTTCACAGCCGACACCAAGGAAGAATTAGATGTAAAAAAGATCGTAGAATACTGGGTAATAACACCACCATAGCTCTGGTTTAATTGGGCTATCAAATCCTTGGATACACCTATGACATTAACCTGATCATAACTTTCAACCGACAATGATAATGTTGTTGAGAATTCGAACCTATCAGGTACAAATTTTAAATCTTTACGGGTAAGATACTTAGAATATGTTTCTCGGAAAATCCCTGTAGCATTCTCCATAATTGTATGATCGACACCATTTACTACCCGACCACTTATCGATTCACTCATTGGCTCAAGCTTCGCTTCATCGGATGATTTGACTATTGCATCATGCAGATAGAAGGGGCTGATGTTTTGACTTTCATACTCAACCGCGTATGTCAGAGACAGAAGAATCGAAAGAAAGAGAAGTGTAACTACAAACTCTTTTCTTCTTGATTTTAGTAAAACTAATGTCCTCATAAACAAACTAAATTTAATATTTATATAATCATTATTATCTTAACTCATCGATAATTGATAGATAGTAAGTCGGAGTTGAAGATTTCCTCCAGCTTGAGAGAATGTAAACGTGCCCGTATCAAAAGAACTAGGTCCAAAATCATAGGAATATAAATAGTAAATATATGCTGATTCTTGGGATCTTTCTTCAAACCAACCCCACACTAGTTTCACTCGTAATTTTATTTCCCAACCAGGATTAGATTTAGCTGCAACACCCGTATCAGGTAATATTTCGGTATTTGGATAGTAGGTACGACGACTAAGTATTTTGTTGTCTGCAATCTGAGTCCAACCAGTCGAAAAATCAGTATAACCACTGTCTGATGTCCAAGAGTCCCCAAGAGATCCAAATACTCGTTTATATTCGAATTTTACAAATATATCGTAATCTTCAGTGGATGGAAATGCATCAGTTACATCTATCCCATCTACGTATATCCTTATTTTATTCATATTCACTTCTGTGACTGCAGTGCCTTGAAGTAATGGACTGGCAATTACAGAAAGGATTAGAAAGAATTGTAAAAATGTTCGCCCTTTCATAATTACGGTATAGTCAATCATCAATTAATAAATATATCATTTTTTTTGAAAAATTGGATAATTAATCCCGTACATGAAGTATCAAGCAAAAATAATAATTGGCATAAAACCATTCTACTATCATCTCTATATAGCAAATCTGTGGTGAGATATATATTATTCAGGTCTTCTGGAGGGTGAGATTTAAAAATTAATTTGTAATACATATAACATCATCATCATGTAAGCTAGTACTAAGATACTAAGCACAACTGATTCCAAGTGGTGAGCAGGTTCACGATAAGCACTGGAATTGAGCATGTTGTCACCTATTGTGACTGTGGTACCTGAGGATTTTCAGGTGTTCTTGGACTAGTGCACAGTACACC
>WAMJ01000256.1 GCA_015522385.1 Candidatus Heimdallarchaeota archaeon
AGGACTCCACCCCCCGTGTGATGTTGAAGTGCTGGTGGAAATACTCCTGCATGTGCACCGATGCGTACAATCTACCTTCCAGTGCCTCCACAATCCGAGCAATGTCTGGGTTCTCGGGGACGTTGGACCCCACCTCGGTGAAGTTCATCGGGTAGGACTGCACATCGTAGAGCACGGGAACGGGGCAGTCCTTGACAAGGGCCTTGAGCTCCGGGAAGACCCCGGGCCCCCAGAAGGCATAGATCAGGTCAGCGTTGAAATCATCTATCGAGCGGAGGAGTAGCTCACGCGGAGGGCCCTGTATCTCCGCGATCTCGGGACGTCTGTTCAACCTCCCACTTGTTCTCTGCAGGAACTGGTAGAGCTTTCGGAATCTCAGCAGTCTCCGTTTAAGCGCCGACCTCATGCCCTGCTCCCTCTTCTCTTGGATTTTCGGAGCGTTCTGGTACAGATTGACCACCCCTTCGGGGAATAGCTTTGTCGCAGTGTTGACCACAAGTACATCGTGGTCACGGCTGAAAGCGTCAATGAGGTTCTGTGACATGAACGTGCTCAGGGGACCGAGGAAGACTATTCTCACATAACAAACTGGTTCCGAGAAGATAAAAAGCTTAAGGTGCTCCATGCTGTTCTTCTGGAGCAATCAGAATTCCATTCGATTAATACTAAATATGGAGGTGCTCATCTATCTCGATGAGGTCGGTATAATATAACCTGCAATCAATAGATTTCACAAGTAGGAGACGGGATATTTAGCTCTGCCTTCTCCGGACGACAACAACCACGGCAAGCGTGACCATCAGAGGGAGGAAGGCAAACGGAAGTGCCGCAGGGGGTGTGATGCCAGAGACGGGATCCTCATTTGATACCCACGAGAGCGAGCTCCCGTCGGTGAGGACGATGGACTTCGACAAGAGTATCCCGTTCTCGTCGAACAAGGCCTCTAGTGTTCTCACATCGAGGTCTCCATCGAACTGGTCGAGGGAGAGTGCAGGTCTTTCGTACTTAATCTTTATCCCACTGTCGACCTCGAAGGTCTCACCATCTCTGCCCAGACCCAAGAGCCCGAGGTTGGTGTGGTCGGAGGCGTAGTTCACCATCGGAGTCCTCTCTCCGTCCACTATCACCATGTTGGGGGTAAAGACCTGCAGTATGAGCATAGCGAAGTCATCCGCGTTCACCGTGGTTCCGTTGATCCTGATCGTGAAATAGTCCCCGAGGTAGAGGGAGGTGAATAGATCTATGTTCTTCCTGTTCTCGAAGAAGAGAATCTCCCCGTACACTCTACCGTCGAACACGAGCTTTCCGAGGTCTGAGCCTGTGATCTCGACGGCTATGGTGCTCCCGAAGTCCGTTCCTTGGATCGTCAGCTGCTGTCCTGAGGAGATGACAAAGCTGGCGGAGTAGTCAACGTCCACGTCGTAGCCGATCTCAACAGCTTCCCGTATCTCGGAGAATGAGTAGGTCTTGCCTTCCTCCGAGGTGACGTTCACGCTGACCGCCAGACCTGACATGCTGTAGGTCTTGGAGACACCGTTCCCCTCGAAGGTGACTAGCCCGTTCCCCATGGCCGCACTCCCATCGATGGGGAAGCTTACCCGAAGTCCATTAAGGTCTTCAGAGGTCAGGGGTCTCTGGGTCCCGTTGGCGAACATGATCTCCGTAGGGATCATTGCCATCAGGATGTACCCCGCGTACTCATTGGAATCAACCACCTTGCCATCGAGGGTAACGAGGAAGCATTTGTTGAAATCGATGTTGTAATCGGTGGCTGATATGGTCTCAGGATTCCCGAAGGCTACATCCGCAAATCTTGACATCGGCACCACCAACTTGATGCGTTCCTCCTGCTTCGTGATTTCGAGAACCTGCTTCGTGGGGGAGGAAGTAGGCGAGGCAATAGACAGCTCCAGCCTGATGGGTTTGACATCCATGAACGCGTTGAGCTCTTCACCATACACCATGACTGGTTCCTCCTCCATCTCCTCGAACGAGTAGGTCGTACCCTTCTCGGTCTTGACGTCAACACTTACCGCCCGTCCAACTCCCGAGTAGACCTTGGAGACACCGTCTGCATCGAAGGTGATCATGTCGCTCCCGATGGAGACCTTACTGCCTACGGGGAAGTCGAAGTCCATGTCGGAACCGTATACCTCGTATAGCGGTACGACCGTACCGTTGTGGTACAGGAGCTCCGTGGGTATCATCATCATCATGATGTAACCCGCGTACTCGTTGCTGTCGACGACCCTGCCGTCGATTCTGAGCTCGAAATGTGACTTGAAGTCGAAGTCAAACTGCGAGGCGGTGACGGTCTCAGGGTTACCGAAGGCTATAGGGGACAGCATGGAGAGGGGCATTTCGAGATGGTCAAGGGACTCAATGACCTCAAGCTCAAGCGCCATGGTCTTCGTGCCAGCTGCGTCGCTTATGGCCAGGTCCATCCTGATGGGCTTGATCTCGACCTTGTCGTATAGATGACCGCTGAAGCCGAGGACCGGCTCGTCGTCGACATAGGTGAAGACCTCCTCAGAACCGTCGTCGTACCACGCGACGGATGCGACAACCATTCCCCGACGGATGTCTGTCTTCTCAATTCCCCGAAGGGCGTCTACCCCAAGTCCCGAAGACTTCTGGTAAAATGTCAGCTTGTCCTCCGATGAGCCTGAACCTTCGAGGATGATCTGCTGATCCGTGCTCAGGCCGAGATCGGCATCCATGGCCTCGGTGTACACGTCGAACATGCTCGCGGTCGTCCCGTTGGTGTAGACGATCTCCGTAGGGAGAACCGCTTGGAAGAGGTAACCCGTGTTCTCATAAGGGTCGACCATCTTCCCGTCCACCTCGATCGAGAAGTACTCCGAGACATTCAGGTCCATGATCTTCCTGTCGTACTCGTGTGTGAAGGCAACGTGAGCAAATGCAGTCCTGGAAATGACGAAGTCATCCAAGGATGCAATGCTCGTGACGACCACCCTCTGTGATGAATTCACCTTGCCATAGCTCTCAAGATCTATCTCTATGGAGTTCTTCAGAAGTTCCTTGGTCTCCGCACTGAACTGGAATTTGTAGTCCTCCCCCTCGGGGGTAGCAGTAAACTCACCGCTGACCGCGGATGGCAGTATAGATGCCAGCAGCAGCAACAGTATTACATGTGATTTATTCACAACCACCTATGTAGACAAAATATAAAAAGAGACCTGAATTAATATGCTTCCTCTTGTATATTATTTGCAGGGATATGATCAAATTAC
The DNA here is from genome assembly GCA_015522385.1 of Candidatus Heimdallarchaeota archaeon. The sequence goes on from WAMJ01000256.1 coordinate 3,255, forward strand.
TGTGCACTCCCAGCAGGTGTGCTCCTCCGCCCAATAGTCTACCCGTACAGTAGTGCCCCTCGACAGCAACACTCGGTATTAACATTGAGCTAGTTTTTAATCTCCTCACCGTACGATCACTCATGGAGCAGGTCAAGGGCCTTCTGAATAACCGGTTGTCCCTCGGGAGCTACCCCGGTGGGAAGAGCGACAAGCAGAAGCACCTGCCACTGTACCTATCCACCCCGTCAAGGATCTCCACGCTGATCGAGCCATTCGCAGGACTGGCAAGTTTCACGATCATCAACTCGCCCAAGACCGGCCGTGCAGTCCTCAATGACATAGACCCCGAGGTCGTCGCATTCCTCAAATGCATCAACGACAGGGAGCTCCTCAACTCCCTCAAGCAGGAGGTCAGCAGGATATATCCCGTGACAAAGGAGGACTACTACGAGTGGAAGAGGAGGGAGCCGAAGACGGTGCTGGAGCTCGCCACGAGGAGGGTTGTCTTCCAGAACTGCTCATTCAGCGGTGCGGGCGGGGGGTACTCCCGGGAGAAGGCCGGAAGGAAATGGCACGTCAACCGCCCGAAGACGTGGGAGAAGGTACATGTCATCTTCAGGAACCTCGACGTGGAGATACACAACTCACCGTTCACGGAATTCGTGGAGACCGTCGTCGACAGCCACTCGGAGAACAGCCTCGGGGACGCACCGCTCGTCTACCTCGACCCACCGTACTACAAAGTGGCGGAGGATGGAGCTCTCTACAACTACAACTCAATGGACCTCGACGAGCTACTCGACGTCCTCAGGACACTGGACGATGTAGAGATGCACTGGATCATGTCCAACCGGGACCACCCGCATGTCAGGGAGGTCTTCAGCGACTACTACCAACTGGGTTACAGCACCTACAACGACATGGGCAACAAGAGGGACGCAAACCCAGAGCTTCTCGTGAGCAACCACCAGCTCAAAACTTGATCTCAACGGGTGCTCTACTCGTAGTACTCCTCGAAGACACCCATAGAAATGACGAGGTCTTCCGTGCTCTTGTGAAGGTAAATGTGCGATAAGCAACTCTCTTACTTATTGGACCAATTTACACGATCTCAATGGGGTGAAGACTGAACTGGATCCAGAAGAACAATGTCCTTCTTCCGACAGTATGGGCATTTCTTGTTCGATTTCAACCAGGTTCTTATGTGGTCCGCGTGGGCGACAGAACTGCAGCAGTTTGTCACCAACGCCCCCTCGATCACAACTTGTTGGTAGCAGATGATGCAGGAGAGCTCCGCTGAGTCAATATCGTAGTCCGAGAGGATCTCCGTGATCTCGTAGCGATGCTCATTTTTCACCGCAGCTATCTCCTTGCGGAGAACCTCTATGAAGGGATAGACCGAGCTGCAGGTCTGTATCAGTTTAGTGGCACTCTGCCCAGATACGATGGTATTTGAAACCCATGTGTCTATCTCCTCGCATTTCTCCAGAAGATCCAATAGCTTGTATTGACTCAGTCTGTTGTTCAAGAGGTGCTTCACGATCATGATATTCGAGGAGTATATAGTCAGATTCGGGTTGATGTGGTGGAACTGTCCTCGATCCTTCCCAAATATCTTCTGGAACTTCCCCCTCTTCCTAATCTTCAACTTAAGACTCGCTCTGATCTCGTCAGGGAAGACGAACTCTGCACGTAATCGATGGCTCTTATGCTTTCCACCCGTCGAGTACGGGGTGACAGTAAAATTCATCCCATATTTCGAGATCGTCCATGTATCGAGAAAATCGAAGAACAAACGTTTCCTGAAAGGGGCCTCTCTCGCTTCTTGAATATTTCTTATGTAATCACTTGAGACAGTATAACCTGCCGCTTGGAACTCCTCAAGCCATCTTGACCTCTCCTCTATTACTCTGTTCGAAGCAGATGGATCTAAGGCTAATAATACAATAAAAATAATATAAATCAAGATAAGGACAATTTCTTCCACTGAATCATCTGTGTAGTGTAAAATATATAAAAATATGCCCTTCTTCAATAATAGATTGCATCTTGTCCAAGGTGTACTGTGCACTAGTCCAAGAACACCTGAAAATCCTCAGGTACCACAGTCACAATAGGTGACAACATGCTCAATTCCAGAGCGTATAGTGAACCTGCTCACCCCTTGGAATTGGTAGTGCTAGTATCTTTATTCTCTCTCGCATGATGATGTCGTGGTATTCTATACCCTAGTCTCGGCAGAAAGAGTACAGTTCATCCCACATCAGCTCTGCCAACGCTCAGCCTGACTCTGACCTGATCTCCGGCTGCATGGGGCCATGTCGAACTGGATATGCCCATGCTATAGAATAGCTCATCTTTCTGCATCCAGAATCTATAATCTCAATGAGCCTAAGGTTCGACTGGATCCAGAAGAACAATGCCCCTCTTCTTGCAGAACGGGCATTCATTATAGGATTTCAACCATCCCTTAATATGATCTGGGTGGCCCACAGAACTGCAACAGTCTGTCACCAACACCTCCTCAATCTTTACCAACTGGTTGCAGATGATACAGGAGAGCTCTACCGTGTGGTCCAAGAGGATCTCATTGATGTCGTAGCGCCCATCCTCGATCACAGTTGATATCTCTTCCAGAAGTATCTCTATGAAGCGCAAGATCGAGTCGCATTCCTGTACTAGAGCAGTGAGATTCTGCTCGGTTGTGATCGTATTCATGCCCCCCACATCCAACTCCCCGCACTTATCCAGAAGATCCCAAAGCCTGTAACGCTTCCACCTGTCGCTCAACAGGTTCTTCACGATCATGACATTCGAGGAAAGTATTGTCAGATTGCGGTTGATATGATGGAACTGCACTCGGTCATGCCTAAATCTCTTCTCAAAAATTCCTCTCTTCCAAATCATCAACCGAAGACCCAATCTGATCTCATCTGGGAATACAAAATTCACCATGAATAAGGATCTACCTCGCTCTCCACCCGTCAAGTACGGGGTGATCATAAAATCAACTCCATCCTTGGAGATCGCCCACTTGCTGATATACTCGAAGAAAATACGTCTTCTAAAAGGGATATCTATCGCCTCCCGGACATTCCTGATGTAGTCCTCTGACAGTCTATATCCCGCTGCTTGAAACCCCGTCATCCAACTGGACCTTAGTGGAAGTTCGTCTATCGAGTCTATTACAACAAGTGCCAGTAACAAAATGGAAAAGAAAATCACAAGCACGAGGATGGCAATGACTATCATCGATACTAATAATATAGTGAAAAATATATTAATGTTTATCCTCCTTTAATAATTGTGAATGTATCTGCCCAAGGACCACCAACCCAACCTCCCGAAATTGTACCTAATACACTCAATTCCAGAGCATATCGGCCTGTTCATCACTTGGAATCAACAGTCTCAGTATCTTTGCTCTCTCACATGATGATGTTATAAGTATTACAAATTAATTATTCAATCTCTCCC
>WAMJ01000257.1 GCA_015522385.1 Candidatus Heimdallarchaeota archaeon
GAGAACCGAAAGAAGATCGAGGGTATGGAGATCTTCTACGTGAGCGGAGAGGAGAGGGACGTCAAGGTGGAAATTGCCTTGACATATACTGACACCTACATGGAGCTTATTCGAGCCTTCGTGAACAACATCAATACGAGGGAAGGAGGTACCCATGTCTCTGGTTTCAAGACAGCATTAACACGGACACTCAATGACTTTGGCAGACAGTCCAAGGTACTCAAGGAAAAGGAAGAGAACCTCAGCGGGAATGACACAAGGGAGGGACTGGTCTGTGTCATCTCGGTCAAGGTTCCTCACCCCCAGTTCGAGGGACAGACCAAGACCAAACTCGGGAACAGTGAGGTAGATGGTATCGTCCAGACCGTTTTTGGAAAGGCGTTCAAGGAGTTCCTCTTCGAGAACCAGAACTTCGGAAAGTCCATCATCGATAAGGCGCTACTCTCGCGAAGAGCAAGATTGGCGGCACAGAAGGCCAGAGACCTCATCAGGAAGAACTCTGCGAGCAGGGTATCTCTTCCAGGAAAGCTGGTTTCGAGCAGGGAACGTGATCCTAAGAAGAGGGAGTTATTCATTGTGGAGGGTCAATCAGCAGGAGGAACTGCGGTCAAAGCCCGAGATGCAGGATTTCAAGAGATCCTCTTCATGAGGGGTAAAGTTCTCAATGTCGAGAAGGCTCGTCTGAACAAGATGCTGGATAACCAAGAGATCAGGAATATTATCACCGCAATAGGAGCAGGGATTGATGATGAATTCGATCTGGCGAAGGTCAGGTACGGTAAGGTCGTCATTCTCACAGATGCAGACGTCGATGGTCAGCACATCGCCACACTTCTACTCACACTCTTCTACCGCCACATGAGACCACTCTTTGAGGAGGGGATCATCTACATGGCTAGACCGCCACTGTACAAGATCACACTTCCCTCACGTGTTTCAAAAGCTAGGGGAGGAGCTAATTCCTTGTACCTCTACAACGACAGGGACAGGGATGCTCTATTCGACGGTCTTGCAGACATGGACATCAAGCCGAATGAGGTAAAGATTAACAGGTTCAAGGGTCTGGGAGAGATGAATGCAGATCAGCTCGAAGAGACCGTTATGAGTAAAGAGAGTAGAAGACTGGACAAGGTCCTGCTCACTGATCTACAGGAGTCGGAGAAATGGGTCACCACCCTGATGGGTGACGATGTCTCAGGCAGGAAGCAGTTCATCACAAAAGAGGTCTTTAACGAGGCAGATGACTTTGAGAAAGGAGAATTCTTCCTCGCTGCCTTCGACGATGACGGTGACGACTTCGAGGAGGAGCAGGACGAAATCGAGCCCTCCGATGAGCTCGGACTACTTGCAGAGCAGGAGTTACTGGATCAACTGGAGAACTGGGCCAACCACGAGAAGTACTTCCTAGAGGGAGACTCGGTCAACACATAGGTGATATAGATGGCAGTAGAAGCACAGGATTTAACGAAAGAGACTTCCTTTACCAAGGAACTAAAATACGGATTCGGGGAGTACTCCCGCTATGTCATATCGGACCGAGCACTTCCAGACGCGAGGGACGGGTTGAAGCCGGTTCACCGGAGAATTATCTGGGCCATGCAGGACATGGGTTTGACCCATCGATCCAACTACAAGAAGTGTGCAAGGATCGTCGGGGAGGTAACTGGTAAGTACCATCCACATGCAGGAGGAACTTACGAAAGTGTCGTCAGATTAGCTCAGGACTGGTCACTTAGATACCCACTTGTAGATGGTCAGGGAAACTTCGGAAGTATCGACGGTTACCCACCGGCAGCCATGCGTTACACTGAGGCCAGACTGGCAAAGATTTCACAAGAATTAACAGCCAATATCTCAAAGAATGTAGTAGAATTCGTCGAGAACTTCGACGGCGAAGAGTTTGAGCCTACTGTCCTACCGGTCAAGGTACCTCACCTCCTCCTCAACGGAGCCAAGGGCATTGCGGTTGGGATGTCATCGAATATCCCACCTCACCAGCTCGGGGAACTGATTGATGGGTGCATCGCGATCATCGACAATCCGAGGATTTCCGTCCTTGAGCTCATGCAGTACGTCAAGGGACCCGACTTCCCCACGGGAGGACTCATCATCGGGATGAAGGGTGTCGAGGATCTCTACATGACCGGGAAGGGGAGTATCCGGGTAAGATCGAGAGTCCACTTCGAGTCGCCAGATACACACAAGGTAAAGAACAATCTTCTGGTCGTAACCGAGATACCATACTTTGTCAACAAAACCACTCTAATCGAAGAGATAGCTACACTAATCAACGATAAGAAGATCCGTGGAATTTCAAATGTTAGGGATCTCTCAAAGGATAAAATCAGGATCGAGATTGAAGTAGAGACTGGTTTCGAAGATGAAGAGGCCCTGAGGACAATTCAGGCTCAGCTCTTCAAACGCACTTCTCTCCAGACGCTGTTCCACGCCAGAATCCTTGCGTTCGTCTGGGGCAAGCCACGGACGCTAAACCTCAAACAGTCCTTGTCAATCTTCCTCGATTTCAGGGAGAAAGTTGTCAAGAACATCGCCATAGAGGAGCTGGAGAAGGTCGAGGCTCGTATTCACATCCTCGAGGGTCTTATCATCGCTACCGACCACATAGACGAGGTGATCAGCACAATCAGGTCATCAGAAAACAGGAAGGACGCACAGAATAAGCTTATGTCCAATTTTGGACTTTCGGAGCTCCAGTCTAAGGCAGTTCTTGACATGAGTCTCGGTAGACTGACGAGAATTGAGAGCGGAGAGATCCAGAAGGAAGCGGCAGAGAAGAGGAAAAGAGCGGAGGAACTCCGTCTGGTTATCCACGACCGACCGCATCGACTCCAGCTAATGAAGGATCAGCTCCTGGAGGTCAAGAACAAGTTCAACGATAAAAGAAGGACTGACTTCGTCTACCAGGACATATACGTGGGTACCACCGACCGTCAATTCATCCACGAGAGAAAGCTACTTGTGAGCAGCACATCCGAAGGGTACGTCAGAAGCATCGAGCTCGAGAAGTTCAACACGCAGAAGCGTGGAGGCAGAGGAGTAGCTGGAGTTCCACTCAACGAAGAGGAGAAGCTCTTTGACCTGCAGATAGTGAGTAACAAAGATGATCTGTTGCTCATCACCGAGAGGGGTGTGATCCACAAAATACCGGCCTACGAAGTTCCTGAGGTGGCAAAGCGTACCAGAAAGGGTCGAAAGCTAAGTACACTGATCCCCGTCGAGAGCAACATTGTAAAGATCGTACCCATCGAGGAAGATGGCTTCTCCGCGGACAAGGTATTCGTGACGGTCACCAAGAATGGCATCGTCAAACGCACCTCCTTGGACAAGTACAAGAACATCAGGAAGAACGGTATCCGCTGTCTGAAATTCAAAGAGGAGGATGACCGAGTCGCAGATGCGTTCATCACCGAAGGTCAGAACTACATCTTTCTCGCCTCCAAGAAGGGTAAAGCGGTTGTCTTCAAGGACGAGCTGGCCCGTCTTGTAGGTAGGAGCTCCATGGGAGTCATCGCCATGAAGCTCGAGGATGAGGACGACGAGATTGTCTCGGCCTTTCCAATAAGCTACGAGGACTATGACGACACTTCGATCTTCACCATCACCGAGAAGGGATACGGTAAGCGTACAAAACTCTCTGATTACAGAATAACTAACAGAGGAGCGAAGGGAGTAAAGAACATCAAGGTCACGAGCAAGAACGGTCTTGTTATCTCTTCCATGCCCGTACCCATGGAGAAAACCGAGGGTGTCAACATCTCACTCGTCAACTCCGATGGTATACTGATAAGGACTGGCGTGAAAAACATCCGAGTGATGGGAAGGGACACCCAAGGTGTGAAAGTCATGCGTGTTATTGGTGACCAGAGGGTGCTCCTTGCAACGAGTATCGTTGAAGAGGGCGGTGATGAGGGATCTGTACCAGATGGCGATAGTGACGGTGGTGACTTTCCCCGCGACACAGTGGAAGATAACGAATCAGCTGATAATCAAGCAGAGACACCGACTGAGGAAGAAGATGAACCAGTAGATGATGTCGCAAATGAATTATCAGCACTAGAAGATCTCTAACTAGCACGTCTTGTATATTCTTTATCTTAAACTCATTTTGAAGCATAGTAATAAAGTTGTAGCATTAGTACTATATCGATAATATGAGCATCTCCCTTTACCACTTGGTTCAAAGAATCCATATTCGGAAATCATAAAGATGTTCCTTCTGACTAGGATAGGTTACCGAAGGTATTCTTTCTCGTGTTTCCTAGATTACTCTGGGTAGATTGTGGCAATCGTGTTGGCAACTCTCTCAATGATAGGTTGGATCAACTCGATGGAACTCTTATCCGTGAAAATCAAATACATGAACGAGGTATTGGTTATTGCCTGCAAGTACATGAAATAGTTGTCCAACTCGAGGATTCTGTCTTCTAAAGTACCGTGAAGGAGTGAGTTAATAACGTGGATATTCTCGAGAACTGTACTCAGCAGTTTTTCAAAGACCTCAGGTTCTAGATTTCCCTTCTCTATTGTCTCCAGACCCATTTCTGGATGGTTACGAATAACTGTTAGACCCAGTAAAGTCTCGAATCTGGTTATCATCTGGTCAAGGAGGTTCTCCATCTGCATGATTGCTTGTATCATCGCGTCTCCCTCCTCATCAAACTTGTCAGCAAATGTAGGCAGAATCTCTTCAGCACTAGCTGGTGGAGTGGGAACGCTTTGAGATTCAGCACTAGGTTGTGCTTGTTCCGATGGCTCGTCAAAGTCCATGAGTACTGACTCCTCATCGGGTGAGACTGTAGGTTCTGCCTCTGCTTCTTTGGCCTTTTCCTCAGCTTCTCTGTACTGTAGGAAGAGCTCCTGAATACGCTTGGAAGCTTCGTACTCGACTAAGTCAAGATCCAGAACTGTCTTCTTACCCAATTTGTATTCCGGAATTACCTCGTCGTCGATTAGCTGGAATATCTTGCTAAGAGCCGTGCACGCCATAGTGTCAACTGGTTGATCATCAGTTGATGCGACCTCATGGAGGTATGAGAGCTTGAAAGTATTTGAAACGATGTCCATGATCTTGTTTGCTTCCTCATCTCCGAGATCGGTGTTGTAGGCAATGACGAAGAGAACATCTGCCACCTTAGTAAAGAGGAATTTCACCTTTTGGAGCACTACAAGTCGATTGTTACCTTCCTTCACTCCTCCCGCAAATCCATTTATTGCAGCAATGAGTCCACCGACCATCTCTGGGTTGATGTCATATGGGTTAGAGTAAAACGCCTCGATGATAAGTTCACCGTCATCGTGAAAGATGAACAAATAGTTGAGATCTTTACCTGCTGAAAGAATGGCCTTTTCGAGGTCCATAGCAAGATCGATCAACTTGTAGAATTCCGTCGTCTCACTCATTGCTATACTCAATGGGAACTTTAAGCAGTTAAAGGTTATCTGCTAGCAACGGGTATTTGATTACAGATTCAGAAATTGGCCGAGATCCCCCAGAATTTCGAGGACGAAAGCGCCTTGTTTAAGTGGAGAACTCAGAACCTTACCTGTGCAACTCAGAATTATGGACATCCTAGCTGATCCAGATGATCCAGATCAGTGGCCGCTGAAGTTGAAGATCCTGAAGGAAGAGAAGCGAGAAATTGAAAAGACACCAATGCCACACGAATCCACAGGTCTTCTCTGTAAGTTTTACTGTTACAGGAAGGACAAATACCTAGTGTCAGATCCTTTGGGTAAGAACGAGAAAGTTCTGCCAAACGAGGAACTGTCCAAAATTGTCACACTCGATGAGTGCTACGAGTGCATCAAAACTGAGGTACTGGACGGTATCCTCTATCATGACAACAAGGGGGAGCGGAAGTGGTTCATAGTCTTTGACGGAATCGCGGTGATGCATGGTCTAGAGGAAAGAAATACAAGGGTGGAGAATGCATTCTTCAGGAAGTATCCCGATATCAGGGAAGAGATGAATCTCGGGGATCTGAAGTAGATATCGCCATTGTTGTAAGCTGAAATTATTTAGTGGTTCATCCTGTCCCTTATACCCTCAGGAGTGATGTAGAAGAATTCTTCCCCCTCCTGATGTCTTGGACTGTCTAGTAGCCGAGCTATCCTTGCCAGACCCGGAGATCGCCTGAGCAACACCCTTGTTTGTGGACGATGGGCCCAAGCTTGACCAAGAGCAGGACGGTTGTCCTTGCTCGACGTCAGCTCGTCTACGTTAGCCACCACCTGATTGGTAACCACAACTGCTAGTCCATGTATCCTTGCGAGATTGGTCAGTGAGCTCCCATGCTGCATGATCCGTTGCTGCCGCTCGATCATCTGATCCTTACCAATGTAGTCCGTCCTGAAGTGGCTGGCTATAGAGTCCACGATTAGGAGCTTGATGTTGTGCTCCTTGGCCATGTCCGCAACGGTCTTGACAAGTCTGGTCTGGTGACTGGAGTCCATGGCGTGTGAGATGAAGATGTTCTTCAGCACCGACTGAGGATCTAGCCCCATGGCCACAGCAATCGAACCGATCCTCTTCGCAGAGAACGTGCCCTCTGTGTCAATGTAGAAGACCTTCCCTGCAAGTCCACCTTGATCCTTGGGCAACTGTGCATTTACTGCTAGCTGGAAGCAAATCTGCGTCTTACCAGTGGCGAAACCCCCTGATATTTCCGTGATTTCTTTTTCCCAGATTCCCCCGTCAAGGAGGGCGTCTAACCCATGAGCCCCCGTTGAGAGTTTCCCACGGTTCTGTTCGTCCACGAGGAGATCTGCAGCGGTTATCGGAGGGGTGGCGACGGCTGCGATGGACTTCTCGACAATCTCCTCAGCCATATCCTTAGAGATCATCACGTCCTCGGAGAGGTCTGACGCAAGGGTAATACTCAATCCCTCAACTGATTTGTATCCTTTGCTGACAAGAGCGTCAATTATCTCTTGGGGGATCCCATCTAGACCCTTTATTGTCTTTTTGGTCATCTTCCAATCTTGCTGTATTTTGATACTTATTTCTCTATCCATTACTGGTCGGATTAAGCGAAGCTCTTCCCGCACCCACATGTAGAACTGGCATTGGGGTTTATGACCTCGAACTTGGAACCAGCGAGACTCTCAGTGTAGTCAAGTTTACCACCGGTGACATGCCTTAGATCAGCCTGTCCGAAGACTATGCTCGCTCCATCATACTCGACGACTTCCTCGTCGGTCAGGTTAGACAGACTTGTCCACCCAAATTCGTACTGAAAGCCTGCGCATCCACCAGGAACAACCTTGATCCGCATTCCCTGATTGACTCTCCCCTCAGCCTCAAGCAATGTCTTGATCCGACGGGCAGCGGCCTCTGTGATGGTGAAGTTGAAATCCACCGGTTCTGGATTGAAAGATAGTGATAATTCGACCATAATATAGTCTCTGAATTTCTGCTTTTAATACTATTGACAATAGAATCTTCCTTCTTCGACAAATTTTCACCTCCTGCATCTACCGCTCAATTTTTTAAAGCGATTGTACAAGGTCATCTAATGAGTAGCCCTAGTATCAGATTGGAGTATTGCTTGTCATGCAATAAGGGTATCGCTCCCAAAGAGACCGGTCAATCAAGATTCGCTTGTCCACAATGTGGCTCAAGGATTGTGAGGTGCGGAAACTGCCGCAACCTCGCCAACACCTATAAGTGCATAGGTTGCGATTTTGAAGGACCCTAAGGTGAGAATTATGGGAGAAATAATGTGCCAATACGACCTCAAAGGAGAATCACCCGAGACAGACCTCGACAAGGTTGTCGCAGAAGTGAGAAGCAGACTTTCTGAAGTCGATGAGAGAATCAAGATGCAGAACGAGTACCAGACCAAACCCCTGTTCTTTGGAATTAAGGCAGCAGTCTGCCAGTTCATCCTTCCCGAGGAGGACGGTATCCAAGATAAGTTGGAGAACTTCCTTGAGGGAATCGACGGGATCTCCGAATTCGAGCTCTCATTTACAACCAGACTTTAAAGCTCTAAATATTCACTGTTCAAAATATAATAGAAATGTCACTCCGACCTACATTAATTCCATCTTATGTATCCCTAGATCTTCTCTGCTAGGAAGTATCCGTTGTTGGGGTAAATCGTCCATCGGTCAAGACCTTCTTGGGATTCATCCTGCACGATGCGCAGGTCAGCATTCAGAGCCATGTGGTTGTCCTCGAGCAAATCCAGCACCTTCTCCACATTATCTTCAGGTGTGTTCATCCTCTCCATCCACCATCTGAGCGGCCACTCCTTTTCCTTCATCTCCGCACGCATCACCTTTAGCCCGCTCTGTTCAAGCAGGAGTTTCCATTCGTTAAAGGAGAGATCACGGACGTGTGATGTGTCCCTCAGCCATTCGATCCTGTTGAACAGCTCTGCCTGAGATTTTTCAGAGGGAGCAATTGTGTCCTCGACCAATAGCCTGCCTCCTTTCCGCAGAACCCTAGCCATTTCCGCGACAGCTTTCTCAATGTCGGAGAAATGATGGGGAGCGATCCTGACAGTCACAAGGTCGAACACACTATCACTGAATGGGAGTTCGTGGACATCCCCTTGCCTGACAGCGAAGTTCGTTAACCCCTTCTTAGACGCCTCCCGGTCTGCGATATCGAGCATCTTCTGCGTGAGGTCAAATCCTACAACTGTCTGGACATGTGCTGCAAGGGCGTGCCCTAGATGACCTGTACCCGTGGCCACATCAAGTACGTTCCATTCGCTCCTAGGCTCAATCATGGATATACAGAACTCAAGGTCTTTCGTGTTACTGTGGATCCTAGATTTCACATAATTCTCCCCTGATCTGCTAAATTGCTCCTGGATTCTGCGGTTGGTCTCCTCTGCATCTACCATGGTGACTGCGTAGGTTTGGATCATTAATAAATATCCGATTTGTGTACTCTATTCGCTCTAGTAATTCATGCTGGTGTTATCTGTATAATTCAAATGATCGTGACTCGCCTACGCTCTATTCCGACTGTCTGGTATTGATGTCAAATATTGTTCTCCGAATTTCGTAATAAGCGAAAAATTTATATATGGCGAGAGGGATAGTTGTTATGGAATTGTACTTTTGGTACAATACCTCTTTGACAATAGCAGATTGGAGGATGAATTATGAGCACAGAAGAGGAGAAGATCTCCCAGAAAAAAGATATTGACGACAAACAAGAAAATGTCGATAAAGTACAGGACTCGGGTGGAGAGCCCGAGAAGAAAGAGGTAATTGAGGTAGAGAAAGAGGAGTACGAGAAGCTCCTTAACGCCAAGAAAATCGCGGACGAGGAGGTCAAGCGAGCAAGGGCAGATGCACTGAATTTCAGGAAGAGGGTCGAGAAAGAGAAGCAGTCCTTCATCGAGTTCTCTTCAGGGAACGTGCTATCCAAGCTGCTCCCGGTCTCGGATGACCTGAAGCGTCTGATTGAGAACGGCAAGGACGATATCCCAGAGACCCACTACAACGCGATTGTCGCCATCGAGCAGCGGATTAATGACATCTACGCAAGCGAGGGAGTGGGACTAATTAAGATCAAGAAGGGGAAGACTGCATTCGACCCCAACAGACACCAAGCGGTGTTTGCACTACCGACAGAAGAGTACCCCCCGAATATCGTGGTTGACATCACATCCTCGGGGTTCATCAAGGGAGATCGCGTGCTTAGACCTGCAAAGGTCGTCATCTCCAAGGCAGTGGAGAAACCTGCCGAGAGTAAGGAGGACAAGTCAAACGATAAGTCCGCCGATTCAAATGAAAAGACAGAGGGTTCGAAGTCAAGTGCTGAGGACAAGAAGTCAGAGGGGGAGCAGAACGAACCTGTAAAGGAGGAAAAATAAAATGGCAAAAGAAATCGTAATTGGAATAGATTTAGGAACAACGAACTCAGTGGCAGCATACTTGGACAACGGTGAGCCAAAGATCATTCCCTCTGCAGAGGGAGGAAATCTGGTGCCATCGGTGGTCTCATTTAACGAAGACGGGTCAAAGGTGGTTGGTACACTGGCGAAACGGCAGGCAGTATCCAAGCCTGACAGGACACTTGCTGAGACCAAGAGGGACATGGGTACAAACAAGAAGTACAAGATCGACGACAAGCAGTACACTCCTCAGGAGATTGGTGCATTTGTCCTGCAGAAGATCAAGGCAGACGCGGAGGCATACCTCGGTCAGCCTGTGAAGAAGGCAGTCATTACCGTTCCCGCTTACTTCAGCGACTCGCAGAGACAGGCGACAAAGGACGCAGGTAGGATCGCAGGTCTAGAGGTTCTCAGATTGGTCGCTGAGCCCACCGCTTCAGCCTTGGCCTACGGACTGGACAAGGATGCAGATGAGACAATTCTCGTCTTCGATCTTGGTGGAGGTACCTTCGATGTCAGTGTCTTGGAGATCAGTGAGGGCCTCTTCGAAGTTAAGGCCACATCCGGGAACAACAGGCTCGGTGGTAAGGACTTTGACGAGAGGATTGTCGACTGGCTTGTCAAGGAGTTCAAAGCGGAGCAGGGTATCGACCTCTCCAAGGACAGCATCGCCATGCAGAGGTTGAAGGACGCTGCAGAGGAGGCGAAGATCGCACTCTCCACCATGATGCAGACCACGATCAACCTGATGTACATCACACATGATCAGAGCGGTCCCAAGCACCTGAACAAGACTCTGACAAGGGCCAAATTCGACGAATTGACCTCTGACCTTGTGCAGGCAACAGTCGGTCCCATGAGGCAGGCAATCGAGGATTCAGGTAAGAAGATCTCAGACATTGCAAAGGTACTTCTGGTAGGTGGTTCAACAAGGATCCCAGCAGTCCAGAAAGCAGTGAAGGACTTCACTGGCAAAGACCCCTTCAAGGGCATAGACCCCGACCTCGTCGTAGCAATGGGTGCTGCCATCCAAGGCGGTGTTCTCTCAGGTGAGGTTGATGATCTCCTGCTGCTGGACGTTACTCCCTTGACCCTTGGTGTCGAGACCATGGGTGGTGTCATGACTCCTATGATCGAGAGGAACACGACCATTCCTACCAAGAAGACGGAGATATTCTCGACGGCAGCAGACAACCAGACAAGTGTCGAGATCCACGTTCTACAGGGTGAGAGACCACTTGCAAAGGACAACATCACGCTCGGAAGGTTCCAGCTCGTCGGCATCCCACCTGCACCAAGAGGCGTACCACAGATTGAGGTCACTTTCGATATCGACTCCAACGGTATTGTGAACGTATCAGCAAAGGACACTGCCACAGGTAATGAGCAGAAGATCGTGATCACCTCACAGACCTCTCTCTCAGAGGAGGAGATCAAGAGGAAGATCAAGGAGGCCGAACTCCACGCTGAGGAGGACAGGAGGATCAAGGAAAACATCCAGACCAAGAACAAGGCTGAGTCACTGGTCTACCAAGTCAACAAGGCCTTGACCGATCTGGGTGACAAGATACCAGAGACCGAAAGATCCAAGATCAAGTCACTTGCAGATGACCTCGAAGCAGCGATCAAGACAGATGACATTGAGAAGATCAAGGCGTCAATGCAGACCCTTGAGACCGAGTTCCAGAGCATCGCTGCACAGGCTTATCAGCAGGGCGCTCCCCAAGGCGCCCCGGGTGACTTCGGTGTAACTCCCAACTCACCCCCGCCAAACTCAGGATCATCCGACGACTTCATCGACGCTGACTACGAGATATCGGACGATGATGACTAAGGAGTAGGAGGATGAGAGTATGGCAGAGGAGAAAAGGGACTACTACGAGGTCTTGGGTGTACCTAAGAACATCGACCAAGAGGGTCTGAAGAAGGCCTACAAGAAGAAGGCGATGAAGTATCACCCGGATCGCTACAAGGGTCCTAAGGAAGAGGCTGAGGAGAAGTTCAAGGAGTTGAACGAAGCCTATTCCGTCCTCTCCGACCCGAAGCAGAGAGCAAAGTACGACAAGTTCGGACATGCGGGTCTCGATCCTCGAATGAGGGCCTCTGCCCATGATGCGAATCCATTCGACTTCTTCTCAAGTATATTCGGAGGTCTGGATATCGAGGACCTCTTCGGAGGAGGATTCGGTTCAGGCTTCAGATCCACGGGGAGACGTCGAGGACCTGTTCAAAATAGACCAAGTAAGGGTAAAGACGTCGAGCTGGAACTGTCACTCTCATTCGAGGAAGCGTACTCCGGAGTCAGCAAGAAGGTCAAGCTCCCATTCGTGGAACCCTGCAACACTTGCAACGGGACTGGGGGAAAACCAGGATCTATGTTGAAGTCGTGCCAGACCTGTCACGGATCGGGGATGATCGAACAGCGAACTCAGTCGGGAATGTTTGTCCAGATCTCCAAGGAGCCATGTGTGAGGTGCAATGGGACTGGCAAGATCCCTAGTGAGCCATGCACGACCTGCCGTGGTACTGGTAAGGGAACAAAGAGGGAGACAATCTCCTTGAAAATCCCTCCAGGGATCGATAGCGGGGAGAAGCTCAGAGTGAAAGGGAAGGGCAATCCTTCCAAGAACGGAGGACCCCCTGGGGATTTGATCTTCACGATCAGACTTAAACCCCACCCCAAGTTCAAGAGGGACGGGCTCAATGTCTTCATGGATCTCAGAATCCCATTCTACCTCGCAGCTTTGGGTGGGAAGATAAAGGTCCCAGTCCTTGGAGCTCCGAAACAGCGTACTGTTGCAGAGCTGAAGGTTCCAGAGGGCACACAGTCCAATGAGCAGCTTGTCCTTCCCGAGAGGGGTTTCTACCGCCTTAGGAATGGAAGGAAGGAAGTGGGTAATATGTACTATGTCATTGCCATAGATGTACCCAAGAACCTTTCACCAGAGGAGAGAGAAGCACTCAAGGCCTTTCGAGCGGCATCTCGGAACAAGAAGAAAAAATAGATTATACCAGATGTATTTTACTAAAGATACAAAAGTCATTCTGTAAGTAATAGATATAGAGCCATCGCTCATAATTAGATGGAGGACTATTATGTCGGACAAACGCGATTACTATGAGGTCTTAGGTGTGGATAGATCTGCAGACGAGGCAGCAATTAAGAAAGCCTACCGCAAGAAAGCGATGGAGTATCATCCTGACAGGTACAAGGGCCCCAAAGAAGAGGCTGAGGAGAAGTTCAAAGAGTTGAACGAGGCATACTCTGTTCTCTCCGACTCGAATCTGAGAACAAGGTATGACAGGTTCGGGCACCAAGGGCTCGATCCTAGGGTACGAGCATCAGCCCACAATGCAAATCCATTCGATTTTGTCTCACAGATCTTTGGAATGGACTTCGGAGACATCTTCGGAGGTTTTGGTGGACAAAGCAGGAGATCAAGGGGCCCATCAAGAGGCAGGGATGCAGTCTTAGAAGTCTACTTGACCTACGAAGAGGCATACAGTGGAGTATCGAAGAAGATCACAATACCATTCAAGCAAGGGTGCAAGACCTGCCATGGTACGGGTGCGGAACCAGGTAGTGAGATGAGTACCTGCTCAAACTGCAGGGGATCAGGTAGGGTTGAGAGAAGAGTGCAAACAGGTATTTTCATCCAAGTCTCCCAAGAGCAGTGCTCGAAGTGTCGAGGGACAGGTCAAATCCCGAAGAAGAAGTGCAAGAAGTGCAAGGGTTCGGGATACTCAAATGAAAAGGAGAAGATCTCTGTCAAGATACCTCCAGGTGTTAACGAGGGTGAGATGGTCAGGGTGCAGGGGAAGGGGCATCCTTCAAGGAATGGTGGAACGCCAGGTGACTTGATTCTCAGGATTGGTTTGAAGGAGCACGACTACTTCCAGCGGGACGGTCTAGATGTGCACATGCTTCTCCCTATTCCATTCGATGTTGCAGCTCTTGGAGGAGAAATCGAGGTACCTGTCATTGGCCCTCCCGATGAGGAGAGATTCGAGAAGATGAAGGTTCCCAAGGGCACACAGGTTTTCGACACACTGGTTCTGAAGAACAAGGGATTTGTCAGGTCATACAACGGTAGAAATGCTACTGGCAATATGTACTACAAGGTGACGATTGAGGTTCCGCACAAGCTCAACAAGAAACAGATCAAGGCCCTAAAGGATTACAGAGACGCCAGTTAGACACTATTCCTGACAACAATCTATTCCTAGAAGACAATTTATTCTTAGACGACAATCGAGGGTCTTCCTGTAATCTGAGACAATGCCTGAATTAGCATCTTGACACCATCTAGATCAATGTTTTGGACGGATGTTAAGACCTGATGTGTAAGGTCTGTGATATCACCGTAAATCATGGAGATGGAGTTCCTCTCCTGCATCTCATTCAGAAATGCTATCGAGTCAAGGTACAGATCCTCGAGCCGTTTCTGCACTTGATTCATCATGGATCGAATTGTGTAGGATAGTCCACCCTCTCCTAGACTATTGAGTTTCTGGATTTTTGAGATCTGCTCTTTGAGGTGGGAACTGAGATACGATCCAAGATCGGAGATTTGCAGTTGTTGAGCTGATTCAACCTCATTGAAGTTTAGCTGAAGTGTATTCTGAGCTGTCATTCTGATTGTCGAGAGCTCGTCAAGCCCCCGGGAGCTCATCATCTCCAACTTGGAGGTGATTTCAGAGTTGATTCCATTTATCTGGGTCTGCAGTCTACGAAGCAAGGCATGGATCTCGTTTCGGAGTGTCTCAATCTCCTTGGATGTGATCTGTTCCATAGAGAGTATGGACTCTTCTATTTTAGATAGCTGCATCCCGAACTCTCTGACAGGTAAATCCAGCTCCTCTTGGACGATATCACCGATCAGTGAGCGGACATTGTCAATGTCCTTGGCAATCTGAGACCTGTGAACCTCGATTGAACTGAGAAGATCGTTCTTGTTCTTGGTCACAATACCCGAGATCTGTGACATCACACTAACTTTCAATGCCTCAATCTGGTTCTTCAGTATCATCTCAGTTATCTGTATCTGATCATTCAATTTGTCTCTGTTGCGTTCTGCTTGAGTGTATATCCTGTTGATCAAGGTGGAGATGACATCAGCGATGCCCACGACTTTGTCCCTGCTGATCTCAAAAAATTCTGGAGTCTCAATTTCCTTGAAGTGCATGAGCCGCATGTTGATAGGGTCGATTGAGTCATAGATGAAGGTGAAACCCATCTGAAGGTCATTCTCCAGCTCTTTCTTAAGCTGCTCTGAGTTCATCCTGATCTCCTCGATCCTCTTATGCAATGAGGTCTTTATTGTCTTAAGAATTGCCTGTAGTTCAGCCTGCAGGTATTCTCCCAATGTCCCGATGAAATCAGAGGTCTTCTTGATGATCTCACCGTGATACTTCACCATCTCCTTCAAGGAGTTCGAGTGGATCAAGCTGAGTTTCGATAGCCCCTCCTGAAGACTCTCGTTCATTTTGTTGTCTAACCCAAGACTGGCAGCGATATCAGAAGCTGAAGATATATTTGAGTTCACGAAAGATGAGGCCTCAGGTGTGATGCTTGCCACCTTGGATTTAGGAATGATCACGTAGTCAGCATCGAGCTGGTTGAGGAAATTCCGAACAACTTGGTGTGTTGGTATCATTATACCTTTCTTGCCTTCTTCGAAGAGAATCTGTGAGTCCTTAGCAAAGTCTTCAAGCTTCGAGCTTCCTAGGAAAGAATCCTTCGCGGTATTGAATCTCTCCTCTAGTGAGTCCTGTATGCTCTGGAACGTGTCTTCGATGGAGAAGATCATTTCCTCGAGCAGTTTCTTGTTAGCTTCCTCATTCATCTGACTAGCATTGAGGAGTTTGGAGTTGGTAGTATCTTGGATCTGACGTATGTCATCCACCGAGGCTTCCAGTTGCTCAACCGAGGATTCTACCTGATCCTGAATGCTGGCCTCAATCTTCTCCAGATTCTTATTAAGACCTGATTTCATCTTACTTGCACTCTGCGAGAGAATGTTCAAAGCCTCAATGAGTTCCTCAACGACTTTTCTGTTGATAGTGAAGACTGAGGAGACGAGGTTCTCAATTCCCTCCTTGGAATGATCCTCACTCTCCTGTACACTCTGGGCGATGTTGCCAGTGAGTGAGTCGAGACTCTGCCTGAGGTTGATGAATATATAGTCGAGGATCTTTGAAGTGTTATTTCCGAGGTTGGTGATACTCCTGTCCACGATCTGGCCAATGATGTTCTCCAGAGAATTGATCAATTCAATTTGACGTTTGGATAGCTTGCCAACATCAAGTTTGAAGAGCTCAATTGATGCAATACCTCTTCTTTTGAAGGCAACAAAGTTCTTCTCCAAGGCCTCATTGAAGATATCAAACAAGGAATCGGAAAAGGACTTCTCCTCGTCTTTTCCTAAAGTATTATTCGAAAGAGCATGCATGTAGACCGCGTTGGCTTTGTCAATAATCTCCTGAATCTGAAGCTTTGACTGCTCTTGAAGTTCCATCATTGTATTCTTCATACTGGTCTTCATCTGCTGCAGGTAGTCCAATACATCCAAGGGGTTTAGCTGGGGTACAATTGTTCCGTCGTCACCCTGCAGTGATTGAAAATACTCTTTGAACATCTGCTCTAGCTCGTTAATTGAGTCCTTTATGCTCTGCTCGAGACTCATTTTCATGTTGGTGTAGTTCGATACCCTGTGCTTTTCGTAGCTCTCAAGTGCCGCTCTGAGCTTGGATTCCAGATTATCAATACTAATGGGTTCTCCATGGTCATCCACCTGAGACGTGCTCATTATTGTAATAAATGTCTCCTCAAGGATCAACTGGCTGAATTCAGGAAAGCTAGGAATCCAGAATTCAGAGTAGCTTCCACTGAGAAAATTCGAGCTCAGTAATCTCGGGAGATGAACCTTGATCTCCTCTCCAAAGAATTCGGTGGCTTCATCAAGAGTCCATCTGTCCTGACCTGATGCCACAATGTTAAGCCACAGATTCAGGGCATCATAGTCCACTAGAGAGAAAAATTTTGATTTCATATTTGCACCTCAACCAACATGTTCAGTAATTCATGGTCGAACAATTTCTTATATATTATTAACCTAGTCCGAAATGGATGATTGAAGATAGCTTCGGAAAACAATCAAATTGACACTGAAAAGGAATGATCCAAATTTCAGCATTTCCTTGAGCACCATTTGGTATTATTGATGAGTAGAATAACAATTTTTAATATACTTCCGTTATCTTGATTCATATATCTATGTCTGGACATGAGGATAGACTTTCATCAGAAAATTTCCTTAATACTTTGAAAGAAACGTATGTCCAGATCTACAACAAACTATCTTCAGACTACGACCCAGAAGAGAGCGTCCATTCTATGGAGGGATATGATCCCCACCTTGTTCACGTCGCAAGAAAGATTGAGAAGATGTTCGGAATAAATCATAAAATTACCCTCAAGGATTTTAAATATAAAATGAAGAACCTAGGAATTATATCCGATGAATTGATACCAACTTTCTATGTCCGGTTCTCAATTGAAGAGGGAGCGTGGTCTGTGATTGAACGAGTGACACTTCGTGAGATGTTGACGAAAAACCTATCCAAGTTGCTGCTTCTCGAAAAGCAGATATGGATTGAGAAGTCTGCGAATCCAGAAGATGCGATCTTCTACCTCCTAGAAATGAAGGAGTTTGGTGCTACCTACCTCAGGAGTTTCGTTGAGTACTGGAGGTTGGAACACATTGCCTCTGATGTCAACAAATTCATACCATACTTCGCTGTTGTCTTGGTGAACACCTACATCAACAGGGGCCATGAAATCGTTGAGGGTGCAATTCGAATACTTAATTCCAAGGCCAAAGACTTTATTGGAATGAATCAAGGGTCTTATACCACCAACTGGTTCACAAGTGCGCTTGAGTATATCGACCGACTCAACAATGATCTGGAAGAGTACAATCAGACGAAGAAAGTGTCAACTGAGCTCTTCGAAGCGATCTTGGTTCAGGTTCTTCTTCAGACGGAGATCAGGAAGCTCAGACGAGGCCCTACTCAATCTCAAGACGAATTCCAGAAGAGAAAATCGATTCTGGATACTATAGAGTGGAAAACGGTCGATGTCTCTTCTAAGGAGGGGATTGATAACTTCAAGAATAGGACACTATCTGCCCTTTTGGTATTAGACAATGAGGATCCTATGCAGCAGGTGTTTGAGATGATTGACATCCTCTTCAAAGGCGAAAACATTCAGCGAACCCCCCATTTCTATAAAGAAAAAATCAGAAAGGAAGTGGGACTTCAGAAGGGTTTGAATGCGACCTCAATTCTACCAAAAGCTATACTGGATGCTTCAATCGTTAAGAACGCATTAGACAAAGTCCTTATACAGTTAAAGAAGGACCTTATCGAAGAAGAGAAAGAGAGTAGGCAGAAAGCGCTAGAAGAAGAGAATGGGAAAGGTGGAGATATCGAGCAAATGAGTGATGCAGAGTCTCCAGAACAAGAGCTATCAGAGGGTCAGAAGAAGTCGTCCAGTGAAAGTCAAGAGTTGATTGAAGAGAATGTGGAGGGCAATCGTACTATGGATCTTCAGGCTGAAAATCACTGATTTCTTGGTGTGAGATAACTGTAGAAAAATCGAATAGATTTTAGCTCGAGGTGTCAGTACAATCCTATGGTCAAAGTCATATTTCTCGGGACTGGAAATGCTTTCAACCAAGGAGGTAGATCCAGTTCTTGCTATCTTGTACAGGGATCGAAAAACATTCTGCTTGACGCGGGACCGCAGGTGTTACCCGGCATCTATGGGTACGGGCTCAAACCGTCAGATATCGATGTAATTGCTCTCAGTCACTTGCACGCAGATCATATGGGTGGTCTACCGTTCATGATGCTGGATGATAAGTGGATAACTAAGAGGGAAAAGCCTATTGATGTCCTTGTCCCCAAGGGAGGTCCAGATCTGATCGAGAGAATCTGTTCGGTTTACTATTCCCAAGAGGAGGTTGATCATATCGCATCTGTATTTCGGTACACGATTTTTGAAGTAGGAAACACTGTTGAGATTAATGGGGTCACCTTTGAAGCCCTTCCCGCCCTCCACTCAGCTGAACCCAAGATGATATTCATGACCATAGATGGCAAATCCATTGGATACTCAGGAGACTCGGCATACTTAGAGGAGAGTATCTTAAAACTTCTAGAGGCAGATATTACCATCCATGAGTGCACCTCATTTAACATCTCTATTCCCAATCATGTGAACTATGAGGAGCTTTCTGAAAAGATATCTAATCTTGCTAATTTAGGGAGGGTCAGTGCTTCCAAGAAGATCTACCTCTCACATGTTGACGAGAGTATGGAGGAGAATAAGGACAAAATCAAAGCACCATTTGTTCTAGTCCGCGATAGGGACGAGGTAGAAATTTAGAGTTTACAGCTACCTATTCACCACTAAGATTAAATGCTTAGAAAACAGAGGAAGATCGATGCTTGTTGATTCGGTTGTAGGAATACTTCTACTCTCTGTAGTTGGATTTCTCGGCTCGAAAATTACAGAGAAGAGGAAGAATCTTATCTGGATATCAATGGTGTTCCTGATGTACAATTCCTTCTACCAGTTGTTCGCAACTGTCTCCTATACACTCCTCTACCTTATCCCTCCAGAAGATGGATCAATCTTCACAAGTTTCATCGGTGAGTTCAAGGTGCTACTATTCCTTCTGTACGCATTTGTGCAACTTGGTGGAGAGATTGCTAGGTTTGTGGCAATCAGGAAGACTGTAGGGATTACTAATCCTATTGTATACTTCATTATCTCCTCTGTTTCATGGTTGATACCGTTCAGTCTAAACCTGCTTAACATAGGCATTCTGTCCTATTTCCAGATGAGTTCTACTGTGGAACTCTTTCAGCTACTACTGGTTTTCCTAATTTGGTCTTTGGCCATGACCTACTTCGGCGTTGAGGCTATCGCGAATACAAAGTTTGTGCTCTTTGCAGCGATATGCATCTACTTCCTTGAACTAATCCTTGTTGCCTTTGTTGGTGACAGTACTCTCTCTGCAGCTTGGCCACTTCAGGTCTTGAACATGACCATTGTGGTCTACCTGCTTATAGCTACCCACGCGCTGAGCAAGTACCTCTCAAAGAGGAATAGTCAAATACCGACACAATCATAACTGTACAGAACATTCAAACCTGTGGAGTTCTCATTCGACGAGTACTATTCAAGGCATTTTCCCCTCTCGAACATAGGTAGGGATAACCAGATAAGACTGACGAAGCGGACTGTTCTTGTAGCAGGAGTCGGAGGTTTGGGTACAACTTCATCCGCCCTCATGGCATCTCTAGGAGTGGGGCATATCAAGATCGTTGATTTCGATGTCATAGAGCAGTCTAACCTACCACGCCAGGAGCTCTACACACTGAGTGATGTTGGAAAGGCCAAGGTTGATGTGGCTATGGAACGTATCACTGAGAGGAATCCATCGATCAGAGTCTCCAATTACACAATCAGCATTGATGGGTTGAGCCTCAGAGGTCTACTGGATGATGTGGACCTCATCATTGATGGTCTGGACAGTTTCGCACCAAGGAGGGCTCTCCACAGTGCAGCATACGACAGAAGAATCCCATATGTGTTCGCGGGTGCCATCTCAAACAACGGGAACATCATCAGCTTCACATTCAAAGAAAATACTCCATGCATGGTATGTGTTCTCGGGTACCCCAATGACGACGATCAGAACACCTGTGCTGTCAGGGGGGTTCACCCATCAGTCTTGAATGTCGTCGCCTCACTTCAGGTTGCAGAGGGTATCAGGATACTTCTCGAACAGCAGCCAGTGCTGGAGGGAAGGATGCTCTACATTGACATCGAAACCATGGATTTTGACAAGATCACCTTCAAGAAGAATCCTAACTGCCAAGAATGCAAAAGGGTCGAGCAGGGTCTTGAGAAAGGGAAAGAAGGTGAGGTCAGACGTGAGAGGTTCGACCTGGAAGGATTCGGGACTGTCGCCATGTCGTCCCTTTGCGGCAAAGACACTTTCATCTTTACACCGAAATTCGAGTGGACCTATGGGCTGAAGGATGTTCGGGATCTTCTCAATGAATTCTGGCCGGTAAATTTCAGGGGTAAATCTGTCCTTGAAATTCACTCCAAGGGTGCTACATGCAGCTTGATGAGTAGCGGGGTAATGACCATTAGAGGTTCAGGATCGAAAAGCAATGCTGTAAAAATTTACAAGGATATTCTCAACATTCTGGGGTCTGTATCAAGTTCGACTTGAGAAGATTTAATAATCCTATGGAAAATTGAGATACGTGCCAGAAGAATATCAACCTATTATTGACGGGACACCACTGACCGTGGCCCTTGTAATATTCTCCATCCTCGCAGTCGTTCTCCTCGGATGGTACCTAATCTACCTCAACTACTCCAAGGAGATGAAGAGATCCACCATTATTGGAGGAGCTATCGCTACTGCTCTTACATTAGGGATTGAAATACAGCTTATACTCTATAGTCTTGCTATTCCAATAGGATTCTAAAATATACTATTTTCAGATCTTACCTTCCATACGTGGGAATCTTAGGTAGAGCATCTTCTCGTACAGAGTTTTCTCGTCGTATGAAGCTGCGAGAGGCTTCAGTGAGGGAACCATCTCGACCGCCTGCATGGATCTACTGATAATCCAATCGTGGATCTCGGAAGTACCCTCATATATCGAGAGAACACGGATATCCCTTAGGATCTTATTCACCTCATACTCCGAGACAAACCCATTCCCGCCGAAGATCTGTGTAGCGTCATAAGCCATGAACTGTGCGATCTCTGCATTGTAAGTCTTGGATGAACTCGCGAAGTAGTGAGCCAGACCCCGCATCGCGATGCTCGGAACCATTGTCGCAGCCTGTTCCTCGACGGATGGTCCCTCTGCACCGATATCAGCAGGTATCCATCCCTTGGTGAATCGGTCAAGAGCGTAAGACGCTGTGTAGGCGTACTTCATCATCCTCGGGATCTGTGTATTCATCTGATCCAGCTTACTCTTAACAGCAGGGAATTGGATGATAGGTTGTCCAAACTGTTGCCTTGTCTCTGCGTACTGAGTTGCAAGGTCACGTGCTCTGTACATCGAAGCTGCACCCTGCATAGACACTGCAATCCTCATCGACATGAGCCTCTCAAGCACACCTCTATATCCATTTCCTACCTTACCGACTATGGCTTCCTTCGGGACACGCAAATTCTCGAAGTGCAGCTGAGCGGTCGGGGAAGCGTGGAGTCCCATCTTCTCCTCCAGTCGCTCACAGACTAGTTCTTTCGCATTTTCAACAATGAACACATTTGTACCTTCTGTCTTACCATCCACCTCGTTAGTCGTTAGAATTAGACCAGCGTTGGCGTAACCACCGTTTGAGATGAAAATCTTAGTCCCTTCAAGAATGAAGTCGTTTCCGTCTGCATAGGATCTTGACTTAACGTTCTGGAGGTTTGAGCCTGCCTGAGGCTCAGTGAAGCCCACAAATCCGATATTCTTCCCCTTGGCGAAGTTCTCAATTATACCCTCTACGTAACCATTGGGTTTGCTGATAAGGGGTTCTAGTACAGTGAGGGAGATACCGGTCATGATTCCGAAGGAGATATCGATATATGACAGGAGCTGCATGACAGCCGAGACGAAGATGTTGGTATATCCATACCCACCCAATTTTTCAGGGAGGAACCACGTGTATAATTCGTTCTCTACAACCAGTTCCTTGAGGAGAGGCTCGAAGTTTCCAGGTAGAACGACCTTACCGTCCTGTAGCTTCACTCCGATTCTGTCCCACTCGATTGGGTCAGCTTTATCCATAATAGCTTCAATAGATTCAAGGAATATTCCAAAGTCTTGGATCTGGTCATCAGTGTATCCCAATTTCTTAGCGAAAGGGGAGACATTTTCCAATATATTGACTCTCAAGTCACTCGGGATGTCCATACAGAATAGGTATTTTATGA
>WAMJ01000258.1 GCA_015522385.1 Candidatus Heimdallarchaeota archaeon
ATCTATTTCAATCCTAATTCTAGGAATCTAGCCATTGAGACTGCACAAATGAGCGTGCAATTGGCATCTTTGGGGCATCTATTTCAATCCTAATTCTAGGAATCTAGCCATTGAGACCGAAAAGACAGACCGAGGTTATTGTGACACTCCATTTTAATTTCAATCCTAATTCTAGGAATCTAGCCATTGAGACCCTGGCTGATTCTCCATAACCAGACCTGCTAGTTAAGGTTTTCCGATTGGGTGCGTGCGCGATCGCGATTTTCCCAGAGTGTACTACGAGGGCTGTACCCTTCACAGAATGCTAGCAATACCCTAGAAGATTCTCTAGTGTTTCTCTGCACCAGCCCCAAGCGATCTTCCTCAAAATTCCGTGAGTAAAAAGACCTCCAGATCTGTAGTTTTTGAAAACAACGATTCCAAGAAATTTTTACTCTATTTTTACACTCGGGCGCCGCCGTCGCACATTATAGCCACTATTAGCTAATAAGTAGGAAATAATGTTCTAAAATACTCATGACATAATTCTCTGGAACAAATCTGAGAGTCGTTCGATATTCGTAAAAATATAAAGTTTCTCAGAGGAAAGCAATTGTGCTCAGACATCCCTGACTATCTTCTTGCACAGACTAGACTTCGATACACAAATATTCTCTCAGCAGTAGTCGACGTGCTCGATTCTCCTCAGCTCCGCGCACTCGAAGAACCTGTAGTACCACTTGGTGACGATCTCCTCCTCGGGTGCTCGGTATCCCTGTGCCTCGACGAGCAGGTCGAGTCCACATGCGCACCGCTTCTGGGAATGGTAGACATACCTGTAGCTACTCCTGCCGTTGACTCCTTCCACCATCGTGCGCACATTTTTCCAAGTGTCCATTCGGTGAATTGACAGGCAGTCTGCGCACTCTACCTCGAATGAATCCAGCACAGTACTGCCTACAACCATTTGAATTTTAAGCTATCTGCTCGTGTCATTGGAGCACAGACTGCCCCTAGACCAGAGCGTATGAGAGAAGAACCACTGGGTAGTATATGATCAGGATGAGGATGAGGCTGTTCTTGTAGCCGAAACCGAAGATCACATCGGTGGAGACCGTCAGGAAGACGACTGACACGAACGTGAAAAGAGCCGACAGAACCACTGTTGCGTACCTCTCGGTTAGAAGCATCGTGGGGTTGACGGTGAGCATCATGATCCCTGGGAGCATGGCTATTAGATTCCCCGCATTCGCGAATCCGTAGTACCTCATTGCATCAGATGCCCTGATGATCCTTCCGTCTCCGATGATCTTCCTGCTGTACAGCACACTTGCTATGGATAGCACCGAGATCACGAGGAGGGAGATGAAGACGGAGAACTCAGAGTACGTGTACTCCGACTGTGCGACATTGATCCCGAACTGGATGTACCCGTTCCTGCTGTAGATGAAGCCGAGGATGAGGGTCAGACTTGTGGTGATCAGCAGGAGGAGGAGACCTAGTGCTGTACTAGAAAGCAATGGTGAAAGGAGATTTCGTACATTCCTGTACCACAGCGGATCCTCCTCCTCCTTGACTGGTGCAGCCTCGGAGACGAGAAGGTCGTACGCCCTGTACCCAAGAGCAGTGAGGGAGTACTTCTTGTCCGCGTGCTGCTGGATTAGTCCTGGCATCTTCTTGACGTGCCAGTAGAACGATCCGCTCTCGATCTGTAGTTCTTCGAGGATCTCGGAGTATGAGAGCGGTGCTTCTGCAAGTAGCATGAGTATTCGTAGTCTGACCTTGTTGTTCAGTGGTTTGACGACCGACTCGATCCTTGAGTCTATGAGCTCGGACTGGTCGGTCATCATGGTATATCACTTAGAGGTTCTTCTTGACCCTTCGGAGTGCGATGACCCCTATGGCAAGGAGGGCGAGGGACTGCCCGATGAAGATCGCCTTGTTGTCAACCGTGCTCTGCTCGTCCTCTGTGGTCTCGGATGTCGTTCCACCAGTTGTGTCGGTTGCGGTATCGCTGGCGATGTTGTTCAGGTCGATTCCCGAGTCCTCGCTGACGTCGTCGACAATCTCCTGGTCGATGGTGTCGATGTTGTCAACGTCGAAGTCACTGAACGAGTTGTCGGAGACCATTCCGTCCATGAAGTCCTCGCTCGCGTCGTCGAGGGCGAGCATCTTGATAGAGGAGGCGGCAGTGGGATCCCAGATGAGGGCGGTCTCCACCCGGGTGAACCTGAACATCCCGAGGTACATGTCGAGTCCGTACGTCTCGTTGTATCCCAGAGATATCCAGTTGATCTTGATCTTTGTCCTGTTCGCGAGGAGGTCTCGTCCCTTGGCCTTCTCTTCCCCTCTGTACGGGAACTTATGGGTCTTGAAGTACTCGACCACACCCTTGGGTATAATATTGCCGAAGCCTCGGTCGGTACTGTCGTAAACACCGATGAGCTTCTTGGTCGTGGTGACGAAGAAGGCGATCCTGAGCCTGACTTGGAACTTGAAGATAGTCCCTTCGGTCTCGTTGAGATCGACGGAGCTCAGATAACCGGTCCTGAAGATAAATGCAGTGACTGCTCCGTTCTTCCCGGTTCTCTTTGTCACATTGTCGATGGCGTCGAGCTCGTCGAAGGTGTACTTGGAGTTATAGGTTCTGTTGACGTCGATCTGGAAGACCTTGAGGTCGGAGTCTCCACCCTTCCTAGTGAACCTCTTGTCTACTGGGACGTCCGGGACGTAGGAGTCGTTCTGGATGAAGGTCCTGAACCACCTGTCCTTCTGTAGACGGGTGCCGTTCAGGGTTCCCTCGGCATTGACCGAGGTGTTATTAATATAGGTAAGGGCAGGGTTACCCCTGAGAACCAGCTTGGTGGATTGACCCCTTGCCTCTGCAGCGAGGAGCTCGAAGGGGAGCTCGCTCGTGTTGCCCTTGAGAACCCGTCCTGCACTGGACAGGTTTCTAATCTTCAAAACCAGATCAGGTTTGGTCTGATCAGGTGCAACACTTGTTGCGTTCGCGTATCCCGACAGAATGAGGGATGCCACGATGATCGAAAAGAGTGCTAATTTTACTCTCATGGTGATGTACCTTTGGGGTTGATTCGATATATACCTTGAACAAAAGGATTCTTTAGTTCCGTCACAAGGCTCTCAAATGTACGAATTCTGGAAATTTCATAAGTGTTTCCCCGAGCTAGCCACCCAGTGGATAGAAACGCTTAGCCAGTTGAATAATTAGATACATGCCTAGCGATAGTGTGGTTCTGCAGGGCACAATATATACCGACTTTCAGGACACGTGTTCCAATCGTGAGATCAAGGTCTGTCTCTACATTGTTCCATCGAGGGTGAATCCGTGATTAAAATGTTGAATTTACTATCGGATACAATGGCGGTTTCAGTGATGATTTCATTTTGAAAGCAGTGCTGATTACAATTAATTGTCCTTCAGGTCACAGGTCTGATATCCTGTTTAGTTCCAGATATGATCTCCAGCATCAGGACAGAGTCCTAACCTATCCTCTATGATCCAGAGATAGATTCCAAGCTAGATGCCCTTCTAATTCGAGGACTTTTACTGATCAAGTTGTAAGGCACAGTTACGAGTCGAATATTACTAATCATTTCTCCGACGGACTAGTCGAGTTGGACAGGGTGGTATCCTCTCAACTGTAGGGTTCGGAGCCACGTGTTGAAGTAGACCTCAAGATCACGGGACATACTTGCTTTGTTTCCTTCTTGGAAGACGTGGAACCAGAAGTTCCTGTCGTTGAAGCCGATTAGCCTCACCGACTCTGTAGCGGGATCTAAGAGGAGAGTGAACTCGTTGACCGTTACGAGGTCAATACCCTGCAGTGCATACTGGCCGATGGTGTATATCCTGTAGTGATTATTCGACTCGATACTTCTGAGGTGGACGTCGAGACCGTCTGCCGAGCACAATCGTCGGTAATGAAATACGTCCTGTATATCGGGGACAAGCCCTCTAAGCAACCTGTAGTTCTGGCTCCCGAGCGCGAGTTCTGCTCTCTGCATCCACAGTACCTCCCAACTTGGATATTAAAACCTGTGATTTTCTACATCGACTCTATGAGCAGGGTGTTCGCCTCGGTCTGGACGGGGAAGTACCTGTCCCAGATCATGTGTTCTTTGGCGTGGTTGGCTATGACCTCGGGATCAACATGTTCAGCCTCCTTGAGTATCTGGGGGATATCTGACATCCTGTCGAAGAACTCAATATACTTGACATGGGGATTGGCCGTGAGGGTACGGGGGGCTATCACAATCTGTCCGCTGTGAGCGTACAGGGAGATCTTGTTGTGATCCCCTAGGTGAATCGGTTTGTTGGGGTAGTTCCTGAAGGCAACGACACCAAACCTGCACCGACCGATGAGATCCATGATCTCCGTGTGATCTCTGTATCCGAGACTGGTGATTGTTCCCTCGCTCTTGAGCTTGCGGTCACCTACAACCAGCAGGTTCAGCTGATGTCTACGGACCACGTCGAGGAAACCTCGGGTATCCCTGTGGTAGGGTGCAGCAGCTAAGAGATCACTACCCACGTAAGCCATGCAGTCCTGTTTGTCGGTGACTATCTTCTTCGGAACCTCGGAGAGCATCGGGAAGTTGGGGATGACGAACGTCTTTCTCGTGTACATCCTGTGGTACATGTCTGCAAGCCGCTCCGAGATGGTGATGGTCACCCTGTCCTTAAGAACACGGGGCTCCCATGAGTCGATCATTCGTTTTCTTGCTCTGATTCCAAGAGTTCGTCTCCAGTACTTCAACGACCACTTGGGTCTTCCTGAGACGAGTGTCGAGATCTGGTTGCTCCACGCCTCGTGGTCATTGTACAGCCAAGGTCGGTCGAGGTGCATAGCAAGTATGGCGAAGTAGATGTCGTGGACGTGCAGGAAGTCTGGGTCAAAGTCCTCGATTGCCATCTGGAGATCCTCGATTGACTCGTGCCTCTTGGGACCGAAGGTGTGGGCGTGTCCGAATCTGTACGTGTACTGCTTGATGTCTCTGATCTCATCGAAAATCGGGGTGTCGTTACTGTACCCCGCGAATGCCACATCGTGACCGTCTTTCCTGTCCCCAATGATACATTTCTCCACCCGTACATCAGGTAACTTCTTGCTGATGTGGAGGACTCTCATGAGATTTCTGGGATCGGGTAGATTATAAAATTATGTAAATCAGTCCCCTAAATTCCCCCGAAGAC
The DNA here is from genome assembly GCA_015522385.1 of Candidatus Heimdallarchaeota archaeon. The sequence continues at coordinate 5,198 of WAMJ01000258.1, forward strand.
CTTCAGGACAAGGTTTATGACCCAGACAATTTACAAAAGTACTGAACATATGGTAGATATAGACAAAGCAGACGCGGATGCGATGCGCATCATCTTCAGGGACAGCAAGAGCAGGCTGGACAACATGACAGCCTCACTTGCTTACCAGCAACCGGTAATGGAGAATATCGTCAAGACGAGGAAGGGGAGGATTATCTCCGTCGACTTCCACGATGTGAACATCTACCTCCTGTCCAAGGCAATTGGAGACCTGAGTGAACTCGAAGTACTGGATCTGCGGTTCAACAAATTGACGGAGTTGCCGGACAGCATCTGTGAGCTAAGGAATCTCAAGGAACTCAAGCTCTCCAAGAATCAACTGACTGCGCTGCCTGAGAACATCGGTAACCTCGTGAACCTAGAGGTGCTTGACCTGGGAAATAACCAGATCGAGAAATTGCCCGAAAGTCTCGGTGAGCTGAACAACCTGAAGATCCTCAACCTTGAGCACAACCAGATATCGGAGCTCCCTGAGGGCATAGGGAATTGCCACATGCTCAAGGAGATCAACCTCAACTACAATGTGTTCACCGCCAATCCCAAAGTGGTGGAGGGACTTGATTCTCTCAAGAAGATCTCCATGGAGTCGAACAAGCTGAAGACACTTCCGAAGTTCATCCTCGAGCTCACCTCTCTGACCGAGCTGAACGTGGGTAACAACAAGATCAAGAAGGTGCACAAAGAGATCGGAAACCTCAAGAGCCTGAGGAAGTTGGATCTGAGGAACAACAAGATTGAGAGCCTTCCTGAGGAGATCGGAAAGCTCAAGAAGCTCAGGGAACTCAACGTCTTCAACAACGAGCTGACCACCCTGCCCGAGAGCCTCAAGGACTTCAAGCTCAGGTTCTTCAGTTTTGGACAGAACAACATCACCGAGCGTCCAGAGTGGATGGAGGAGTGGTTCGCAATACTGAAGAAGAACCGTTGCAGACTCATGGGTCTAGAGGACTAAGTGGACAATAAAAGGAGAGAAATGTTGATGGCTGGATTACTTCCTCCACCGTCTACTGCACACATTATCTATTTCACAAGTATCTCAGTATCAGTTCACGACCAAGGTTGAGCCTTCATCTGAATGTCCACAAAATATGTGGAACTAATTGTAAAACTTTATCCGAAAACTGCGTATCGCTCCCGACTTGGTCTGAGTTATCATGCACTCCCATGTGCTTACAGTCCAGCCTTCTCAAGGAGGGTGTCGATGAGCTTGTCAATTGGTTTCTGGATGTCCTCGGGGAGATCAAAGACGTAGTTCTCCGGTGACGTCAGGAGCCTTAGGTTGAGGACGCGGTCAAACGGTATCTCGCACCCGAGTGTGAGACCGCTCTTCTTTATCCGTGGGTTGTACCTTTCGAGGAAGTCACGAAGGATCTTCTCCTCGTCCTCGTTCTCCGTCTTGATCACTTGGTTCCAGATGTAGAAGTCATTTCTTGGCTTGATTCCCTTGAGTACCCTGTACATCTCGTCGATGAAGGACTCGGTGGCGTCTGCACCATAGTTCGCAGGTCTGACCACGAGGACACTAGTATCTGCGAGGATCATGTTGTTGACGGAGTTCATCGAGGTGCCCGATTGGTTGTCGAGGATGATGAAGTCGTATCCCATTCTGTAGAGCTCCTGCTGGGCAAGAAGCTCACGCTTGAGTGCACTCTCCCACCACGAGCGCTGCTTGGTCTGAAGGAAGTGCTTGCCCATCTCGGGTGTGTTGGAGTAGATGATAGAGAGGTTGTTGATCTTGCAATTGAAAATGACGTCCTCCATATTCAGGTTTGGGTTGTCCAAGTACTCTGTCCAGTACCGCATGGAGTCGAGGTCCTCAGGAGGAGGGATGAGATGAACTAGGGAGGGGGCTTCTATGTCGACATCGATGAGCACGGTCTTGTACCCTCGTGTAGCGAGGGTCTTTGCTATACTTAGTGAAGTGATTGTCTTTCCGGACCCACCGCGCGTTGAGTAAACTGTGATCGTGTGACCCATTCTATCTACCTCTTATCACCTTGTCTTCCCCATCTCCATCGATGACGACCATTCGCTGTTTGAGGAAGAACTGGATTGCGTCGTCGTAGGATTTCAACTCAGCCAACCTGATTCCAGTGGGAGAACTCATCAATTTCTTTGCAAGCTCCTGTCTCCTTCCTTCTAGACTAGTTACATACGATATATCAAAGATGCTATTCTCAGGAGGGGAATTTGCAAGAATTCGCTCTAGATTCTTGTGAATCTCGACCATACGGGCAGATAAGTAGTCCTTACGTGACGGGTCAAATAGCCCGTCCTCGAAACCAGTGAGATCCAGCTCGAAGTACTGGAGGTACTGGCTGAATTCCCTCAGGTTCTTCCGGATAAGCTCCGAATCACTCACCTCGTAGACAATGACGAAGACGAGGTGGAGGTTGCCATACTTCTCTATACCAGGTCTCACCTGGTAGAAGATGAATTCATAAGATCCCGGGTAGCTTGTAGGCTCAGCTACGGGAACGGGCCCTTGGATCTTGCCCTCAGGAGTGGTCTGATGACCCATTCCCGTAAGAACAACTACACGAGAGGAGAAGAGCATCTGCTGATCGTTGGAGAAGAAATCACTGACAGAGTCGGCGAGGTAGCTTGGTCCTAGCTTGGATAGATTTCCAAGCAAAATGGTATTGGCTATCACCTTGCTCGACCCGATCATCTTATTCCTCACCACACTTATTATTTAATATAGTTTGCCTCAACTAGTGAATATATTTTGGTAGATGTAGCTGAATATTCTGCAAGATAATTATATCCCCTGAGAATGAGTGGATTATGGAGCTCCCAAAGACCTTCGAGGTCTACCTTGAACGTAGTCCCGCCATGCGGATACTCGGCGAGATGGTCACCTTCAGGTTCCCAGCTTTCATAATCAACGCGGTGATCCTCGCGGCGACAGTCACACTCCTTTTCGAATCGGGGTTCTCACTCCTGTCCATCATGGTGTCGGTCCTCATCTTCATCCCGATGTTTCTCTTTATCCAGCTGAGATTCATCAACAGGGGCTCCTACCTCCTCAAGAGACAGGCGATACTGACTCTCGACATTGACGAGATCAGGTTGCTGGTAGGGTACCCGCTGAGCCTTGAGTTCAAGGAGAAGAGAGTCGATCGCTCGGACATAGACGCTGTTGTCCTTAGGGGTGATCCGACATTCGGCTTCTACATCGAATTCGACCAGCCGTCCATCCGGGAGGAGAACGAGAAACTGGAAGATCTCCCCACCAACGAGAGATTGAGGAAGAAGGCGCTGAAGCCATTCCCCGCCAGATTCGGGCTGTGGAAGGACGTAGAGAGCGCCCGCGAGTATGGAGGGGAGATTGCCGGTCTTCTCAAGCTTCCGTTCAGATCTAACTACTCCCCCGATGGGGAGAAGATGGTAGTTTCCTGAGGCATTCGGGATTCTCCCCTAGGCACAGGTATTAATGCGGAGAAGCCGAGAAACCATTGTGGCATTTCTCAGTTACACGAGGTTGAGCATCGGCCAGTTCAGCGGACTCTCGACCTTCCAGTTCCTCGCCTTTATACGCAGGGCAATTTTCTACACCTTCCTCTCAATATTCCTGAAATCTCTGGGACTGGGTACGACCGAGGTCACCCTGATGGCGACTATTGGAATGATCTCTAACAGTGGTAGTCAGATGTTCCTCTGGGGGCCACTGCTTGACAGGTTCAAGTCTTCCAAGTCCTTCGTGATCATCGGAGAGGTGGTCGCGGGGATCGGGCACTTCGTCCTCTACTTCGTCTTCAAGCAGTACTACGACACGGGCTCTCTACGCACAGCTGGATTTGTCATTATCCTCGGACTGGGCTTCATAGAGATCTGGTGGTCGATGTCCAACGTGGGATGGACGACGCTCATCTCAGAGCTGACCGACATCCACGAGCGGAAGCAGCTTATGGGGCAGCTCTCCATCATCGGGGGACTCGGTGGCATCGCAGGGGCCACATTGGGAGGAATAATCTTCGACCGTGGAGGAGGGTTTGTCAACGGGATACTCTTCTACATCCCTGCGTTCATCATGATACTGTCGGGTCTGCTCGTCCTGCTTGTTATAAGGATTGAGTCTCAGCATCTCCCGAGAGGAGGAGAGCCATCGATCCCGTTGTCATTGATAGAGCGAAAGACCCTCGGAGTGTATCTCGTCTTCCTCCTTAGTCTCGTGCTCATCAATTTTGGCAGGAACTCAATCGCCATCATTTCCAGCCTCTACCTCGCAGAACCGACCGGTGTCAACGCAAGCGACGTCGACATAGCTAACTTCAGGAATGTCTCCAGTCTTGCCTCGATGGTGGCGGGACTTGTTGTAGGGGGGTTGATCGGCCACTTCGATGACTTCAAGGTGATGCTGATGGGGAGCGTCTCGGCGGTGTCTGGTATTGTGATACTCGCCCTCACCTCGGAGTACTACATCGTCCTGATCTCGGCGTTCCTGATTGGGAGTGCACAGGTGATAATCCAAGCCGCCAGCTACTCGATTGTGGCGGCAATCGTCCCCGAAGAGTACAGAGGAAGGCTCTTCTCATACTACAATGCCACCTTCTTCTTGTCATGGGGGATAGCAGCCACCGTGATCACCGGCCCCATCTCGGACTACTACATCTCACAAGGATATGCTATCGGAGACGCCTACCGGGTGAGTTTCGTCGCCGCAGCAATCATCGTCCTCGCGGGAATACTCGTCCTCTTGTACTCCGCCCGAAAGACAGGGATTGACCTTCCGGAGACAAGGGAAAGACTGAGAAATAACAAGGAGGAAGGAATCACCAATTAAGGCAGGCTGCAGAGTGCTCAAGAAAGCGATCAGAAGGTTATCCCATCCAAACCGAGTTGCAAAAGTTCTCAAAAGCCTCCGCAACCAGCTTGTAGTCAGTGTCAATGACTATCACGTGGTCTGTCCTCTTGATCCAAGTTATATCTGGATGGGAACGCACTCTTCGTTGAATAAGTAGCGGTTGTGACTTGGGAACTCTGTAATCACTGACCCCATAGATGAGACAGAACGGGAGATCTAGCTTGGGAAGCAACTTGTACGCTTTGCCCATAGCCAGAAACACCTCCCTGATGCTGCTGTAGTAGACGTACTCATACCTGTCGTCGAAGAATTTGATCAGGGGATTAGAAAGCATCCTCTTATTGTGGAACCTGAATCCAGCGTAGTACCTTTTCCGATTGGTCCTACCCATCATCCCGACAAATACTCTCAGAGGGAGAGGGTAACGGATCGGAGAGGCCATCAGGATCACTCCCGCGGGTGTGATATGATTAAGAGAGTTGATGACGAGGACTCCGCCGAGTGAATGACCCCCAATAACAACCTTCCGCCCTGGTCTCTCGGACAAGAGGTACCTGTAACAGTCCACTATCTTACCGACCCAGTCCTTGGTTCTGTACCTCTTCAGATCCTCGTAATCTGTTCCATGACCCTGGAGGAGGACGATCAGCACCCTGTAGCCTTTGGTTGCAAGGTGGTTTCCTAAGTAGAGCAGCTCCAGATTAGAACCCGTGAAACCATGCACAAGGAGTACCCCCCTTGGAGAATCTGGATCGCCGATGAGAGTATCACCGAGCAGTGGGAGGTAGAAATCAAGCTCGGAGTGGATCAACCTGTCCTCGGGTCGTTCTGAGTGGTCAACCTCAAGGTGGATGAAAGCACCCACGCCTCTTTCATCTCCTACCACGGATGATCGCTTGCAAGGTTCACCGATTGAGGGACCCTTCTGCTCCATGGCACTGAGTGTATCTGGGGTATGACTCGAATCTCCTTGCTCATACTGATCTTTCAACGACAGACTTACTTCAAACAGGTATTTGAAGAGTGAGAATCAATCCTATAAATAAATCAAGAACCTCGGAAAGCCTTAGAAGGGATTGAGAAAAAATATAAGGGAAGGTAATAAGGGGGCATATAAATGGGGGATAAAGTAGTAGATTCACAGTAAATAGACCAAGAAAAACACGAGGACTGAATCGTCCATAGTTGCTGTTCAAGAATACAGTATAGGATTAACAAAAAATAGACCATGGAGAGGAATAACAGATTCCCATAACCTGAACAGGATAGGAGCGGCATAACCAGATTGATCAATCGAGCTGACAAGTAGTATGAAAGAACATAGAGGGAGGAATTAGTCTTAAATCTGAATCACTTGAAGAGTCTTTCGAGCACCGTATCGACCATGTACTCCTTTGATGCCTTCCATTCGAGCTTCTCGAAGTCGAAGTTGTCGGGGTAGAAGAGATAGCTGGCAGACCCGCTGTCCCTTGTGTTGAGGAAGTATGACCTCGTGTTGGGGTAGTGCTCGAACAGTTCGAAGATAAACTCATTGGCAAGCGTCGGGGTCAGGTTCGTCCAGATTAACAGGGTCTCGTCGTCGGTGTAATCCACGGAGAACCTGAATGGTGGTGGAGCCTGTTTCATGGCTTCGAGAAGCTTCTTGTACTCTTCCAGTTTGAAGTCGTCGACGATCACCAAGTACGTGTCTGTCAGGTCAAAGTTGTCACGGTCGTACTCCAGCCGTATGGAGCTAATGATGTTCTCGACCACGAAATTGTAGTACCTGAACGCGGCCGTCCTGCTGATGCTGTAGGTCTTCATGAAATCTGCCTGCTTGAGCGAGGCATTCTCCGAGAGGTCTCGGAGGAACTCGAAATGTATGGGCTTGATCAGTGAGAAGTCAATCTTGTCCACCTCCCTGAGGACGTTGAACGGTTTGACCTCGTGCACGAACTTCAGCCACGCCTTCCATGAGAAGTTCCATGTACCGTCCTTGTGATTGTACCTGTTGAGGTTAGGATAGCTATCGCCACGATAACCAGTGCTATGGTGCAGGGTGAAGTCCGTGATGTAGCCCTCCTGTTGCAGGACTTCGAGAAACTGCTCGACATAGTATTTCGTCCCATAGGGGATGTTGTACTGCAGGAAGACACCGAACCCACCAGAGTAGGTTCTCGCTCTGTAGAGCGTGTAGGGATGTTCCTTGCAGGATTCTTCAAGAAATCTCATGGCATCCATGGTGGGCACGGTGACAAATGCACTTACCCTCTCAAGACCGAGTTTTTCAGGTTTGAATAGAGCTGTTGGGTGACGGATGATCTGCGACTCGATGAGGAGCTTGAATCTCTTTTTCACAGTTGGCCAAGACAGTTCAGTCTTCTCCGCCAACTCTGAAAGAGAAATCAAGGGATCCTGTTCAAGCGCGAGGATCATCCTGAAGTCAGATTCCGATATTACCATTACGCATCACTTAGTGTAACCGTGAGGTGTGGATCCCCTCCCTGCTTCTCCTCCGGTGGGTCAAAGTCGTGGACCAAATTTCCGACAATGCTACCTCCTTGAAAGTACAGCTTGAGGAAAAATTTGTACCAGCCTGATTCTGTCGCCTCGTTGTGGAAGTCCAAAATCATGATGTACCGTCCGTCATCCACTACTGTTCTGTAGGAGTATGACGTGGTGTACCCCGATGGTAGCACCAAACCAGTCTCCATCTTGACGAGACCAGTTCGACCCTCGTGTACAAGCCTGAGGATGACACGGACATCGTCGTAGAGACCGTCGCCGTCCAGCGTTGTGTAGAATGCATCCACCACCGATATTTCGATTTGTCTGCTCCGAGAGTCCAGATTCAGAGAAGACGCAAATGCACCCTGCACCATGCTGAGAGTGAGAATTCCCATTAGAAGCATGGAGAACTTCTTCATTATTACAGTAGGAATAGATCTAAGATTTAAAGGTTTTTAGTTCAAGATTTGCTACAAAAAAGTGGAAAAATCACCCAGATGGCTCCAAGAAGAAGGTCACTTCTTTGGTTACTAGACAAACTTTTCCCGATTCACCAAGGTCGTCCTCCATCACCAGACGATCCGCAGAGACCTCCATCTTCAGCTCCTCAGATCTCTCCTCGACGAATCTGCGAAAGCTGCTGTCTCCGAACTTGAGCACCAGTCTCACCGGCTCCGAGACCCTCAGACCAAGCCGTTTCCGCTCCACCTGAACGGATCGAACCAAGTCCCTGAACTTCCCCAGATTCTCCAGCATGACGCTCGGTTGGAGGTTAAAGAGCACGAAGCCAAGGGGGGACACCGAGCCTGCGTAGCCACCCCGCCACCTGTACTCGACCTCGAAGGTCTCCTCGGTCACCGGGAGGACTGTCCCCCCTACCTCCAGTTCCATGGACCTGCCCCCGAAGACGTACTCCTTCACCTCGCTCTGTGATATCTGCTTCAGTACCTTTCGCAACTCTGGAACCAGATTGCCAAGGAGCCTCCCCACCTCTCGGTACCTGGGCTTAAGGCCAATATGCACATACCAGTCGACGGAGTCGATGAACCTCACCCGGGTGACGTTCAGCTCGTCCTGAAGCAAGGGGACGAATTCGTAGAGCCGAGGTCTCAGACCGTTGACGTGAAGGAGCAACTCCAGCAGCGGTCTCCTGACCCTCAGCCCTAAGCTCTGCCGGAGGGCCTTCCCCTGCCTCGCCAACTGCCTCGTGATCTCCATGAGATCGAGCAGGTCATCCTCGCGGTTCCGAGGCTGGGGGAACTGCTCCAGATGCACCGAGTCCAGTCCGTCACCGTACTGCCTCAGCGCCTGGTAAACACTCTCGCTGAGGAAGGGAACTATCGGAGCGACAACCACCGAAAGGGTACGGAGGCAGTGGTAGAGGACGTTCTCCGCGTACAGCTTCTGCTCAGAGTCTCCATGTCCCCAGAATCGTCTACGGGACCTGCGGACGTACCAGTTGGAGAGGTCGTCGAGGAACGTCCTGAACTCCGAGACCAGCTCCACGAAGCTGTAGCTGTCGTACAGCGTACGCATCTCCTCAACGAACTGATCCAATCTCGTGAGAACCCACCGATCGAGCAGCTCGGGGGAGGAGAGGTACCCATCCCTGAATCTGAAGCCGTCGAGATCCGCGTACGTCCTGAAGAAGTTGAGCGTACTCCTGAACTGGTTGAGCAGACGCCGGTACTCCCTGAGATTGTCGGGGTCAAATCTCATCGACCTGCTCCTGCTCTGAGACAGGTACAGCAACCTGAGCTCGTCCGCCCCGAGGTCGAGGACATCGTCGAGCCATATGACGTTTCTCCCAGTCTTGTGCAGAGGACGCCCCTCCTTGTCCATGACCTTCTCGTATCCGAGAACGTACCTGAAGGGCGCCCGCCCCGTCAGGGTGACGGAGATGAACATCGAGGCGTAGAACCACAGACGGGTCTGCTCCCTCATCTCGCAGACGAAGTCCGCGGGGAACCACCTCTCCCAGTGCTCCCGGTCGCCGAGGTAGTTCAGCGTGGAGAAGGGCATCACGCCCGCGTCCAGCCAGCAGTCACCGACCTCCTCCACCCTCCGCACCGCCCTGCCGCAGCTCTCACACTCCACCTCGTACCCGTCCACCCACGGACGGTGTAGCTCGACCGGGACAGATCCGCATCGCTTCCTGAACTCCTCTACAGACCCCACGACGTTAAGATGCCCGCAGGAACACAGGTAGAAGGGCAGGGGCAGACCCCAGAAGCGCTTACGGCTGATGCACCAGTCACCCATGTTCCGAAGCCAGTCCTGGAACTGCGTCTTCAGGTGTGGAGGATCCCACGTCACGCTCTCGCTCGCCTCGAAGAGGAGTGGACGCACCTGCTCGCATGACATGAACCACTCATCCACCAGCCTATAGACCAGCTCCTCCTTACACCTCCAGCAGACTGAGTAACGGTGAGCGTACTCCTCGCTCCTCAGAAGATGCTCCCCGAGATCGGCCAACACCGACACGCCGACCTCCGTGTAGAACATACCCGAGTACTTGCCGTACCCATCAAGGTAGTGTCCGGAGCCGTCGAGAGCAGGCTGGACTGGGAGTCCCAGATGCAGCGCCAAGGAGTGATCCTCCGCACCGCATCCCGGTGCCACGTGGACGAGACCCGTTCCCTCACCCTGCTGCACCTCCTCCCAGAGAACCACCCGTCGAGTGTACCCATGGAGAGGATTGTCCAGCGGGAGGGAGTAGACCATGCCCTCCAGCTCCTTACCGGGGAACCTCCTCAGCAGCTCCGCTCCCCCCAGCAGGCCAGTTCCCGCGAGCCAAGCACCGGCGTAGAGGCTCTTGTCCCCCAGCCTGTACTCCGCGTACTCAAGATCCGGGTGCACCGCGACGGCCACGTTCGCAGGGAGTGTCCATGGCGTGGTGGTCCAGACGAGGAGGTACCCTCCCTCCACTGGAAGAAGGGCATATACCGCGGTGTGGGTCATCTCACGGTAGGAGTCCGCCTGCTCGTGAGCCGACAGGCTGGTCCCGCACCTCCAGCACCACGGCATCGGACGGCTCCCCCTGTAAAGCCAACCCCGCTCGTGGCAGACCTTGAGGAAGTGCCAGATGTGCTCGACGTTGCGGTCGCTGTGTGTGTAGTAGCTGTTCGCCCAGTCCATCATCTGTCCCAGTCTCCTGCTCTGCTCTGTCTGGATCTCGGAGTAGGTGTCGACCCTCCGCCTGCACTCGTCGCTGAAGCGGTCGAGCCCGAAGTCGATGACATGACGCTTGGACTCCAGTCCAAGGCTCTTCTCAACCTCCACCTCGACCCATAGTCCCTGGCAGTCAAAGCCATTCTGGAACCGCTGGTCGTATCCCCGCAGCGCCTTGTAACGTTGCACCACGTCCTTGTAGGTCCGACCCCACGCGTGGTGCACACCCAGTGGGTTGTTCGCTGTCACGGGTCCGTCAAAGAATGAGAACCTCTGATTCCCCGTGTTCTTCTCCATCACTCTCGTGACGAGATCAAGGCCCTCCCAGTAGTCCAAGACCGCCTGGGAGTCCATTAGCTCAGTAGTGAATTTCGTGATCCCTCATGGATAGTTTCCACCTCGATTAACGTATGCAGAAAATAATAGTCTGTCAAATGCAGATAGATTTCTCGCATCAGCTGAGGACGGTAATTGTAGGTATAATTTGGCAATCCCTCATCTTCAGCTCATACACCAATTGATTTTTCAGTATATAAATCTGTCCCAACAACTGCTAGAAGCAGAGAGATCTAGTGGTGGAGAGCTTGATCCCCAGAAGGGTGAAATCACCTCTGTGACGCAGGGGTCGTGGCGATGGGGTATTTGTTATTTGACGGGGAGGTTTCAATCCCTAGGGGTAAGATCGCTTCTGCGACCACAGATTCACGGATAACGCAGGTTACACGCGAAGAATCGTTTCAATCCCTAGAAGGGTAAGATCGCTTCTGCGACTACCTGCACGGTATGGCCC
>WAMJ01000259.1 GCA_015522385.1 Candidatus Heimdallarchaeota archaeon
CCAGATATTAACTTCCAGATCGGAAGACTGACTCGATAGAACTATATATCAAGGAAACAAAGATGGGAAATACTGTGGAGCTAGTCATCACCGCCAAGGGACATCCGAATATTCGAGCAATGCACAAATCGACATGGCAGCTCACCGTGGAGGAGGAGATCACACCACGGGGGGACTGCATCATCGGAGTTCGTAGCTCCCATTCTTGCGCTACACTTCCCGGTTGGTTCAAGTCTGCTCTTCAAGACGGTTTCCGCGTATCGGTGACAATTGAGGTGAATGGGGACCTCTTTCACGGGGAATTCACCGGTGACCCGGGACTTGAACTCACAGATGAGAAGGACATCGTCATCAGGAGGAGTTACTTTCTATCAGAGCGAACTGCTGGTGTTGGTTGCTCATTCAGTGCAAGGGATCTTCCAGAGGAGATGAGGATGGCTTTAGCAGATACAGAAACGACGATAGTGACTAGGTTCAAGGTGATCACATGATGGGTCTGAGGGTCAATAAGAGCTACGCACAGACTGTGCTTTCGAGACTCAAGGAGTTGGGAGTGATCGATCTCCAATTCAGAATCCAGAGTTCTGGTGACGATGTGATCATCCCTCTGTCGAAAACCGAATTTAGTGATGTCCTTGTAGATATTCCCTACAAAATCGAGGACTGTGAGTTTGAGCAGAGAACTCCACGCAACACCAGTTTACGTGACTACCTCTCGACCGTACTCCCCGAGCACCTCATCCCGATCTCTTCCTTTGACACCATAGGAGAGATTGCTGTAGTTGATATCAAGGAAGACCTACTGCCCTTTAAGAAGACCATCGCGGAAGGAATTCTCAAGACCTCTCCAAAGATTCGGACTGTGTATCGAAAGATGAGGGCAGTGAGTGGGAAGTTCAGGCTTCGGCAGCTCGAGCACCTTGCAGGGGAAGATAGCTCATCCACTGTTCACAAGGAGTATGGTGTGAATCTCAGGGTGGATATACAAAAGGTCTATTTCTCACCCAGACTCTCCACGGAGCATTGGCGTATTTCTCAAATGGTTCACGAGGGAGAGCGGATACTTGATCTCTTCACCGCCACGGGCATTTTCCCACTCGTCATCGCCAAGCACCATAACTGCGAGATTGTTGCTGTAGATCACAATCCTCATGGTATTGAGGAACTTGAGGGGAATATTTCACGGAATAAACTACTGGGGACTATTAAGGCTGAATGCTCAGATGCAGGTATCTTCCACTCCAAAGTGCCATTTGACCGAATTATCATGAACCATCCCTCGGGATCCCAGAACTTCTTGACTAAGGCAGATTCGTTGTTGAAGGTTGGGGGTATCCTCCACTTCTACACCTTTGTCACTATCGAAAATTTCGAAAAGGAGGCTGTGAACAAGCTTCATTCGCGACTTCCAAAGTATGAGGTCATACGGGTGCATCGAATCCGTCAGTACTCTCCAAACGAATATCATGTAGCGGTAGATGCCAGAAAAGTTTGAGCTCATCAGCTCGCCCGTCAGACGTCATCTTCACAAATGTGAATCTCCGAAAAGCTATCTTCATCTGAGCTATACTTAGCTACAAAATTCCAGTGATAAATCTTATGGATCGAGCAGTGATGCGATTATTTTCTGATCAAGTTGAGTATGTTTTGACCGGATGAATTCCTGAGGATTTTCCTCGAACTTCTTCAAGCATAGATCATTGCAAAAGAAGAGTTTCTTACCCTTGTACTTCAGGAATTTATCTTTTCCTCGGGAGAGGACAGGTGCACCGCATATTGTTATCTTTGCCACGAGAACAGTTACGGTTTGCTATATAAAAAGATAGTTTTTGTAAAGGTATTACACATTCAATAAAATTGAGATTTTTGGTCTTTTGTGGATTATAGCCCGAATATTAAGTCAAAATATCGGAATATGAAGCTATATATGCTGAGAAGGATATAGTATATACTGAGTATGTCTGAGACAGAAAAGATTCTGGCTAGAGCAATGAAGAATATCATCGAGGTTGCTGCAGAGGATGGCTATATCACTGAAGAAGAGCAGTCCCTGATTGATTTTGCAGAAATCTCGCTTAAAAAACTCCAGATTGAATTGCAAGAAGCATATTCGGATGGTGTAATTTCAGCAGAAGAGCAGGAACGACTTTCAGAACTGAAGGCGAAGATAATTGATACTGTGACTGACATCGCCAATTATGATGATATTATTTCCTCTGATGAGATGGCAATGATAATGGCTTATCTTGTCGGAATCAAGATTCCTAAAATCTCGAATCGTAATTTGTCCACTACATAGGGTATAAATATCTTTCACCATATTTAGATACATGACTGATCAAGTTAAGATTATTGGAATTGTCGGGAGCGTAAGCAAAGATAGTTCCACTCGAAAAGCTATGAAAATCGTCCTTGACGAGGCTGCAAAACGAGGGGCGCTTACGGAACTCGTAGATCTTCGGGAGTACGACCTGCCGATAGCAGTCAGGTACTCGAATGACGAGATGCCGGAGCATCACCGTCAGGCTCTTGAGAAGTTCAAGAGCAAGTTTGATGGAGCAGTCGGGATTATCCTTGGAAGCCCCGAGTACCATGGAAGTATGACTGGAGTCCTCAAGAATGCAATCGACAATCTGGGATTCGACCAGTTCCAAGGAAAGATTGTCGGTCTCCTTGGGACTGCGGGCGGGGAGATGGGTGCGACTAATACCCTTAATCATCTGAGACTTGTCGGGAGAAACTTGCATTCTTGGGTTTTACCCAAGCAGGTGTCGATTGGAAAGGCGAGTAGTAAGTTCGATGACAACGGAACCTGCCTTGACGAGAGAATCGAAAAACGTTTGAGAGAGTTGGGCTGCGAAGTAGCCAAATTTTCCTACCTCCACCACTCCAAGGAAATCTCGAAGTTCGTAGACATGTGGTTAGGTTCACAGGAAAATCCTGGTGGAGACTAAAGAACTGGTAATTCCCCACTGATTGATACATCTATGGCTGGATTCTCATCTTCGATCAAGGTGGTATGAGCTTGAAGTACGGTTACTCCAATTGAGTTCCTAATCTCACTGAATCTCTGTGAGAATTCAGGATCGATGTCCACACATGGACTGAATGCCCTTGCCGACCTGTATACCACAAAGAGGATCAAACACCTTTTTCCATCTCTTGCCAAAGAGGAGAGGGTATCCAAGTGGTGTCTTGCACGAGCGGAGACCGCGTCAGGAAAACAGGCGATTCCGTCTCTCACAAGTGTCGTCGACTTAACTTCGGTGTAGACCTCGGTACCAGTAGAATCCAATAGCAGGTAGTCGAGTCTACGGTTACGGTCACCCTCTTTCACAGGTACTTCACTTCTGGCTATTCTCCATCCACTCAGGCTACCAGTCGGTTTATTCAAGAGGTACTCTGGGATTAATCCGCTCACAAGGTTGCTGTTCAACTGGATGACTTCATCACCCATTTCCACTGCTACGACACTAGCTCGGGTTTTTCTCTTCTGATCGTCTGTAAACTTGATCAGCAGTGTAGACCTTCCCGGTTCCAGTAATTCAATCATCCTCCCTGGATTCGGAAGGTGGCATCTGATCTCCTCCCCCTTGTAGTCTACCTTCGTGATAAATCTATTCGGACGTGAGAGGAAAGTTGCCCTTCGCAGATCCTCGATTTTCACCATTCTACTCTCCCCAGTTCCCTCGGTGAATCACCTCTGAAAGGGGTCTTCGAGGCACTTTTGGTTTGGATCTGTATGTATGATCTGCATAACCAATGCTGATAACACCGAGTGGTATAAATTCCTCGGGAACAGAGAACCTCCTCCGTAATTCTGCAGGATCCTTAATTCCAGTGAATAAAGCTCCAAGCCCTTGATCAATGGCTGAAAGCAGAGCCAGAAGAACTGCCATCCCTCCGTCGATAAACCAG
Source organism: Candidatus Heimdallarchaeota archaeon (assembly GCA_015522385.1). Next base: position 3,919 of record WAMJ01000259.1, read on the forward strand.
AATGGTGCTGGCCAAGTATCATCTTGGCTGTACCTCTGCTTGTCACTCATTCTGTACCTTTTCTCGTACCTCTTCTTGCTCACGAACACCGCGAGGAGAAGGGGAGCTTTTTCTATTCCCTCCGATAGTGGGTACGACCTTCTCCGGTCTTCCTTGGAACCCCAGAGGCTGTACACCTTCTCCCGTTGCTTGCCCTGAATGACGAGGATCTCTGTTCCCTGTGAGAAGCCCGCGGACGGTCCTTTGAACATGTTTGCAAGGATCTGCTCAACAAGCACATCAGGTATCTTCCTATCGATGAAACGTCTCACCATCTGACGTCGGTTGACAACTTCTTGGAACTCCACATCTTAGCTCCGGGATATATCTATAGAATGGTTGTGAAATAGCCACATATCAGAAGAAATTTCCAAGATTTGGGTTTCAATCACAATAGGTATTTTAATGCTGAACGTTAGTATCGAAATATATGCTTGAGGAAATCCGTATCGTCACAAGGACTGGCTTGCCATTAGCAAACTTCCCGTTGACAATCTCCTCAGGTAACCGCAAGATTATGGAGAAGGACAAGGATATGTCTCTCTTTGCCGGTTTTATCTCCGCTTCTCTCTCGATGTTTCAGGAACTTGAGAATGAGGCTATTGACGAGATCATTTACCATGATTACAAGATCGTGGTGCATGGGACGGAGACCTTATTCTACCTCTGTGTCACAAGTAACAAGGTACCTACCCGGCTGACTCTCAGCTTCCTCCAGAGATTATCTGAACGTTTGGAGTACTTCATGGATTTCAACTCTGGACTGATCGAAATTAACAACGACACAATGGAGAAAGCAAGGATAATAATTGATAAGGTTCTGGAGGAGGAGTTCTGGTGGGCCAAGCCAAAATACACGCTGAAGAACAACCTCCTGTTGATCAGGGACGCATTCTCGGATCCGTCAGCTACTTTCTTCGTCAGCACTCTTCCCAAGGTCTTCATTACAACTGGGATCTTCCTCTGGCTTGGTGTCTTCTTCTTCTCTCTGTTGGTTGGTACGACATTCACTGGTATCGGAACATACCCCGTCTGGACCCCTGCTCTCTCGGTGAACTTGGCCTCCATAGTCGCATTGTGGGTAGGTACTGGATCAGTCCTTAAGATATTGGGACGGGATTCCGTCAACTTCGATGGATACCTTATCATATCTGGTGTGTATTCGCTGTCGTTAATACCCATGATATTCTTCGGGAGCGCTCTTTACCAGTTCCAGATCCTCACTCCTCTGGAGAGTCTTGTCGAAGGTTCACCATTCCAGACGTTCTTGATCGTCTTGATCTTCTGGATACCCTACAACGTGAGTTTCTTCACCTACTTCATCCTCAATGGATTCAGCACTTCATTCGTCCAATTCATGAACCCCAAACGATACATCGTGGTCTACACATCTGTTATGTTGTTCGTACTTGCTGGGCTCTCGGTTCTGTTCAATGTCGCAATTCCCTTCAATCCTGTCTCCTAATTTTTCCTGTATCCCCGTCGATGGTTATCTCCTCACCGTCCATCAGAATATTGGTGGCGTGTTTGACCTGAATGACCGCGGGTATTCCGTACTCACGCGCAACCACAGATCCGTGGGAGAGCAACCCTCCCTCCTCCATGACAATGCCACTTATCAGAGAGAAGATTGGTGTCCAACCAGGGTTGGTGTGGGGAACGACTGCGATCTCTCCCCTCTGGATCTCCGATATTTGGGATACACTTTTCAGCACTCTTACTTTACCGGTGACAGTCCCGTTTGAGCAACCCACACCAGAAAGGTCTCCATCACCTTCTACCTGACCAAAAGGAACCCCCGAGCCTATTGTGTTAGGCGGATGGTAATTTCTATATAGTTCCTTTGTGAGATTGTAATTCCGGATCGCTGTATCGACGACTGATCTGTCCCCCCCTTCAAAGTAATCCATGAGGTCCGTGTAGGTCAGGGAGTACATGTCCTTGTGACTGTCAACCAGACCCTCCTTTTCGAACCTCCTAAATCTTTCCTCGAGGACGAGGTGGAGGAGGAAGTATATCCGAGCTAGCATCTCGCGGGTTTCTTCCCTCCACCACGAATATTTCCTCACGAGCTCTACCTGCTTCCAGAAAGATGATTTCCCCATAATATTCAACCTCCCCAATCCTCGGTTAAGTTCTCTCCTTACCTTCTCCTCTTCCTCCAGCCTTACATCTCGCTGTTTTTCCTCGCTCCTCTGTTTTCCGTCCCCTTGAGTGAGGAGGTTCTTTATCAACTGTACTGGTGTCTGGATATCGTCATACCACCTTGGACAGGAGAGATCCTCGTCATTCTCTGCCATCCATGCGAATCGCATGATATACTCCGCTATAGGTTTGAGCTTTTCTGGGGTATTCTCTCCCATTAGATCAGAAGGGTTCACTCCCTCCAAATCCTTGGTGGTGATTCCTTTCAACCTGTCCATCAGCTTCTCTAATTCCATTAGTGGTGTTGCAGTCTTGACATCTTCCAAACCGGTGAACAACCTTGAGAATGAGATTTTTTCATCTGCCTTCTTATTCAGTTTATCGAGCATTACGTGAAAGTCGTCCTGTGACTGTGTCGCTAGGAACGAGGTATATTGGGCGATTCGATTACACTCAAGATCCAACTTGAAAAGCTCCGTTATGAAGTCCTCCAATTCATTATCATTCAGGTTCTTCGCGTCGAGCGCCCGATCTAGAAGTGGGGGATATATTTTCTCGAAAGAATTTTTGTACTCAGAGGCTTTTTTCCAGAACGTCTTGTACTCCCTCTCCAAAGCCAAGAGAACAGGAAGTGCCCAGATTATCCTACCCAGTGACCAAGGAGTTGTCCTCCCGTCACCTTCGTAATTAACCGGAATGCCCGTTGTTATGTCGAAAGAGCGTTCATTGAATCCTGGTACTTGGACGAGGAGGTCTTTCACCGCAGAGACCTTCCAATAAGTTCTTCCGAAAATCAACCTGTGCCATTTCTCCCTCTCTACCGGTGGTCTACGCCAGATCTTGATATTGATTAGGTACTCGTGTAGAGTTGTGGTGAATGCTCCCCCTGTTAGAGAGAATGAAAGTGGATTGTGGAATCCCGGGAACACCTCGACGAAGTTGGCATTCGTCCACTGACCAAAGTCCTTTGAAAACTGTATCGAGGTCAATGGGCGAGTCTGCAGGAGATATACCTTCCCCTTCTCTACCGCCCACTCAATATCCTGAGGGTAACCGTACTGTCTACCTACCCTCAATCCCAGATGCACAAGTTCATTCAAGGTACTCTCTGTAATCGAGTGTTTCTCCTTCTCATCGTCTGTGGTGGGGATCTTATGAGTCCCTCCCTCCTCTCGTATTTCGTACTTATGTGACTGGGGTGAAGTGGTCTTCTCTACCAATTCCATGGAACTCCAGTCATAGATCAACCTGTCTGGACTGACCTCTCCCGTCACAACTCCCTCACCCAGTCCCCAAACGCTTTCAATTAGCATATGTGTGTCTATCCCCGTCAAGGGGTTGACAGTGAAGAGCACTCCGCTAACCTCGGGACTGATCTGTTCCTGAAGCACAACTGCCATGCTCATCTTTCCCTCCAACTTATTATCCCGCATGTAGGTCTGTGTCTCCCTTGACCACATAGAACTCCAACATCGCTTGATGGCCTCAACCAGATCTTCGATACGGGATATATTGAGAAATGAGTCGTACTGTCCTGCAAACGATCTCTCTTCCATATCCTCCATAATACCCGAGGATCTGACTGCGATTGTAGTGTGCTCTTTGAGAAACTGATTCAGCTCTTCCAGTAAATCCTGCTCAAATTGGATATCTGATATTCTCTTTTTGACCTCTCGCAGATCTTCAATCTCTCCTATAACTGGATCTACGTACTGATGGTAAACCCTTGCAGGTAAGCAGTGCGCCTCAGGAACAGGTAGTTCGTTCCTAATCAACTCTGAGAGATGGATTGCCTTCCCCCCTACCTCTGATAGTGGATGTTCCTTCCTCAGATCCACGATGTACATTATGTGGATGTCTCTGCGAATAATTTAACTCTTACTCAGTTTGGATAGATCTCTCAGGGACTCGGTGAAGACGTCCAGAACAAACTCGACTTCCTCTTTGGAGATTATCAGCGGGGGCATCACGATCAATGTAGATGGCCGGTTGTTTGCATAGAGCGCCAGGGCTCCTCTTTTCAGGCACAAAGACATGAATGCATGGCAGAGCTCAGTGGTCAAAAACTCTATTCCAATGAACAGTCCCCTCTGTCTGATCTCGGTGATTAGTCCAGATGATCCCTCCTTGAGTAACGCCAGACCATCCGCAAACTGACGTCCCCTCTCATTCACCTGTGGGAGGAGATCCAAGGTGACATCCAACATCTTGCTCGCCACCTTGCACGCTAGGTCAGAGCCACCAGCAGTGGAAATATGTACAAACGGATTCTCATCGAAAAATGTCTGCAGGTGTGGTCTGAAGGATGTGACGCTAAGGGGATACATGCCGCCGCTCATCCCCTTCCCCATCACCATGATGTCAGGAATTACGTCCCATTCCTCTATAGCCCACATCCTACCTGTTCGTCCCAGACCTGCTTGGACCTCGTCAATGATGAAGACCACTCCTTTCTCGTCGCATATCCTCCGGATTTCCCTTACATACTTCCTGCTAGGAATAATCACTCCTGCGGTCGCTTGGATTGTTTCCATGATGAAAGCGGCGGTATTATTATCAATCTCCTTCTCTGCGGCTTCTATGTCCTCGATCGGAATCTGGACATAATCTTCGAAATCCCCAAAAGGTGCTTTGAAGACCGAATCCCCAGTTCCAATTGCGAAACCAGTGTGCCCGTGGTACCCACCTTCGAGAGATACGATCTTCTTTCTCGTGGTGTAACCCCTGGCCAGCTTGATTGCCAAGTCGACCGCCTCTCCTCCACTCACCCCAAACACCGAGTACTGGATATCTCCCGGGAGGATACTCGCCAATTTCTCGGCAAGGTTTGCCCTGTGTTCAGAAATGAGCATGTGGTCACCCATGTCGATCCCCTCATCGAGTGCCTCGATGAGCGCACTGCGAGTCTGAGGGGGACTATGTCCGAGGTTGAACACTCCCCCGCTGGATCGAAGGTTTATTACCTTTGTATCTGAATACTTATCCTGAATCCAGCAACCTTCACTTTTACCCGGGATAAAGTCTATCCCCATAGCCTTGTACATCGCTACCTTTCCAGGTGAGACATACTCGGCGAATTTTCTAAATACCTCGGAATTGCTCACTTTACTTATTGGTATTTCCCGAGTATAAAGAGTTCTTTTGACCTTCATGAACTGAGTCTATATTTTCATCCCGACTTTTTTGGAAAGGGAATTCCAGTATGCGCTGTACCTTAGCTGTCGTATCCCTCCTGTCTTCGCCATAGGGACTGTGTTCAGACGCCTGATCTCTGCGAGGTGTGATTTCAGTGCCTCGTTGGTGAGGTCTGCGCTCAGGTTCTCCTGTACTTTCTTGACAAGTTCTAGTTCGAGTTTTTCCATCTCCGCCTTAACTAGTGGTGCATTGCTCTTGTAGTCTCTTATCACTCTTCGCTGCAGAATTTCGTGCTCCCACCAGAGGCTGTCTTGGTCATAGGTTCGTGATGTCTTCATGGAGGAGGTGTCAAAGGCTTCCGTTCTGAAAGGTTTGAAAACTGAGAGACAGGGAGTGGAGGTTCCTGTCATCCAGTGTGTGGGATGGTCTGTGATATGGGAGACCATCGATGCTGTCGACTGGGTGGGGGTGAGTAGTGAGCTTGCGTGGAGACAGGGTTGAGCCATCGAAGACTTCCGGGGATTGAAGCTCCCCTCGGTGTTATGGGATCTCAGGGTCGCCATTGCGGTCTCTATTGAGACCTTCCCTGCATCATTTAGCACCTTGAGTGTGCACTGTCTTCTCTTATCTCCCATCGCAGCGAAACTCATGAATCTACTCTTGTACTGTTCCCTGAAGTTGAAGTCGTCCTCGTCCCTGCACCTCCCCGTCTCTATTGTGTGCTCCAGAAGTTCGGGATGGATTAGATCGTACTGGTTCTCAATCGTCAGTATGTTACTGATGGTTCTGATACCTCTGACCTTCTCAGCAATCCAATACTTCCCTGCCGTTTCGAGAACCCATGCTTCACCCTTGTCTGCAATAATGAAGGAGTTGTCATAGAAATCCTTGTGATACATCCCGCAGTTGCCCCCTTGACCGAACTCTTTGAGTAGATCTGCAATGACATCAATCGCCCCTCTGGCGGTATCTGCTCTTTCCAGGGCTAGGCGCAGGAGATCCATTCCAATCAGTTTATCGCTATTTTCCTGCTCACTGGTCCATACCGCCTCGTTCCCTATAACGACTCCCTTGTCGTTAGCTCCCATCTCTGCTCCCCAGATCCAGATTGGTCTAGAGATTAGAACCGAATTTATCCTATCTACTTGGGGTATTGTGATATGGGTACATCTAAGCTCTTCGTTGTTACTCACTCCTCCCTCGTGAAACTCAATGATTTGGGGTTCATTTGGATGTCTGTCTGAATTCTTCCCGAAGATCACGGAGTTGTCTTCTGTGTACTCATTCACCGCGACAAATGTATCGCACATACACCAATCACCTTGATATAAGATAAAAGGCTTTTTTGATGATTCTTCTATCCTGAAGCCTGAACGCAAATCCAGAATAACTCCCTCTAGTATATCTTATCCAATGAACACATTCAATTTCTTGGAAATACGAAAACTTGTCGAATTACTTTCCTCGATGTACGATATATTTCTTCTGAGTGTTGTATTTCGCAAAATTGACAGAATCCAGTGGCTATTATTTTAGCACTTCTCATAATGTATAGACGTTTACTTTAAAAGTCGAGAATTCACCATACCCTTAGATGGCACGCAAAAAAGTGTACATGGTCAGTGGTGGCGTGAGTAAATTCACTAAATCACGCCAAGACCGAACCTTCCAAGCTATTGTAAAGGAGTCGTATGACTATGCACTCAAGGATCTTAAGCTTCCTGCCAAGCAGGTTCATGAGATGATTGATGGCTCTACTGCTTCTTATTTCTCCGATCACTTCACCCGCCAGCTCATGGCAGGTATTATGGTGCAGGACTATCTTGGTCTCACACCACGCCCCTCCCACAGGGTAGAGGGTGGTGGTGCAACCGGTGGTCTGAACTTCCAGGCCGCATGGCGAGAGGTCGCATCCGAGAGGATGAACCTCTGCGTTGCATACGGTTTTGAGACAATGTCACATGTCAATACGTGGAAGGGCAACGAATTCATCGCCCTGGCCTCGGACATATCCTTCGACTTCCCTGTAGGTGGTTTTTACTCCGGATACTACGCTATGATGGTGACAAGACATATGAAGGAGTTCGGCACCACGCCCGAGCAAATGGCCTATGTCTCGGTAAAGAATCACAGAAACGCTATGTACAACCCCTATGCCCAGAAATCTGCAAAGCTCACCGTAGCTGATGTCAGAAATTCCCCGATGGTTGCATGGCCCCTTACTCGACTGGACATCTGTGTGATGTCAGACGGTGCAGCCACGACATTGCTCGCCGACGAGGACACTGCATTCCAACTAACTGATAATCCGATTGAGATCACTGGAGTGGGCACAGGTACAGATGCCATGAGGATGGCTGACCGTCCTCACAAGGACGTTGTGCTTGCGCCAAATGAGAAGGCCGAGGACTACGTTGGTGATCAATTCCACGGTGGTAAGCTAAAGTACCCTGGTATCCACTCTTTCAGAGCAGGGCGTACTGCAGGAAACATGGCATACAAGATGGCAGGAATCTCCAACCCTCTGAAGGAACTCTCCTTCGTAGAACTCCATGATGCTTACACCTCTTCCGAGCTGCAGACCATCGAGGATCTTGCTCTCGCCAAGTACGGTGATGCGGGTAAATTTATGGAAAGCGGTGCGGCATTCATGCCTAATATCGATTATGGTCTTGATTTCACAGGAGAGCAGGGAACGCTCCCGATCAATCCTAGTGGTGGGTTGATCGCCTGTGGTCACCCCGTGGGTGCTACCGGTCTGATGCAAGCAGTCTTCGCCTTCTGGCAGTTGCAGGGCTCACAACCAAGGCACTTCCAAGCAATGGGTATGGACGCTGAGAAAGCTAAGGTTCTCCAGCTGGAGGATCCTCACAAGGGTGCAATCCACTCACACGCCGGAACCGGTACCTATGTCACAGTGAGTATCTTGGAGAGACCCAAGGGTCAAGAACTTGAATTTAGGAGGTAAGAAAAATGAAGACAAATCCCAACGCTAAACTTGACGAGGACTGGAAGTCCCTCGATGGTACAATGGTTCTCAACATCCCATTCCCTGAGGACTGGACGGATGACGAACTAAAGAGGATGAAGCCAATTGTGATTAAATTCCCCTACCAAGTGAATTATCTCCACAGTTACGGGCAGGACAGTCCTTGGTTTGCTGCACTTTCCAACGGTCAGCTCCTTGGAACAAGGTGTAAGGAGTGCGGTTTCACAACTGCTAACCCCAAGCTTGCCTGCCAAGAGTGCTACACACCAAACTCAACCGAGTGGGTCAAGCTCCCGATGGAAGGTAAAATCCACGCATTCACCGTCTGCTATTTCGGTGCGGAGGCCTTCCTAGACCAGACCCCCTTCATACTCGGACTCGTCGAATTTGAGGGTGTTGACACTCTCCTGCTTACACGTATCGTTGGTCTGGATCCTGAGGAGGCAACTCTTGACTGGATAGGTCTCGAGGTCAAGGCCAAATTTACCAAACTTACTCAAATCAAACCAACAGACGTGTACTTTGTTCCAAAGAGTTAGATAATCTTCTTAGTCAAACCATTAGTCAATCAGAAATTAATCCAAATCGGAAGTTAAGCCAATTATTCTGAACATTTAGTACTTGTAGAACCCGTAACCGGTCTTCCTCCCTAACCTGTTGGCTGCCACCATCTGCCGCATGAGTGGAGGAACTCTATATTTTGAGTCTTGGAACTGCTCATAGAACGACTGCGAGACGTGTAGGGCAGTATCGATCCCGATGAGGTCAAGAAGTGCGAGAGGGCCGATTGGCATGTTCGTTCCAAGAACCATTCCCTTGTCGATATCCTCCGCGGAGGCAAGCCCTTCTTGGTATGCAAAGACCGCCTCGTTAAGCATTGGCACGAGTATTCTATTGACGACGAAACCAGGGGAATCCTTGGCGACTATGGTCTCTTTGCCCATCTTCTCACAGAGCTTGCGAGTAGTTTCATAAGTACTGTCACTTGTCTGAAGTCCTCTGATGATCTCAATGAGTTTCATCACTGGCACGGGGTTGAAAAAGTGCATTCCGATAAAGTTCTCTTGTCTTCCTGAGGCGCCACCCAAGAGTGAGAGACTGATACTGGAGGTATTGGATGCGATAATTACCTCGGGAGGCAGAAGCTCGTTTAGCTCCTTGTAGAGGTTGATCTTCACCTCGAGATTTTCGTAAACTGCCTCGATGACAAAGTCAACTCCTTTCGCTGCTTCCTTGAGATCTGTGTAGGTACTAAGCCTGGCCATTATCGCTTCTATTTCCTCCTCGGTGATCCTGCCCTTTTTTAGTCCTCTCTCAAGGTTTTTCCTGATAGTGGCAATACCTCTATCCAAGAACTCCTGCTTGACGTCGTAGCACTTAACGGTGAACCCAGCTTGTGCTGCAATGTGGGCGATACCATTTCCCATGGTTCCCAATCCGAGAACCAGAATAGTCTTTACTTCTGACATAGGCCACAGTGCAATCGTCTATTTTCAAACGTTTTTGTCCTCTGTGTCGAAATTTGATTAACTCAGGATCTTGATTCTATTGATCAGGGAGAATTTCAGACCCAGTAAGCTCTCATTCAGTGTACGTGAGTCAGGTATGAGTTTCTTGATGTATTCAACAAGTGGTTGTAGCTCTGATATTGAGGGAAAAGCCCTGAAATACTCATTCTTGATAAACAGGCAGAAGAGGTAGTAACCGTATTCTAGCCGAACCTCATCTGCGTCCGGGTTGTCGAGTCTGAAACTGAACACAAGGATGGAATATTCTGTGGAGTCCCCCGCTGGCATGAAGTAACAGGATTCATGGTAAGTATGCCCTTGACCTACCAGTAGTCCGAGGTGTAGACCAAGGTTGGATAGAAATTCAGAAGTGAGTTTCTCATATTTATTCTGTGAGTCTGGGAAGACCTGAAAGTCTTTGGCGACCAGTTCAAGTCCTGATCCTTTCAGTGCATACATAACAACGGGGTAATTGTCAGGATTGTACACCTGGCTGAAGTAGTCCGCTTGCCTTTTCTCCTCCTCGATCCTTGCGTACAGTCTGCTCAGGCTGTAGATCATGTCCGAACCGAAGTCTTCACTACGGCCGAAGACAACCTCGTCCACTCCACATGAAACCATCCTAAAGGCATTCCTGAAGTTGTCTATCACAATAAGGAGGATTTTCAATCTGGGGTAGTTTGACTTGAGGTACGGTCCGAGTGAATAGAAGTTGAATTCGTGGGCAACTTCCGAGCAGAGGATCAGTAGGTTCGGGTTCTCAGTCGCGAACCAGTCGTCAATTCGAGTTAGGGTCTCGGCGTGTTGAACAGTCAATTGCATACCATTGAGATTCTTGAACTCCTCGATGACCTTAACGGTCTGCCCCAGCAGCTCCTCTGCTCTGACGGAAATTAGAGCTTTAAGAGGTGCTTTCACAAAACATTCCTACTTCTATCGATATTAAATTGTAATGCAAATGAATTGGAACAAAGTCTAGTATTGGTCAGAATTTACAAAATAAGGATATATTAACCCAAATACTAGATAGAGGTAAATGATTGATATTTCAAGAAGGTCTGTTCTCTCATATTATAAAAGGGATTCGAGGGTAGATTATTCTAAACTCCGTGAGGACGAGACTATCAGAGGTATAATCCAGACCATTGAGAATTCAGATCTATCTGGGATGAGCCATGATGAAGAGTTCGCTTTCTGGCTAAATGCCTACAACTTCATCACCTTGAAGTCTGTACTCCAGAGATTGGATAAGAACCCAAATTGGAGAGGGAATCTTGGAATTTGGTCCAAGATCAAGTTCTTCGTATTAGAGAAGCACACCGTGGCCAGGAACAGGATATCGTTATACAATCTTGAGAACAAGATACTTCGCAAGAAATTTAACGACCCAAGAATTCACTTCGCAATAAACTGTGCCAGTGTCAGTTGTCCTGCATTACCCGGGAAGCTCTTCGTGGCTGAGGACCTCGAACAGTATCTTGAGGAACTCACCGTGCAATTTGTAAACTCGGACAATGTTCAGAAAAGAGGGAGCAAACTCTATGTCTCAGAAATTTTCAAGATGTACAAAAATGACTTCCAACCATCGATCCTTGAGTTTATCAGGAATTACTCTAAGGAAGATTTATCCGATGTGGAGGAGGTCAAGTACCTAACCTATGACTGGTCGATTAATTGTACATGACTCTTCACTTAAAATCCACTCTCTGATTACTAATAAGTCAGGATGGTCTATGTAAATTCGTGGAAGAACAACTGCACACCTTCAGGAAATTCAACCAGATGGTCATCGAACCTGAGGTCTCTGGACTGTCTCTGAAGGAGTTACGGGCGGAGATAAATTCTTTGATCAGGGGGATGACTCAGGAAGAACTTCGGAACCTCTTTATCACTCTGGCTACAGAGGACGAGATGGGACAGCTCTTCAACCTGATTACGGAGGGAATGAGTAAAGATTCGGTCACACTACTTACCATGGAACTTCGGTTACTCGATCCACCCCTTCACAAGAAATACCGAAGAGGTCTTAGACATCTATTGGCCAAGAAGGAGAAAGAGGAACAGTGGATGAAGGTCACACAGCTCAAGGTCTAAATATCCTCTTCATCAATCACCACATGCTCTTGCCTTAGAATCAATATGTCATCGCTGGGGTCGGGGGTTGACTTGTCATTGATGAAACCAATTACGCTCCCGTCAGTGATCAGTTTTAGCAACCCATTTGTCATTCGTTTGATATCCACTCCTGTCTCCTCATGGATCTTTTGGAATGTGATCTCGGCAGGCGGCTTGATACCCTTGAGGTAGGTTTTCAGAGACTGAATATCTTCCTCACTTGCGAGTGAACTCTGATCGACCCTGTCTGATTTTATCTCGGAGATGATCTCTTTGGCTGCAGGCGCAAATTTATCGAGGATCTTACTAGCCACCTTATCCGGGGCATCATCTTGACTCATAATATGAGGTAGAGCGCGGTATGGCATAAACTTTCCGTGTGAAAAACGAATGTGTACCAAAAATCATGGTCAGGAAGAATATTCTTGAAATTTGTAGAACATATCCAACGAAAATACATTCGAATAAATAAAATCACAATAGACCAGTGTCTGGATTCTCCAACACCAGATTCCTAAGTGCAACGACCGGTGGACTCCCATAGGACAGCATCAAGTTGTGGAATTCCTTCAGTGAGAATTTTTCCCCTTTTTCCCTATGATAGTCATCCCGCAGTTTCTTAATCAGGAATTTTCCCAAACTATAGTTAAGGTACATGGGGTTTATGGTTCCACGGTTTGCTTCTATGGAAGCAGTGTCCTCGTTCATAAAAGCCTTTTCCATAAACAGCTTCTTAGCCTCATCGATGGTCATGTCCCTGCAGTGCATCTTGATAGCCGCGATGTACCTGCAGTTACGGATTAGGGCTCCCATGAGTTGTCCTGCAAGCAGTACATCCCGATCAAATGGCTCATATCCAGATTCGTAAATCATCTCCTCACAATAGTGAGCCCAACCCTCTATCATGGTGATTGATCGTGCGAAGATCTTAGAGATCTCCGATTTTGAGGTTTTGTTATAGAGTAGTTGGAGATAGTGGCCGGGCCAAACCTCATGAATAGTAACCATCTCAAGAAAACCGTGGGAGAAGAATTGCATAAACTGTTCTCTCCTTTCTTTGGTCCATTTAGCATCTGGCGGTGTAATCCAGTAGTATGCTTCTGATGCCTCGGATTTCTCAAATGGCCCCGGGGTATTCATTGCAGCGAATCCAAACGACCTTGCGAACTCAGGTGTCTCGACAACCTTGCACTGCTCCGTCGTCGGAAGATCGACAATATCCGCTTTAACAAGCCAGTCCCGAGTTCGGTCCAAGCCCTTCTTGGCATATTCTACCAGTTCTTCGGGCGCGGGATGGTCTTCCTTTACCTTCTGTAGGAAGTCCTGTCCTCTCCTTTCCAGTAGATCCAACATCCTCCTATAATTGTTCTCCAAATCTTCCTCTCCGATTTTTAGGAGGGTGTCGACATCAAGTTCGACATTTTCGGTCATATTGAGCATTTTGAGAAACTTCTCCTCACCCAGTTGAAAATTCATGTGAGATCGTGGAAGGTACTCACTCTCCAATTTTTGTATAAAATTTGAGATTGCGTCACATGCGTCGACGTTGGCTTCGGACCACTGATCTATCAGTCTCTCGTCATCGGTTTGGACGATAAAGGAGATCAATCTATCCTGCAGATAGGTGAGAATCCCCCTGAGGAATTGGAGTGCCATAGTAATCTTCACCCGAGATAGACTTTTATCCATATTCAACAGTGCTATCTGTAGAAATTCCGGAATTGATCGCTCAATGGAGATGATGCTCATGATTCGGTTGTCTACGGTATCGAATGACCGAGCAGCGTAGGATGTCTCTATTATCGCTAAGGGAAATACGTATGTCACAGGGTTGTCCTTGTAGGACCTCTCTTCCTCCAACCTGAACTTTTCGGTGAGGAGGGCATACCGAACCAGATCGTACTCAAATTGTTCGAACCTATCCTCCGACTTGTAAGATGATATGGTCCCAATGTCTATTTCAATATCTGCCAGACGCGATCTTATCACCTCTGGACTGTAATCTTGCAATCTGCCATCAAACCGGTGTATACCTAGACCGTGGGCAACCATTGGATTCGCTTCCAACCACCTGTCGACTATGTCTTGGATACCTTCTTCCATAACATGGAATTTTCCCTATTTACATAAGGATTTAGGGTCAGGCAACAATACGATCAAAATTCAGCAGTATCCATTCTCGCAGTTCTGAGATGGAGACTCGCCTTCCCAGCTCCACGCTGAGTGTGCTAACTGGTAGGCTCAATCCACACGGTACTATGTATGTAAATGGTGTCAGAGGGAGGTCCACATTGATGGCGAACCCATGGAGGGAGTAGCCCTCCTTAATCTGCATACCTACAGCAGCGAGTTTCCTCGGATTGTCATCTGCAGTCCAGACACCTGGATTGTCATCGTCAATTTTACATTGTATTCCAAAGGATTCGATGGTCTCTTTGACCAGTTGAAGAACCTTCTTCACGAGATTGTAGGTACCGCCCAAAGTTGAGACTTTGCAGATCACGTACCCAACAAGTTGCCCGGGGCCGTGGTAGGTCGCGGACCCCCCCCGTTGCACACGGACAAGATCAATTCCCTTCTCCGCTAGCTGTTCTTTGTCCAGGACAAGATGCTCTTCCTTTGTCCTTCTGCCCAGTGTGACCACGGGTTTATGCTCGAGAAGGTAAAGGACTGGATCGCCCCCACTCCGAACCTCCTCCATGGTCTGATACTGCTTCTCAAGCATGGAGGTATAATCCTGCACTCCCTCGATGACAATTTTCCTAAAATTTGGCAACACGTGGATAGAGTCCAATTTGCAAAAAAATCTTTTGAACTATACTACTCTAAAAGGGAATAAGCTAAATATTTCTCTACAACCGATAACTTGTGAAGCTGTCCAAAGCACATCTTACTGCAATTTCCATTATCTCGGTTCTTATTATAGCTGGGGGTAGCTATCTGCTCTTGTCAAACTCAGCTTCACAGACCTTCGTTCCAACGGAGGGGCTGTACTGTGAATCAGGTCTGGACATTGCCTCTTCCTTCCCCAACAAGATGCAATACGGAGACGGGCTTCAGCTCACTCTTCAGCTTGATCCCAAGGAGGACGCCTTCCTTCTTCAAGTCATTATCACTGTAGATTCCGGAGGAAAGGAGTACAAAGAGGGGATAAGTTTTGACTTTCTGATGTTGGAGAAAGGTGACTCCATTTCGCTCCAACTCAATTACGGATCATCACTAGCGGGAAACAAGACATTCCTTGCTCTACAACCTGGCAACTACTCCGTGAACAACATCGAGGTACAGTACATCTCCTGTCTTAGTAGCGAGACACAAACCATCACCCTAGGTCAACCATTTGAAGTTCTTCAAAATGGCATCGAGAACAGGGCAGCTTCTGCAACATGGGATGTGCGAACAACCGATATTAACACTTCGTCTGTAAGCGAGTCCAGTTTCACAGGCTCGCAATTTTCAGTTGACTCTTCTCCCCACCTCCAAAGAATTGAACTTAACACCTCGTTGAGCCTGTCTGGTGTCTTGCTTCTCAGGGTGGAGAATGTGGGATTGACCAACCTCTCCCTCTTTATCGACGGGTCGTTAAATGCAACATCAACAAACTCGACTGAATTCACCTTCCCACTTGTGACGTACGCGAACATGCACAACCTGAGCCTTGTTCTGTACGTTGAGGGAGATACTTCTGCCACGATCAACATGCAGATGCTGACCAAGCGGATTAAGGTGATGACTGCGGTGATTGATGACCAGTGGTCATCGACATTCTCACCCCCTCAATATTATCTTGACCAGGTCAGTGAACGATTCACAATGTACTTCAACGTCAGTTTTGTCATATCAGTTTCAATACCCGTAGTTTACGAAGGAGGTTCAGATCTTTTCGACCTCATCGAATACTCCAAGGATCAGTTCGGAAAGGTGCTGGGGCTGACCACTTGGGGAAATGATCGCGTCTACAATCCATCAAACTACGGTCTCAACATGCTTCTCATCCTGACAAACAAGACGATGGATCACTATGGAATTGTGATTGGGGATCAAGAGGGGCCCTACAACATCGCGGTTAATGCGGGTGGGAGTGTTTTCGCTGGGGGACAGAGATTGAGCTCATCGTGGGGGGACAACCTCTTCCAGCACGAGATAAGTCATGTTTTTGGAGCTCTCGATCGCTACTCCTCTTCCGCTGCTCCATCTGTGATGACCAAGGCAAGTAGTGCCAGCGAGGTGCTCTCTGATATTCTAAATAACAGGCTCTGGCTCACGCTCACACATTGGCTTCCTGAAGACCTTCTTCTCATGATGGAAGTTGTTTTGAATTTTTACTCTTAGAGGTGGTGTAACTCGTATTCCTTAAGAATAGAGACTGCATTCTTGGTCAACTCTTCCTCCATCTGGAGGTGTGTCGTCAGAAGCTGCCTTAGGGTGATCTCACCGTAGACCTCGTGCCTGATCTTGAACTTGTCCCACTCCTCCTCTTCCTTTAGGGGGAAGAGAGCTCTGAACAGTTTCGCTCTCGCGTCCATAAATTCCCTGAGGTTCGCCTTAACCGACTCATCCTCAATGTCAATCTTTTCAAGAAACTTGTCTGGGTTGTAGTCCCTCGTCTCGGGGACGTCCTCTCCCTTGACCATCCTCTGTACTCTCTCGGCAAATACTTCTGCTGCGTGCTGGAGGATAACGAGGGCCTCAAGTGGGGAGTATTTCCCATACTCGTCACCCTCTGGTTTGTAGTTCACTGCTGCCCTGTCCTTTCCCCAGAAAGCCGAGTGGAGGA
Source organism: Candidatus Heimdallarchaeota archaeon (assembly GCA_015522385.1). The sequence goes on from WAMJ01000259.1 coordinate 20,627, forward strand.
TTCCACTGGTCGCTGACAGCCTTGCATGTAATTCATCCTTGGGTAGAGGTTCAATCATACTCCCCATCCCACAATAATTCTTTTTAATTTGTCCCTATCTTACACCTAATTGGAAAGTGAATTCTTCACAATTTCCCAGCTCTTATCCAATGCTTCAGAAATATTTTCTGGTTTGCTCCCACCACCAGATAGGACGTCCTTGTTTCCTCCTCCGCCTCCTCCAACGATCTTTCCGAGAGAACGGATGATCGGTGTGAGCTGGGTCTTCATCCCTGCAGACCGGCAGACGACTATCCCTGCACGTCCCTCGTCCTTACCCAAGATCACCCCGATGAAGTTTCCTTGATCCTTGGTCGCAGTGGACAGCTTCTCCCCCAGTTGAATCAGGTCATTCAAGGGTGCATCCTGCCTCATGATGGCTACCCTGTAGACTGTACCTCCGACCTCTAGCTCCTTCGCCTTCTCGATGACCTGCGGGATACGTGCTTCCGCTAGATCCTTGGAGAGCTTGGAGATCTGCTTACCTCTCTCCTTCCACTCGTTGAAGAATCTTTCTGAGGTCTTTGGAAGGTCCTCGGGGTTGACGCTGAATACACTGGATGAGTGGGCAAGGAGGTGGTACTGATGCTGGCTTGAAGCAACTGCCTTCTTCCCTGCGGTCAGCGTTATTCTCACGATTCCGTCTTGGATTCTCTCCGAACCCAGTATCTTGATGTAGCCTAAATCTCCAGTTTGGTGTGCGTGAGTACCACCACACGCCTCGGTGTCTATTCCAGGGATCTCAATGATCCTCAGCTCTTCGCCTGGGACAACACCTCCTTGGTAGATGGTGAAGCCGTACTTCTGCTCAGCCTCTTGGCGAGGAAGTACATGCTTTATGATCTCACGGTTGTCCATGACAACCTCGTTCGCGACCATCTCGATCTCGTCTAGGGTCTCCCTGTCGAGGTTCTCCCAATGTGTGATATCCAGTCTCCCACGTTCCGTCGTCTTGTCGGCCCCTGCCTGCCAGATGTGTGGTCCTAATACCTTGCGAGCCGCCCCTCCCACGATGTGCACCGCGGTGTGGTGCCGCATCAATGCCTGTCTTCTCTCCCAGTCGATCTCCAGTCTCACGGTTGAACCCACCTTGAGGGACTTCAGTGGACTGTCAAGTTTGTGGACAATTGCATCCCCAAACTTCTTGACATCAATGACTTGTCGTGTAGATTTCCCAAACCTGAGAATCCCGTGATCCTCCGCCTGCCCTCCTCCGATAGGATAGAAGATGGTTCTGTCAAAGACAAGATGACCAGTGTCGAAGACCGCCAGGACCTTAGCCTTGATCTCCCGCTTGTACGGGATGTCATAGTACATCTTCTTTGTCTTGAACTCCTTGAGCCGATCAAGTTGGAATTCCTCCTCGATCTTCTCCTCGGTCTCTTCAACCGATCCGCTGCTTATCCTGTTGTAGAAGTCCCCCGGTATCTCGATCTCCTTTCCCTTCTCGGATGCTATGGACTGCACGATCTCTGGGCTTATCCCCCTGCTCTCGTAGAGTTCGATGAGCTTCTCCGTCGTCACCTTTCCCTTGCTCTTGAGCAGCTGTTCCACGTATCGCGTCCCGGACTTGATGGTCTTCCTATACCTCGCCCTCTCCACGTCGATGATCGTCTCGATGAAGGAGGATATCTCCTTGAGTCGTGGGTAGGTCTGTGAGACATACATGATCTGCCGTGAGATCAGCTCTGAGATGTCAAGATCAAAATTATTCATCTCGCTGAGGGTGAACATCCTGCGCAGAACAGTTCTGACGTTGTAACCACCCCCGACATTGCTAGGAATAGCACCGTCTGCGAGCGCGAAGGATACGGTTCGTGAGTGGTCTCCAATGGCGTAGAGCGCCTCCACACCAGCGAGCTTCTCGTTGAGCTCGGGCAGGGTCATCCCCAGCCTCTCCGCGATACCAGAGCGGGCCGATTTGATGTCGGTGATCTCGTTGACATCGAGTAGACCAGCGAGTATTGAGTATTTCGAGACGAGGTCCCTGTCATACTCCAGCCCACTCTCCTTGAGGAGGTAGTCCCAGACTGGACCGAATGTGGACTCGTAAATGGTGGGTGTGCCCTGAGAGAACCAGCCGACCCTCTCTGCACCCCAGCCAACGTCGATGACTCTGAGATCCATCTCCCTGTACCCACCGCCAGGTAGGTTCTGGTACTGCATGAATACCGAGTTTACGATCTCCGTGCCGTAGGCCATGGACTCGAGATTTGGACCAAAGTTCCCACCACCTGCCCAGATGTTCTCGGTGTAGGTGATCTGTTCGGGTTCGATCTTAAGCACGTTGGTCAGGAAGTCGAAATTCAGGTCGATGCACCTGTCCATCCAGTACCCCCCCTTCAACCCCTCACCATTGAAGGCATGCTGACCGAACATGATAAAGCTGGACAGATGTCGTCCCGTCCTCCCGATGTTGTCGAGGTCGTTGAACTCACCCCCGAATCTAAGGCAGGGTTGGGGGATGGTCAGGGGATTCGCAGGTGGCTTGACAGCACCACTCGTTACGTAAGGTTGGAAGGTGGCGATGCTTGCGATGGTGAACTCTATGTCATCCCTCCACCTTGCCACAACAGGGTAAGGGTCAATTGGAGTGTGACCATTCTTCTGGAAGAACTTGGTCAGGTTATTTATTGTCTGGTGGAAATCCCAGTTGGGGCCCTTGCGACCGATGAATTTGTATCCACCCTCGCACTCAGTCTCCCCACAGGTGGTTCGATCCGGATCAAGAGTCCAATAGCTCAAATCACAGTTACTGCATTTCTTCCTGATGAATCCTTTGTCCTTAAAGAGCTCAACTTTGTAGCTCTCCGGGGTGAAAATCTTCTTCAGTTCTTTCTTGTTCACCATCTTTAATCCCATAGGGTTTTCGACTATTGATAAATTTCGTTATGGTCTCCTCGTTGTCTACATCCTTAAATATCCAAAACCGAATTTCAATATGTCATGGCTCTCCCAGCGTGGTTCCCCTTCAGAAAAGTCGAGAACTCGGTAGTTGGAGAGGACGACCAGAAGAAACTGACGAAAGGCAGGGTCATGCTCCTCTCCGGTAAGCTACCGCAGAGACTCCTGAAGCAGGAGGTCTTTGAGACACACGAAGAGTTCATGACAAGGGCAGACCGGGAGATCTTGGGTCACGGGCTCCTCCGTATAGCTGCGGCCTCGGACATGAAGGTCGCATCTTGGCTTGTCGAGACGGAGGGAGACCTCTTCTACGAACGTTTCAAGGCCAGCTTGAAAACCGAGAAGGACGCTATACTTGACTACCTCTATGGCGATCTTGCAATAAGTGGTGAGGAACTTTCCCGAAGACTCGACGAGGATGTTCTTGTCAAATTCCACTTCGTCAACCCACTGGAGCAGAGAAGACGTAAACTACTGCGTGACTCGAATATCCTACGGGATCGATCTGGGCTTAAGGATGTCCTCGCTATCCGGTACACTCAGGTTCCCGATGTCCTCAAGCAACGAAAATTCGTCCTCTACCACGGATGGATACTCGGGACAACGGAGTCGCTGCTCTCGGTGATCAAGAAGCGGTTCGAGCACCTGTTGAAAAGCCGGATCAGTGAAATAGGTGAGAGGCTTGAGAGCACACCAGCCTTGGGCCGTATGTCATCATCGATTCTTGAATTCCTCGAAGACGAGGATACCAAACCCCTGATCAAACCTCGGTACGAATCCTTCGGTATCGACCACATCGAACTCGATGGGAGTGTCGAGGAGAACGTGCTCATCCTGCCACCGTGCCTGCAAGACCTCATTCACAAGGTGAACGCTACGGGTTACCTCACCCACTGGGAACGTTTCCAGCTCGGTATCTTCCTCAAGGTGACCGGTATGCCCATCGAGGAGCAACTGAGGTACTGGTACAATAAGGCAGTTGACAACATCGGTATGACTTTCGAGGAGTTCAGCAATAGAGCCGGCTACATCATCCGCCATATCTATGGGATGGAAGGGGGGAAAATAGATTACACCATGCCCTCGTGCAAGACCATACAGGACAAGATGCACTGCACCTTTAAGCACAACAACGTGGAAACCGTTTCTAAGATGCTCGCAGACATCATAGATATGATCGAAAAACCAGCACTGAAGGAGAGTAGAACCGTTATAGCCCGGAATATAGTGTCTAGCACCTACCAGTTCGATGCCAATAAGGCATGCCGGCACTTCCTTAGCTTCATCACGGGTGACCTCTCCTCCTCTCCTCCCGTGATCTCTCATCCACTACAGTACCTGAGGATGGCGAAGGAGAAGGGTCTAGTCTTCGAGCTGAAGATGGCGCCAAGCGGTGAGCCCGTCAACCTTGAGGATCCTCCAGAGGATACCTCGGAACCAATAAGTTCTCAGGAGGCCTCTGATGACTGACAACCAGAATTCGGATGGCCAGTCCGGTAAGAAGGTCGTCTTCAAACCATCCATTTCCGACGAACAGCTCAAGACCTACTACAGGGATCACTTCAACATCACGCTCCTCTGGAAGGTGCTGGACAGGGAGAGTTTCCCCCGTCGTGAATTTGGTTTCGACCGGACTGGACACTACTTCACAAGGAACAAGTCGTTCTCCCAACCGGAGGACCTCAAGGAGTACATGAGCATCTATCCAATAAGAGCGGCTTATGCGGGAGCAATCTACGCTGATCCAGTGAGAACCAAGACCAAGAAGTACAGTGCCTTCACCATCCATGACACCGAGTGGGTGGGTAGGGAGTTGATCTTCGACCTCGACGCCAGCGACTACGACCCCGTTCGGCAGTGCAGTTGCAAGGGCAGGGATGTCTGCGAGATCTGCTGGGGACTTATGCAGGACGCTGCCCTGATCATGGACGAGACACTGCGGATTGACTTCGGCTTCAAAAAACTGCAGTGGGTTTTCACGGGTGGAAGGGGATACCACTGCTGGGTGCTCGACAAGGAGACTCTGACACTCAATCAGGAACAGCGTTCTGGACTGGTGAATTACATGCAGTTGATCAACGATCCCGGGGGAGACCAGAGGATTGAGAAGATCAACAATGACTCAATCCTCCTCAAGGAACGTATCTTCCGAATGCTCACGGAGAGATTCGTACTCGAAACAAAAGCGAAGGTCTTCGAGGAGATAGGGATCAAGAAGACCGCACGGGCCACGATGGTCAAGAAGATTGAGCAGAAGTTGTACCAGAAAATCATCGACATCATCCCGCAAAAGATACCCCACAACCAGTTCTTCGATCTAATGGTGAAGTATAGGTATGCAAGGATCGACCACAAGGTGACGATAGATACCCGTAGGTTGATCAGACTCCCAGGATCTGTCCACTACCACACGGGTTACGTCGGGCAGTACATCGACAACCCCGAGTCATTCTATCCAGAGGACGCGAAGCACATACAGGACATAACTGGATAGATTAGCACCTTTACCGTGAATTACATCTTCCAATGACCCCATCAAAGGGATTGCTCTCATCCACCTCGTACCCATAAGGGGGAACTGAAAACAGGCATATCCTGATCACGGAACTACACGACACCTTAAATCAGAGGTGTTGAACCCTATACTGTGGATCTGTCGATATCTAAGAGCAGAGTTGACCTCCTGATTAGAGTTCTTCTCCTGCTAAATATAGTATTTATCGTATTAACCGATACCTCTGCCCTGCACAAGCTCTCTCTCGTAGGACAGGGAGTCTGGGCACTGATCGCCTCAATCACTCTCCTGCCTGTCATGGTCTACGTCTACAGGACGACAGAGGAGCCCATCGTGCTCCTAGCCATGGTGTTTGCCTACGTCTTGGGTGTCGCGAACATCCTCGACATACCCTCATCCAATATAATATTCAGGGTCAGCCTCTTGGTTCTTAACATCATAATAGTGTACTACCTTTTCACAAAACTCGACAGGAAGGAACATCTGCTCACCACCTATTTCGCACTCATCACGGTCGTCACACTTGACCTGCTAATCCAGATCTTCACTATCACCACTATATACATCTCCCTCGTTGTGGAAATCCTCGTTCTCGGTGCACTCCTTATAGCTCTCAGGAACTACCAACTCATCGATGTCATTATCATAGCTGTGGTGGGAATTATCGGCGCTGTTCTTGGACAGTTCGTCCTCGGGCTCCCCCTCCCAACCACCATCGTACGCACCCTGATCTCTCAGATCCTCGGAATCAACTCAGGGTCAATACTCGCAGTGTCCGGTGACATCTTCTTCATGCTGCATCTCGCGGAAATAGCAGCGTACACCACTGCTCTGCTTATAAAGAAGAAATATAACCTCCTATTCCTTCTCCTAACAGGAATCAGCATGAGCTTCGTCCCACTCGTCCTGATCAGAATATACCTCCTCACTGATATATTCCAAACAAACAAGAATATTGACAACGCGGAAGAGTAAGATGCTGGGGAAGAGTAATGAAGCTCAATTGCTTCCTTGGTAATTGTAGTCAATGAACCCAGTCTCCATAGATACCCTGTAAGGTGTCAACACTCTTCATTTGTGGTCATCCAAACATGAATAACCTGAAAGGTTTATTTGCAACACGACTCCCCTTAGACCATGTTCGGCTCACGAAAGAAAATGACCTGCTGGTTCTGCAAGAACCCCCCAGCAGATGGAAACATAGCATTCACTGCCTCTGACATACTGGATATGCTCAAGGAGAAATTCCCAAACGTCGACCCCGTGGCCCCAATCGACAACACCTGCATATGCACTACATGCGAGGCACTCATGAGAGGAATCAGTTCTGACTACCTCAAGGCGAAGGAGAAACTCCAGAAAACTGGAGAAAAGATCAAGGCAGGAACTTCCGCACTGGGGAAAATGATCGCCGAGAAGTCATCAGGACTGAAAGAGAAGGCCGCTAAGATCAAGGAAGAAAGGGAAAACAGCTGAACTCATCGTCTACAGGAAACGTAGTTCTAAAATATGGGTGTCAGGAAGACCGCAGTGGGAAAGGAAGAACATCCGACCTCGGAAATTATGCAAACTTAATTATATCGAGAATCCACACTCCAATCAAGGACATATCAGTCCATACCGAGCGATTAGTTCAGTGGAAGAATGCCCGCCTGCGGAATGCTACAATGTAGGAAGCGGGAGGTCGCGAGTTCAAATCTCGCATCGCTCATTGTTTAATTCACGGATCCAACTGACAGTCATGGGTCCAAGGGAATTATGAGCCAGCTGGGAATTGAACCCAGATCTCAGGTTTGCTCCGAGATTCTCACCGGAGACCCGTATACTTCCATTATACTACTGGCCCTTCTGTGGATATCTCCACTGATTATGTTCTGTTCTGAATTTTTATAAACTCTCGCCTAGGGTGTTAGTGGTAATATCTGATCGAAGATGAAGTCTATGTTCAGGGCGAATTTTGCGGAGGTCTCTATGTAGAGGTTGTCCACCTTGACGACGGAGTCTACCATTCTCCTGATTTTGCTCTTCTGCTGTTCTGTGACGAGGTCCTGCTTGTTGGCGATGACGATGAGTTTTGGGTCTGTCTTAGTGTTGCACACAACTTCCTCCCACCATCTGCTGAAGCTGTGGATGGTCTCTGGTCGTGACAGGTCAAATACGAAGAGGATGTGTGTTGTCCCTGCGTAGTATCCCTCCCTGATCTTTCTGAACCCGGGTTGTCCTCCTACGTCCCATATCTGAGTTGTGACATTGTCTCTTCTGTGTACTGAGAATTCTACTCCGAGGGTCATATAATAATTCTCCCTGAACTGATCACCTAGGTATCTTCTTCTGAGCGAGGTCTTCCCTACTCGTGGATCACCGACCAAGACGATCTTCTGCTGCACTTTCATCTCATAGGTAGGTTTAATCTGGGCAGATAAACTCCTTAATCTGGATCGATCCGTATCCGATAATGTCTAATATCATGGGGTCGTATGTGGTTCAGTGAATCGAATCCGAATACGGCTGTTGAATGTCTCGCGACTTCGTCGAGGGGTCTCTCCGGTTATTGCCACTGTCTTTCTCATTGGGTTATTCGTGGCTGCAATTGGAGCTGTACTGACGATTATCTACCCAAATCTTCAGACCATCGATGACCAGATTCAGATTAACAGTACGTCCAGTCACCTTCAGACGCTGGATGATGGATTGCGCGCGTTGCTGGTTCAGTCTTCAGGTACTGAGAAGCTGATCAAGCTCAGGGCAGAGAGCTCGACGATCATAGGTGACAACGTTTCGACGATGACGATCATCCCGTTCATGAATGGTACAGATATGAGCAGCTTTGTGACGTCGATCACCTTTCCACGTATAGTTATTACGAATCCTTTGGCTTCTGATTTGTATAGTCCATTCGAACACCAGTACCTTCGTGGTACTAATGCTCAGGACTTTTTCAGTCTCAATGAGACGACGATAAGAGACACCCCGTGGTCGATTCTCAATGTCTCTCGTCCCTCGGACAAGCCCATCCTGAACAGTTCGCTCTCTTATCGGATGATAGTGACCAATGAATTTCAATCTGGGAACTCCATCGTCACGACACTCACCTATGTCAATTTCAATTTTGTAGGTGCTCTGTTCAAAACGATCGCTACATCCAGTATTAAATTCCAGTACAATGGTGTTATTGAGTCCCCGATCTTTACACGTCTCTACAACACGAATGAAGGTAACATCAAGCTGTCGCTCTCGACGAAGCTCGTCGGGAACAATGCATTTGTTGAGGTTCCGTTGCGGTTTGCAGGGAGTTCGTTTTACTGGACGCTCAATTTGAGGTACTATGACGTCAACGTATCCTTCGAATAATCAATTAACTGGATATTAAAAAAATTGTAATAAATATCTAGGTGATTTCTATTCCAAATGCTTAATAGGCCCAAAAGTCATATATTGTTATAAGATGAGAATCCGTCGCGCTATCAGTCCAGTTATATCAAGTATCCTAATGATTGCGTTAATCGTTGCCAGTACATCTGCGGTAATGGTTTTCCTGCAATACTCGGAGAACACTTCCTCTGTGACCTCCGAGGATGGTCCCTCACAGGGTCAAGATACAACTACTGCAAGTTCACAGTCGGTGTCTTTTGAGGTTGCTAAGTTTGCCAAGAACCTCAATGACACTTACTACTCAAGTATTGAGCTCAGAGTTGATTATACTGGGCCAGATGCTTATATCCTCGTCTATGACGTTGATATCTATGTCGATGGCATCAGACTCGACGACTATTCCGAATGGGTAATTGTCGACTCTGCTGCGGAATACACCACGTCCAATGGTGAATTCACAGGATATAAGCAACTGGCCAATACTTCAATAGTCTACAAGGTTAACCTTACCGATTCCAGCAATACACTGGCACGTCTTCCTATGAATACTGGTTTTACATATACCGTTGCATTAGGTGATATAAACGGTGAGATCGTCGAGGTGCTAACAGAGACACACATCTCAGTTAACATCTACAACCCGGTTGTTTACAACGTCTCTGTACTTCACTATGGTCAAGACATTGATGATCCCGATTCAATGCTTGCTACTATTATTAATATGGTCAAAGAGCTTAATGGATCCAATAAGTTGTACTACCGTCTGAACAATGAAACCAACGTGTATGATACAAGCGAGGATTTCAATGGTACTGCTATTGCAGAATGGTCGGATCTTATAATCAACGCGGAATGGGTAGTGAGTACTGACGCGGCTGCGGAGATGATGAAGATTTACCTCTCTGGCAAGCCTATGTTGATGATCGGTAGGGTCATAGAGGATCTTTATGATGATGATAATGTCGATAACTCTACGACTCAGAGTATTACTGGTGTCTGGTACACACCACACACAAAGGAGTACAAGGAGAAGAAATATTATCTCACTGGAAGTTACACTTGGGCAAAGACCAACGACTACCTTCTACAGTCACTTCAGGGCTCGATTACCCTTTACGATAATCAGGAATACCTCTGGTCGATCGGGAAATACGACGACTCAAACAACCAGACGACATCATATGGTATCACCGAGTATCAGATTTACAAGAGGGCAAAGCGATCTCATCCCCCTGAAATTAAATGGGCTGGAAATGGATCACTTGTCGTCTCTAAGGCAGCTAACGTCACTGCTTCTAACATCACTCTTGGTGAGGTAATTACCGTGCCGGTTGATGATAGAATATTTGACCAAGCAGAGCGGGATATCCTTGTAAGGAATTCTATCCTTTCACTCCTAGTTGAGACCAATCGTCTAGATCCAATTGGAAAGCTCTCAATCACCGAGAACAAGTTGACCGATATCACAGTACCTACAAGGAAGAAAAACCCGACCTACTGGTCGTTGCAGGTGTCCTTCCAAGTTCTAGATGCAGATCTACCCACAACTGGGCTCAGTCTAGTCTACACGCTTCCCGAGAAGTATAAATACACCAATCCCCACCCTGTGGTCTATATAAGTCGATCAATGGGTTCTACTGTTAGTCAGTCATTTTCGGTGGTGAGTAAGACTATCACACTTGATCTCTCTACCATCCTCTCTGGAAATCTCAAACAGGGTGAGATTGTCACTCTCCTCTTCACGGGATTCGGTGAGAAGGTAAGGAACAAGAATAAATGCTACGATTGGACTGCTACCTTAAATTATCAGCAGTTCGACCTTACCTCCCAAGTCTCGGAGCAGACATCCCAGATGAAGATTCCTAGTAAGAAGTATCCGTCTTATCTCTGCTAAAATCCCCTATTCCCGACAACAAAGTTGAAATTTCATCATGAGAAATACTCTACATGGCCAAAATCAGGGTTCTGTTCCTTATTATTTTACTCATCCCTTTGAGCCCCTACCCCACTGTTAGTTCCTTGGAAAGGGAGACAGTATATGACGATGCATTATCGTACTACCAGAGTCTGGTTGGTACTAACTGGCAAGAGTTCCGTAATCCAGGTGACGACCAACTGTACTACTCTGTAGCGGGAGGTATAGCAGGACTGGGTATGCAGCTACTCAGGACAAATGGGACTCTCTCCTTAACAGAGCAGGTTGCGAATGACCTACTGGGTTTTGCACAGGTCAACAATGCGACTCACACCATATGGAGCGTAAGTGACAATACCACGGAGATAGACTTGGGATATGACTTCGGTCTGTCAGGCATTGCCGCCTTCTACTCGAAACTTGCATTGGTCACTCAGAATACCACGTATACGGCTGTTGCGTACAGGATTTACTCATCGATTTTGGATCTTTCTACAGTAGACACCAAAATATCTTGGGAGACCAACCTTACTTACCTCGATGGGAACTATTGGTATGCATTCGACTATTTCACTGATCAGATGGACTTTGCGACGTACACTGGTAGGGCCTTTGGTCCAGTAGGTCTTGGAGTCTCGATCCTCGACTACGTGGAGGCACCGGGTGCCAACCTCACCTTCGCTCGGGAAGTACTGGATCTTGTCAACACCTTCTTGGCAGAAAGTAGCATTGATATAGAAGGATACTCGGTTCTGCCAATCACTGTCGGTGACACCGTTGTCTCTAACTCCAGAGCCTTGGGAGTTTCGGGTATCGGGGAGTACTACTTCAATTACCTACAGTTCGATAATGACAGTCTGATCCAGTCCAGACTTGAAGGAATGATATCGTGGTTGCTCGATGGGGATAATTACCTTGGTAACCTCTACGACGAGACAATCGATCTGGAATCGTACTGGACGGGGCTTGAACTTGGTATCAGTGGAAACTTACGCTTCCTGTCCCTCACCTACGATTCGCTCAACAGTACACAACAAGGGAAGGTATTGAATCTATGGAATCTTATTTCCCTGCTCAGGGAAGGGATAAATGGGGGACTTGGCTTCCCTGAATACGTGAATAACGGACAGAAGATAGACCTAACATCATCTTTGGCCTATGGTACTGCGGGAATTGTCGAAACCCTACTTGGCTTTGAGCAGTTGGTCAATCAAACCAAGGAGCTAAACAGGTTAGATCTGTACAGAACCTCGATTCTCAACTCTATTGCTAACTTTTCTGCAGGTCTCTATTACCCAGTTGTTGATGAATACGGGCATGGAGCTTCAGTTGGTCTTGCTGGTGTTTTGTATCTCTTCACGATATCAACTCTTCCCCTAGTGACGGTGTCTGTATCCTCGGTCAACTTTGGTGAGGTCGAGATTGGTGAGACATCTCTTGAGACCGTGGTGATTACCAACATTGGATTCAGCATGGCCAACATATCTGTAAACGGCACTACTGATGAGTTCTCTACCAATATGTCTGACTTCACTCTCGATGCAGGGAAGTCGGTTCCATTGAATTTAGTTTTTACCCCTCAGAACGAAACTGCACTTACAAATGTGATCTTCCTCCTCATCAATAATGCCTCCTCAATCGGAATCCAAGTCAGCGGACAGGGTATTGATTCTCCATCGATTACCTCTCTTGGTTTGGGTGAAGGATCGGTCATCGAGGGCACGGTGGATCTCACCTTTAATATTACAGACAGCTCCCTCATTAAGGAGGTCAAGCTGAAGATTCTCGATGGCAACGGGGAAAGTGTCCTATCCACAACTCTTGACTCCACTACTTCAACATACATCTACTCGTGGGACACAAAGACCGTTGAGAACGCAAATTATACCATTGTGGTTTCAGCGGTGGATATCCACGATAGGATCGGTGAACTGAGGGTTGACGTCGAGGTGGTCAACCCTGTGACTAAACCCACCGACTTCCTCTCCTCTGATGTCTTCATCTACAGTCTGGTAGGTGCTATTGTGATTTTGGCAGTAATTGGAACGGTGCAGACAGTTAACACGATGAGAAAGAGCAAGGTAACTGGGGATTAGAGATCATCAGTTTTTGGATATCCAATTAAGGTCAGTTTCCCTTTCCCCTTGATGTAAAGAACGGGTACATCCACCTCTTTGCACCTGTGGAGTAGAATTCTATCGAAGGTCAAGACTACCCCCCCTTCTCTTTTCGCAGTCTTTAGGAGCGCTATGTCTGTCCCTGCATACTCCTGATCGTCCTCGTACAACTCGTAGCGGTCAAGGAGTTGAAGAGCAAGCTTGGCCAATCTCCTTGTTTTCCCCGGGGCCTCAGTGGCCTCGAAGAGCTCCTCCAGAACTAACTGGTGAATGAGGATCTGGTACTTCTTTGTGATGAATTTCTCTATCTGGGTATCAAGTGATACCTTCCATTCGATGCTGTGAATCAGGACATTAGTGTCTATGAAGATCTTGATCATTCAACGACTTCACCGTAGCCGATGAGCCTCCACCTCTTTTGAACTCTTCGAGAGATGGCAATTTTGACGTCTGGGTCGAGAGCGACTACTCCGCTGAGCCTGAGCTCAGCAATACCCTTGCCGAGGTTGGTTACTACACCCGTCATGGGTGCAGTACCGATAGTGAGGAGCAGTGCTTCCTTGGAGGCAATAGGTTTAACTTCAAGTTCCTCATCACTACCGACTACCTTGTCGAAGAGGGTGTACTTGAGCTTGATGTCATTCACTACCTCTACAGGGTTGTCTGGATCGGTAATGATACAACCGCTGAGATTGTCACTTCGTGTCATGGAGGGGTCAATGGTGGTCTGGATGGCCACAAGTCCTCCTGGAGTTGCGTTGTCCGAATCAGTTGTGGCACCGACCCTGATACTCACGACCTCCGTAACTGTGGGGATACGTTCTACCTGCTTGCCCGATTTCTTCTTCAGACCAGGGAGGATCAAAACCTTGTCCCCAACTTTCACCTTACCAGATTTGATAGACCCACCGAAAACTCCTCCTCGGAGTTGCATGGGCTCGGTTCCTGGTCTGTTGATGTCGAATGATCTAGCTGCAAACATACGCAGGGAAGCTTTCTCATCTCGTTTAGGGTTGGGGATAAAGTTCTGGATGGCAGAGAGGAGGAGGTCCATGTTGATCCCGTGGATCGCACTCATAGGGATAACAGGTGCTCCCTCTGCGATGGTTCCCTTGAGGAACTCTGTGATCTGTCTCTCATTTTCCCTAACTTGTTCTGGATCGACGAGCTCGACCTTGTTCTGGACGATGATTACATTCCTGATCCCGAGAGCTGTGATTGCGGCGAGATGCTCCCTTGTCTGTGGTTGTGGCACACTTTTATTTGCACCGATTACGAGGATCACCCCATCCATGATGGCTGCACCTGAGAGCATAACCTGCATGAGGATCTCGTGTCCTGGTGCGTCGACGAAGGAAACTCTTCTGTTAAGCTCTGCCTCAGCTCCACAATGGGCACATGTTGGGCTGATACCCCACTTATCGGGCTCGTCACATTCGGGACACTCGTAGATATCCGCATCTGCATAACCTAATCTGATGGTAATACCTCTCTTGACCTCTTCTGAGTGGCTGTCAGGAAATACTCCTGTGAGTGCTTGAACGAGGGTCGATTTACCTTCGTCTACATGCCCTGCAGTCCCGATGTTGACACTGGGGTGTATCGTCTTCACATCTACCTTCTTTGTTGTGGACTTCTTCGCAGTTGACTTCTTAGTGGTAGTTTTCTTCTCCGTCGTCTTCTTTGTCGTGGACTTCTTCGCAGTAGACTTCTTAGTGGTAGTTTTCTTCTCCGTTGTCTTCTTTGTCGTGGACTTCGCAGTGGACTTCTTAGTGGTAGTTTTCTTCTCCGTCGTCTTCTTTGTCGTGGACTTCTTCGCAGTAGACTTCTTGGTGCTTGTCTTCTTCTCAGTTGTCTTTTTGGTCGTGGATTTCTTGGCAGTCGCCTTCTTCTTGGTGCTTGCCTTCTCCTCCGACTTTGTTTCTGTTTTCTTCGCTGTGGATTTTCTCGCAGTCGACTTTCTTTTCTTTACGGGTGTTTTCTCTTCTTTCTTTGCTATTTTCAATCACTTCCTTGACTCCGAGATGAAGGGTCTGTTTTACTCTGAGAGAGGTTTGCTACCTTCTTTGACTACGACACAGTTCAGCTGTGCGACATCGTCTTGAATTTCGTTTCCTCGTAGTCTCTTGCGCTTCCGCTCTCCTTTCTTCCTCGGTTTGTAGCCAACTCCCTTGCTCAGCAGAGGCTTGTAATGGAGGTTACCCTCGAAGTCGGGGCGCAGGGGGAAGCCGTTCTTATCGGTTCCTCCAGTGATCTTGAATACATATCCATCGTAGTCCTCTCCAATGAGATTACCCTCGAACTCGTCACCTATAACGTAACCGTACAGAGGTGCCTGAGCCTCATCTTGGAGGAGGATCTTCTCGGTTTTACCGGATTTGGTCCCGATATTGATAATCATCTTAGTAACTTGTTTCTTTGCCATGTGTCTCAGACCTCGTTATCTCTAACTTATACTTCTCAACTTATCTAGCGTATTAAAATTGTAGTTTTAGTTCGCGCGTAACACCTCTTGTCTCCACTCGAAATCTAACACAAGGAATTTAATAGACATATATTCACTTAGTTTGTCGATATTACTCAGGGAGCCCTATCTATGTATTACATCTCATCTATAACCGATACACTTCGCGTACCACCTGATAGATTCGATCAGAACCTCAGTTCAATACTTCTTGACTTGGCGAGAGACAGCCTAGAGGGGAAGATCTTTCCCGAGTTGGGATACATCGTCTCTGTCATGGAAGCCGAGGAGATTGGGAAGGGCAAGCTGATCCCTCAAGACGGTGGTGCCTTTTATCCCTGCAACTTCAAAGTACTGAGCTATAAGCCTGAGAGGGGAGAGATCGTCGAGGGTAAGGTGAACGATATCACCAGCTTCGGGATATTCATCCAGGTTTCCACTATCCAACCCCTGTGCCATATCTCTCAGGTGGGCAATGACCACTTCAGGTACGACGATTCCGCCAATAGGCTGATAGGTAAGGACACTGGTGCCACCGTAGATGTCGGTGAGATGGTCAGGGGTAGGATCATCGTTGTGGGTGTGCAGAAGAAAGCTATCCGTGTCGGAATAACGATGCGACAAGCCGGGCTAGGTACACAAGCGTGGATAGATGAATGGAAAGAATCTTTAATTGAGAAGAGACAGGAATAGAATAGTGCTAGATACTACCAAGCAGCGCCAACTCGCACAGATCATCCCGAGGGGTATGGAAGGTGATCCTGTCATTGAGGAGTACCGGTTGAGGTACAACAAGCAGCGCGAGACGATCTCAGCTCTCAATCGAACTGCGAGCAATCCTTCCTCATACAAGGGGGATCCAGAGATAATCCTTGATCTGATCCTTGAAGGAGGGAGGGGTGGTGTGGCGGAGTTGAGACCGGAATTCCTCTTTAAGGGGAATTGGCTTCCGGAATCCCACCAGAGGGTCATCGTACTCATCGAGCAGATGGATTACTGGAAGATGAGTACAGTCCCGTCACTGGAGTCTGCCCGTGAAATAATGCGGACGTACATGCAGCTTGGAGACAGGCTCATTTCCTTGGCACAGAAGCTTGTGGATCTTGGGGTATCTGTCTTCGTTCACCATCCCCTTGGGGACTTTGATGAGTACCACCAACTCCTTCTTCCTCCTCACGCCCGCCACGCAGGTCTGGGTGAGCAGGGGAGAACAGGATTATTCATCGACTATGAGCTGGGTCCACTTGTTCGAGTGGGTGGCATATCAACCGATATCGCCATCCCAAATGGTAAACCAAAGGACAGGGGGATAACCGAGTTCTGCAAGAAGTGCGTCTACTGCGTCAATAATTGCCCAGTCAGCGCCCTCCCCTCGATGACCAAGTTGCAAAGTTTGGTAGAAGGTGTAGAGATTGAGTTCAAGGTAAATGGAGACCGTTGTATCAAGTACTTCTCCAATCACTACGGTTGCGGGATGTGCATGTTCCACTGTGTCCTCGCCAAACCCACCAAGGAGGAAATTACCAAGAGGGTGGAACGGATAGAGACTTGGTACACCACATGGGAGATTCCAGGTCTGTTGAATGAAGAGAAGATGAATTATGTAAAAAGGGTTAGAGAACAATCTACTTCTTGAATTCGGTGTGTCCACAGTGTCCGCAAGTGAATCTGTCCTTGTGCTCGCCCATGAAGTACCCGGGTCCGCACTCGGGGCAGGCCTTCATCTTCCGTGTGACTGTGTTGTCGTCCACAACTTTGATGTACTTGTTCTCTGTCACTCGTCGTCTCCTCCAGCTGTATTCCTTTTGATGATGTGTACTGCCTCAACCTTATCTCTTATCTCGACCGATGGGTAGATGTAGGCGTGACCGGTCGAAACCTGCCGACCGAACTTCCCCTCGATCTTCCTAATAATGGTTCTCTCCGCGTCTGCGTTGAGCAGGGCAGCGAGTTTGCTCTGGACGGCAAGCCTTGCAGGTGTGCTCTCACCATCGTAGTGTAACTCGAAGGTTATCTCCTCTCTGTCGAGAAGTGGGTTTTCCTTTCTTTCAAGTATCTCGATGTTCATCTGAAACTGTCTCCATTCTGTCGATGATGCTCTCTATTAAAAATCTCTTTGATAGATTTCTCGTCAGCACAACCGCACCCTTGTTCGGCTGTCCATAAATGACCGAGTAGTCCCTATCACCCAGTTCGATGATGACTGGGAGAACCAGTAGATCCTCTTCCCCGTCGACAATAAGGTGGATCCTGCTCTCCGGGGTGAGCTCCTCGACGATGTAGCGGATCGTTCCCCAGGCCTCTTCAGAGACCTCCGCCGCAGGACTGGTAGTGATGATCTCCTCGTAGCGTGCGTCCTCTACCTTCTGCTCTAACTCCGCCCTCTTGGTCATTCCATCCGTGACCATGAGCTGGGGCTGCACCCCGTTCACAAGAAGCATATTGCTTACGACATCACCTATTGTGACTATGAGCCCACTGCTCTGTGCCAATCTCTTCGCAAGCACTGGTCCAACCTGCTGCGCCGTACCCTCTATCAATTCACCTAGTGGCTCTGCCAGCTCTGACCGAAGTTCTACAGGAAGTCTGAGGTGTCGTATCTCCATGGTGCTTACCTGATCTTCAAGGCGAATTCGCCAGTCTCTGTGATACCAAGTTTGACGGCAATCTCGCTGTTCTCGGGGTCTATCACAACCACAATTCCTGACCAGTCCTCAGTGAGGTCGATACTGTTACACCTCTCGCACCTTGGATTAGACTTGTCTGATTGGATTGCTCGGCATTTTCTGCAGGCTTTCATCTGGTCTCACATCTCCGGCTTGTGATTTAAATTTTTTAGTGGGAGACAGCAGGGTGCAAACTTTTTTGTTGTGGGATGCAGGAAAATTTTCTAATATCTCCGAACCTCTCCTCAATCAATGACCAACGAAGAAGGTTTGACAATGGAATATATTCAGAAGGAGGAGAAGTGGACGAGCCCGAACTACACACCTATACGTGTTGTGCTCTCGAAGGGTGAGGGAGTTTACGTTTGGGACGTCGAGGGCAAACGTTACCTCGACTGCCTTTCCGCGTACTCCGCAGTGAACCAGGGACACCAGCACCCCAAGATCGTAGCCGCGGCCAAGGATCAGTTAGAGACCCTGACGCTCACCTCCCGCGCATTCTTCAACGACCAGTTGGGAGAGTTCATGAAGACCTTGTGTGAGTTCGCAGGATACGAGATGGCCTGCCCTATGAACACAGGAGCTGAGGCGGTCGAGACGGCCATTAAGGTTGCACGGAGGTGGGGATACTGGCATAAAAAGGTTGAGAAGGACAAGGCAGAGATCATCGTCTGTGAGAACAACTTCCACGGAAGGACAACAACTATCGTCGGCTTTAGCTCAGACCCTGATACCTACGGTGACTTCGGACCTGCAACACCCGGCTTCAAGAAGATCCCGTTCGGTGATGCAGCAGCGCTCAAGGAGGCGATCACCCCCAACACCGTCGCGTTCCTCGTCGAACCCATACAGGGAGAGGCCGGAGTCATTGTACCCCCCGAGAACTATCTCAATGAGGTCTATGAGATCTGCAAGGTAAACAATGTCCTACTCATCGCTGACGAGATCCAGACTGGCTTCTCCAGGACAGGTAAGGACTTCTGCTTTCAGCACTTCGGGATCAAACCCGACCTTGTCTGTGTGGGTAAGGCACTCGGTGGCGGTATCATGCCCATCTCAGGAGTTCTCGGTTCCAAGGAGATCCTCAGTGTTCTGACCAGTGGATCCCACGGCTCGACCTTCGGGGGGAACCCACTGGCCTCCCGGATCGCAGTCACTGCTATCGAGGTAATCAAAGAGGAGAAGCTTTCCGAGCGGTCTAAAGAACTGGGTGAGTACTTCAAGAAGAAGTTGGAGACGCTTCCCAAATCTAAGATCAAGGAGGTCAGAGGGATGGGACTACTGCTTGCAATAGAGTTCACCGAGGAGGCGGGTCCCGCCAAACCGTATGTCTACGCTATGAAAGAGCGAGGAATTCTGGCCAAGCAGACACACGAGACCACCATCAGGTTTGCTCCCCCCCTCGTCATCACCAAGGAGCAGATTGACGAAGCTTTCGAGGCCATCAAGGACGCTGTCGAGAATACCAGCGCTTGAATTCTGTCTTAATTAAAATAACTTAAATCCGAAAGTTCACCAGCATTGTTCAGATGGGTACATACATCAGGGCATATCCAGACTTCTCATTCGAGGTCGTCATCACCAGTGGTAAGTTCAAGAAGAGAAGAGCCCATGTGCTCATCAACCCCAATTCACAAGTAGAGCTTGACGTCTTCGCGAACAAAGATGCTGCAGTGAACCCCGAGGGTGTCACTCACCTTGTATACTTGAGAAAGATCAAGGGGGATGAGGAGTGCTTCCTTAGAACCCTGAGACTTGCGGAGCTCCTGAACAAACCGGTGATCGTGGACGAGGACTCAGGAACGGTGCTCCGCTCCGAAGGGATGAGTGTGAAGCAGCTGAGGTATATCACGGATGAGGATGTCATCCCCGGACTGAAAATCATCCCTATTGAGTTCGAATGGAAGGACTACGAACCAGATAGAGAACATGTCAATCTCAATCCCCAGCCTGACAAATCGCCAATTCAGAAGGGGCTGGAGAACGTCGTCAGCAGTGTGAGCAATGTGCTCAATTTCTTCAACCCTGCAAAGCTCCTCTCCAAAGAGGAGGTAGAAGACACTCCGATAATGGAAGTAGACAGGGCCATGGCAATGTTGCTTGTCTTCAATAAAACAAGATTGCTCCTTCCGCTCGATGATTTCGGTTGTCGCTATGTTGATAAGATATCAGAGATGCATTCTCCGACGGTCATAGCGTTCTCCGAGTCAACCGTGTCAGAGGTGATCCAGTTGGAAATGAGGGCCAAGAACATCATGGTCTTTGACAAAAACCACCCCAAGGACAAGGAGCTCTTCATCCCCAAGTCTGTCAATGACACGGACTTCGACATCAAGCTGGCAAGCACGGAGGAATGGGTAGAGCTACTGTGAGTACTATGAAATTTGACCTAGCCAAGCAAATCCTCAAGTGCATCCCTGAACCTGCTTATGTCTTCGTCCTCGGTGTAGCAGTGGAAGGACAACCTGGTGACATCGGTGACGCCCAACTTGTCGACAGCGAGATGAGAGCACAGCTGTCCACCCCGTGTCTGCACGTTGTATCCCTCGCTGAGGATAATTGCCAGTTCCTGTGCATTCCACCCATTCAGGGTGAAGCTCAAGTGGCTTGATTCCTCGGTAGACACGACCTTTATACCCTCGATACCTCCGAGGAACTCTGTTAGATTAGAGACATATCGTGAGTAGTCGAAGAGTCCTGTAGGTATCTTTGTGGTGTACTCAATTGACCTTGCAAGACCGTGCAATGCGACAATATTCACAGGTTCGAGAAGGAACCTGTCGATATTGTTGACCGTTGAGACTGACGATGATGTCACAGATGCCACACCAAGGCTTCCCACAGCGTAGTTCCCCAGTTGCTCTCCCACTCCTTCACCCACGTACATCAGCCCAGAACCCAAGGGTCCCAGTAGTCCTACCGACCCGTCCATGACGATGATCGTGTCGTGGAGTTCGCGAC
>WAMJ01000260.1 GCA_015522385.1 Candidatus Heimdallarchaeota archaeon
ATAGATCTCCTGTGTGAGGTCCTCAAGAACTTTTAGGCGGAAGAGTTTTGATCTCTCGATGAACCTTTCGAGCTTCTTCTTCCCCGAATCTCTAGTAATCTCCTTCTTGTCCCTCGCCTCCTGCTCTTCCCACTCCTTCCGCATTCTTCCTGGCAACCTCTCCAAGTACTTGTGGTAGTTCATCGTGATCTTCTTGACCTCCTTCCGGATATTATCGATTCGGGTCATCTCGAACTTGGTTGTGAAGAAATCACGGAGGAACATGGATTCTGCCATTCAGTTCTCTCCTATTTTCAGGATATTTGAAACACTCGATACCTTCTCAATCGAGGATCTTGCTCATGTAGTACCCATCGAGCTCGTACCCAAATTTGGTGTAGTACTCACGAACCCCCACTCCAGAGATTACAGAGAGTTTCCTGTAGCCTTTGTCCCTTGCCATCTCCTCTGCTTTTGCGAGAAGTAACTTCCCATAACCTCTGTGCTGGAAACTTCCAAGATCCCTCTCCCCGATACTGAGTGCAGAGCCGTAGACGTGTAGCTCCCGGACGATTGCCGCATCCTTCAATTCGGGGATAAAGACATCAGAACTTGGATACCTGAGTCTTAGGAATCCTATGAGGATGTCCTGACTGTCCTCGTAGGAAAGGAAATGCTCCTCGCCATCACCGGCTATATAGTCGCGGTCTACAAGCTTGAACTCCTCCGGATTCGGGATGTAGTCTTCCCGCTTGTACAGATTCTGACCGATTTCCCTGCACCTGATACACCTGCATGCTTCCTGCACTTGTTTCATCTTCTTCTGTATACGGTGTCGCATGTCACCCCACTTAGGGCCATCAACAACGAGCGGGATGGGGAGGTCTCGGAGCGCCCGTTTGATCCTGACCCACGGAGGCGTGATCTTCTTTGCCTCGAGGATTATCTCAAAGGTCTGCTCATTTGTCAGCGGTGTGTACTCTCCATTGAGCGTCATCTCTGCTAGGGGTGTGTTCTCCATCACCTGTGTGGGGTAGATCTTGATCTCATCAGGGTTGTATCTCTGGTCGTAGTACAGGGTTCTGAAGTCTTCTATATCGATCTCAGGGGTTGTTCCCGGTAGTCCTGGCATCATGTGTGCAGTGATTTTCAACCCGGCATCCCTGAGTACCTTGAACGCTTCCTCAGTATCCTTGAGAGTATGTCCTCGGTTGACAACTTCAAGTACCTCATCATGGAGTGTCTGCACTCCTAGCTCAACCCTTGTCACCCCGTAGTCAAGCATTCTGATAACATCACGTTTTCTGCACCAGTCTGGTTTGGTCTCAAATGTCAGTCCAACACACCTGTACTTCGCGGTTTGATTCAGGAGCTTGGCCTCCATGATGGTCTCCGACCTCCGCCCGTTGAGAGCGTGGTATACCCCGAGCATGAACTCGTCTTGGTACTCTGTCGGTGTGGAGTTGAACGTACCTCCCATCACGATAATGTCGAGCTTCTCCGCGTTATGGCCCGTCTTCTCCAGCTGCTCGATTCGAGCGATGATCTGCAGGTACGGATCGAATCCATTCTGTATCGCCCTCATCGATGCTGGTTCTCTTCCTGTATATGACATTGGTGTTCCCCAAGTTGGACCTCCTGGACAGAATATACACGCTCCGTGTCTACAAGCGAATGGTGCGGTCATCACTGAGATGACGTTCACCCCTGAGATGCTTCTTACGTTCCTGACCATGAGGTATTTGATGACCTGATCCCTTTGATCTCCAGAGGCATCAAGGATCTCAGAATTTCGTGGAAACCGCGAAAGCTTGTACTTGGATATGGCATCCCGTTTGATCTTCTCTAAACTTGTCTTATCTGGCTTCTCCTCAATTATGCGAGAGATAATCTCCTCGAACGCGAGGGATTCCTCACGGGATGGCATGTACTTACCTTCTGCCGTTACCCTGACCGATGGGTTTACCCTTGACAGTTCTCTTGAAGTAGTTCAATTTATTCCTTACTCGTGGGATAGGACTCTTCCTGTTGGGGTACTTCTTTGGTACCTTAGGAGTGTTCTTCCTCACGATTCCTGCGTTTTGGAGTTTACCGTGTGTCATCTTAATTTCTCCTGAATTCTATACTTACCTGAAATTCATAGATTTTAAACGCTCAGATAAAAACACAATTTTGGCCTGTTTGACCCTTGTCAATCAGTGTAACTCATAAATAACTGCATAATAATAGTCATCAGTGATAGTCACAAAATCGGTATTTGGCGTCCACTTTCTTGATAATGAGGGTGAGCCCATCTACGATTTACAGGTTGATGACCTCCAGCAGGCTAAGAGTGATATCCTCGACTACATCAGGGAAGTGGAGCATCCGGTGATCACTGACAATAGGGATATCTTCGACCTGCTCAAGAAGGATACGCGGATCAAGATCGACACTTCTAGCAGGATTATCCGCAAGTTTAGGTTGAACAAGCTCAACCACCTCATCTCTACTCACTACAACTCAAGGGAGGCGTACCTTGAAGACCTCAGGGGCAAAGCAATACTACGAACAAGAGATCAGGTAAAGAATAAGGCGGAGGGAAGGGATGTCATCATCACACACACGGTCTACGCCATAGATGATCTGTCAAAGTCACTAAACCAGACACACAATAGACTGGTCGAGCTGTATAACATCCACTTCCCCGAGCTTGTGCTCGAGGTCAATAACCCCTCGACATACGCGAAGATCGTCCAAAATTTTCCATTGAGGTCGGAGATGACCACAGAGAAACTGGTGTCTATTGGACTCAATGAGAAGAATGCCAAAGAGATCATGAGTTTGGTCAGCGAGTCCCTTGGTGCTGACCTAGAGAAGGCTGATCTTGTCAATGCTCAGCACTTTGCAGAGCTGTACCTTACGGTGAATGAGAAGAAGTTGAACCTAGAGCGATGGATGGAGAAGACCATGCAGGAAATCGCTCCCAACCTCACTGCTGTCGCAGGAGCTACGGTTGGAGCCAAGCTGATCTCCAAGATAGGTAGCTTACAGGGACTCGCGATGAAGTCAAGCAGCAAGATTCAGACACTCGGCGCCGAGAAGGCGCTCTACAGTGCAATCAAGAGTGGAGGGGACACCCCCAAGCACGGAATCATCTTCCAGATCCCTGAAATAGGGATTTCACCGTTCTGGTTACGGGGTAAGATCGCCCGAGCATTTGCCTCTCGTATCGCCATTGCTGCAAGACTAGATGCTTTTGATGGAGAATTCCTTGGCGACAAGTACAGAGCAGAACTCTCAAAACTTGTCGATGACCTCAAGAAAAAGTACCCCAATGCACCACCCCAGAAAGTGCGGAAGAGGAAGAAAAAATCAGGAAAGAAGGGATCCTTCAAGAAGAAAAAGGGTAAGAAAGGAGGACGTAGATGATGGATGAGGAATACTATTACTCCAAGTTCTTCCCTCTGGGAAAGATGCCGGGTGTGTACAGGGTAAAGGGTGTGCAGGGTGTGGAACTTGCAACCAAGAACCTCACCCCAGGACTCACTTTCTATGGAGAACGCCTATTCGACACCGAGTTTGGAGAGCTCCGAGAGTTCTCACACAACAGATCCAAGCTCGCATCCAGTATCCTCAACGGACTTAGACTCCCTGATCTGGGGCCAGACTCTGATGTACTGTACCTTGGAGCATCCTTCGGAACAACTCCAAGCCATGTGTCAGACCTCCTTACTGGAACAGGAATCGAATTCGCTCTGGAATTTGCACCCCGTCCAATGAGGGATCTACTCCATGTCGTGGACAAGAGGCACAATATGATACCAATACTTGGTGACGCCAGATTCCCAGATACTTACTCGGACCTAGTTCATGCAGTGGACTTCCTCTATTGTGACGTTGCTCAGGCTAGCCAGTCAGAACTCTTTATCAAAAATGCAGAGTACTTCCTCAAACCAAAAGGAATTGGTTTCATTGCAATCAAGGCGAAATCAATTTCACAGGTGAAGAAACCATGGGAAGTGTTCAATGAACAGAAGAACTTCCTCGAAGATCACGGAATGGATGTCTTCCAAGAGATCGATATCGGTAAATACCACCGAGACCATAAAGTATTCGTCGGAAAATGGTACTGAACTGTAAAATTCTGTATCCTAGGAGATACAAGTAAGACAATCCTCTTAAATCAATAGAGATTTATCAAATTGGAATAACACATGCGGCAAAGAGCAATTTCTAGAGAAGGCATCGTCTCCGCAGAGAGAGAGGACACTTTCATCCGTAGGTTTAAGAGGATTCTTCATATC
>WAMJ01000261.1 GCA_015522385.1 Candidatus Heimdallarchaeota archaeon
CAACAAGCATGTTCTGCAAGCATCGCTTGAGGCAATTTCCACCCTCTGGAGGGACGAGCTCGTGCGTAAATATGATTTATTCCACCAGTGAGAAGCTGAGGACTCTTCTGAACTTTAGTCTTTCCAACCACTTCCCACTAGGTTGTCCTCTCTCCCTGACGAGGTAGGTGGTCTTCCCTATCCCCACTCCATTTAATATTGCCCTTACGAGTGCCTCACCATACCCCCTATTCCTAAAGTTGGAGTTCGACACTAGGTACAATATGGCCGTCGCTTCCTTATCTGTAATAGTAAGTGCCAAAGTTATTGGCTGTTGGTCGTAATCGTGTACGGCCCACAGTCTAGCATCGGATGTGTGTAACAGACCCCGAGGGATTCTCTCGAAAGATTTTACCTTCTCAGCTGGAATATTCATGTAGCCTGGTAGGAACTCCAATGCATTGTACATGGATCTAGAATTTCTCTTCCGGTCTGAGAAGGAGAAATTACCGATCTGTAACTCCGCATCATCCATGAATGGGAATGGCTCCTTGGAGTATTCCCTTGCCCATATCTCGAAGTCACCCTCCTTCTCTGTTTCCTGCATCACGTAGTGGGTAACCCCGTTAATGCTCTTGACGTACTGATCTACAGTCCTAGATAAGGAGAAGGAAAATACCATATCCTCTGAGTCCCTTCTCTCGAGGTGCACTCCCCATTCCCTTTGAACGAGATTTATATCTAAGAAACCCTCCGCGAGTTCAGTGAAGTGTTTGATGAAGAACTGGATGGCAGATTCCATTATTTCATTATTCGACGGTAATTTATAATTCTGAGCTAGCTTGTTGGATGTCTTTTCACAAATTTTATTACTATCCTGAATACTCGACTATTATGAATAAGACTGCCTTAATGGAGGAATTAGGGCGACACCGTGAGAAGGCTGAGGAAGCTGCAAGTCAGAAGTTAGCCAAACCTCGAAAAGAGGCTCGTAACAAGCACATTAAGAATCTTAAGAGGGCGATTGATTTCATGCTCCGGGACTCTGAGGAATTCAAGGTATCCGGATTCAACGAGAAGAGCGCGAGTGTCCAGGAAAAATACAGTCAGAGGATGTATGAAAGTTTAATGGAAATCCTCAAGAAGGTTCAAGAACCAGAGACTATCACTCTAAAATCATTGGAAAGGTACTTGGAATCATTTGACTTACTCGTGGAGGAGATGAATGAAGTATTTAAAAAATATGTGAAATTGCTGGATCGATCCTTCACTGCCAAGGTTAAGGCGCTGGACAAATCATTCAGACATCTGTTTAAAGAGAAGGAGAAGCTACGAAAATTCCTCGACAAGAAGTACAGACCCTCGTCTATGATAGAGGGATCAATCTGGGAAATCGACGATATTCTTCCCCTTGTCGAGGCATATTACAATGAGTTGGACAAGATCACTTCTCTCGAGAATGATGTAATGAGCAAGACTAAGCAGATGGAGGAGAAGGAGGCTGAAATTCAGGCATTAGAGTCCCATGAGTTCAAAGCTGAATTCGAGAGAGCCCATAAGATATTCTTGGACTACCAGAGGAAATTTGATGACCAACTCTCAGACATCAGGAAAGCCTTGAGAAAGTACATTAACAAGAAGAGCAAGGAGAAGAACTCAGGTGATCTGAGTTTCATGAAGGAGTTTGTCACCGACTCCGCAACAACTCTGGCAACAGCATCATCTCTTAGTGGTATTAACTCACTTCTTCGTGAGATCAAGGAGCTACTTGAGACAAACAAGCTAGAGCTCAAAAAAGAAAGAAAGGAGTCTGCTCTAAAGAGAATAGATGCCCTACTAAGTGGAGAGCTAGAGGAGATCTACAAGATTGCCAAGGACTCATATCAGAAGAGGGAAGAAAATCGACGGAAGTTGGAAGAACTTGAACTGGAGAAGAAAATTTCGAAGGTCAGACAGGTTTACGAAGGTCTGAAGAGAGACCGGTTAAGAATCATCGAGAGAGAGTTCAGGGAAGCGTTCAAGATCAAGAATGAGATCGAGAAAAATATAGAACAATTGGCGAAGAAGCACTCTATCGTTATCTCTACGAAGCTAGATCCCATTCCGACACTCGGTCTTGACATCTCCACAGTCATTCATACTTAGATGTTTGAACATATTCTGTTTTTATTTTCAATGTCTTAAAATACCTTTAAATTATATTTAGTCTGGAGATAATTAGAATATGCTGTCCCAAGGAAACTTCCAACCTGTACTCGACTCCCTAATGAGTCACAAAGGTGTCTATGCAGTCGTCATAGCCAACTCTGAGGGTTTTCCACTCACTTACCGTTCTAGGGATGATACTTTCACCGCCGATGATGCAGAACTCACTGCAGCGTTATTTTCCGCCCTACTTGGTAGGGCCAAGTCTGCTGTTGAGAGAGTAGGAAGAGGGGATATTAACTTTTTCACTCTTGATGTAACGACAGGAGAGATTCTAATAGCCTTGGAGGAAGATTACGTAGTTATCGCCATCAGAGACACCAAGCTTAGGATGTAATTCTAGATAATTTATACCTTAGAAGAGATTTCCAAGAATAAAAATTAAAGTGAAAAATATTGTGCGAAAAACCCCGTCTCTGTTTCTAATTATACCGCAGGATGTCTCATTACAAATTGCACAAAACGAATCAAATTTTAAGTAATAGATTATTAGAGATATTAAATCATAAATACTAAGGAATTCTAATAAGAGTAAGTAGGATTCTACTTGGAATGAGGTAATAAAATGCGAAAGGATGCGAAAGGGAGAATTCACTTCAAGGTTGTCTTTACTGGTTGTTCAATGGCCGGAAAGACAAGTATTCTCAAAGTACTACATGAGCAGGTAGATGGTCTGGTAAAGGGTGGTCTCACCTCAATCGCTGATCCGTCAGGTAGGACAGTTTATTTTGATTTCTCACCATTCTCTGCTAATAATTCAGTCCTCTTTGACGTATACACTGTAGCAGGCCAGAAGAGGCACCGTGATCAAAGAAAGATGATCTTGAGAGGAGTTGATGGAATCCTATTCGTGGCAGACTCGAATCCCGATCTCAAAGAAGACAATATTGAGGCAGCAGAGGAACTCCGAGACTTTATCGGAGATAAGCTCGGCAATGAAGTTCCACTGGTCATAGTTCTCAATAAGCGAGATCTGCCGAATGCCATGCCTCGTGATCAGATGCTTGCGTATCTTGGCTTCTCTCCAGACACCCTTGCAATCAACACTATAGCCATCAAGGCTGTTGGGGTAAAACAGGCATTCCAAGCGGTCAGCAGAGAAATTATTATGAAACAGGTTTACGCTAAGCAGGCAAAATTCTAATCCTTATCTTCCTCTGCATCCACCATAATCTCAGAAACTGGAGTTAAGGATAACTCATCGATCTCATTGCTGATTTTAGATGGGGTTGTTATCTGGTCTATGTAATTACTCTCGGCGTCTATCTGTTGTTCCATTTCAATTATAGGATCCTCGATGCCAGAGAGGTCATCAATTGTGTATTGCTCTATTTCTGAATATGGTACTATGTCATCAACCAAGTTACGGTAGATGTCATCTACTCCATCAGGTGAGATAAGGATCAGGAGATCTACCTTTGATCTGATTTCACTCATGAGGGTGAGGAGTTCATTGGTTTTGATGAGGAGGATAACAATATCGAAATCATCGAAAAGTGTTCTGTCATAGATCTCCAGAGACATGGAGAGTAGTGAATAGACAGGAGGAAATACCTTGATGGTGTATCCAGCCTCCTCTATACTCTTCGATTCTGGGGGTGATTTATCGGTGAAGAAGAGGGCGGTTTTAATTGTTCCATATTCTCTGAATCTCTCAGGAATCTTACCGAGGATTTCGAGCTCTGTATTGGTCATGTTATGACCATCTATGAAGATTCCAATACTTTTTCTCCCGAATCGTTTCCTCAGTTCAGATAGAAAGTACTCCGCCAATCTGTATCCCTGAATTCCATTGGATGTCCTGAATAAGAGTATTCCCCTCTGCTTTAGAAAAAATCATCCTGTTATAAGATTATTTCATTTCCCGAAATTCCGCCTTCTCCGTTGATAGTCCCTGATGGCTCTGAGAAAGTCTATCTTTCTAAAGAGAGGCCAGAAAACATCGGTGAAGTAAAGCTCAGAGTATGAGCCTTGCCAGAGAAGAAAGCCAGACAACCTGACTTCTCCAGAAGTTCTGATAATCAGATCGGGATCGGGCAGATCCCTTGTGTAGAGATTGTTTCCTATATAGCTCTCGTCGATCTCATCAACTTCCAGTACTCCATCCTTGACTGCTCGTGCAATCTTCCTCACAGCATTCGTGATCTCAGCTCTACCACCGTATCCCAAGCAGATGTTAAGTGTATAATTCTCATAATCTTTCGTAGCCTCCTCTGTCTGTCGGATCTCTTCCTGAAGGCTATCTGGGAGGAGTTCTGTCTCTCCGGAGAACATGACTCTGATCCCCTCGTTGTGAACTCTGGGATCCTTTCGCATCTTTATAGTACTCCTTTCTGCAAGCTCCATTATTGCATGAACTTCATCTGAGCTCCTGGAGAAATTCTCTGTTGAGAAGATCCAGACTGATATAACTCTTATACCGAGTTCCATACACCAACCAAGAACTTCCTCGAACTTGTCAGCTCCTTTCTGGTACCCCATTGTTTTCGGA
>WAMJ01000262.1 GCA_015522385.1 Candidatus Heimdallarchaeota archaeon
AAATTAAGGATTGTAGTAACATTGTTACCACTTGTTTTCTCCGTATTCTGGCGGTTAGATTTATCTCCTGAAAGGACTTCACCCAAATCTCTATGCGGAATCTTCCTGATCGCTTCCCGTATTTAGCCAGTCGAATTTTCCAAAATGGCTAAATACACGACGCACATGATAAGCCTGTGAGTAAACCCACAACTCTTCTCCTCGACTTTGACAGCTGGAAGAGGGCATTTAATCCAGCGCTCAGGGTCGTGGGATACACCTCTGCCATATTCCTAGTGATAACCATAGTCACGACACTCCCGCTGTATCTCATGGGTGCTCCGGAGGGAGTATACATCTTCTTCACGTATGTCAATACCATTCTCTTCTTCTTCGGAGTCATCCTCTCGTTCTTCAAAGTCCTTGACGAGGAGAGGGACAGACCTGTTACCCAGATCGCAGAGGACTCGATCAAACTTATGTAAGTTGGAATCAAGCCAGACTCCCGAAGCATATTGTATCCCGTGAGATGGAGTACATTCAAGTAGAGTATATATCATATCTTCTCAAAGGATCGTGTGACAGTCGTCTAAACAATTTACCATGACACATCTGTTTGAGGAAACATTAATTATTGAAGTCGCTCGTAGGCATGTAATGACCAGTGAATCTGATCCAATCAGCGACATCATCGCACAGCTGACGAAAATAGCTCGGGCAGACGGTAAGATAACAGAAGAGGAAGAAGAGCTCTTGGCTGAGGCCCAGATCAACCTCATGACCTATGATGAAAAACTTGACGAAGCACTGGATGACGGGGTGATCGACGAGACTGAGAAGGATCTGCTACGCGGTCTCAAAGAGCAGATCATACAGGGTGCGTGGGAAATGGCCTCCCTGTCTGATGGGATAAGTGAGGACGAACTGAACATGCTTGAGCTTTTGATAAAAACTGTTCGTAACGAAGGTTAATCGTGGATTCGAGCGTCTATATACACGACTGCCATGTAGAAGAAAAAGAATATACTGCTCACGAATATGTAGGAGAACCTGCCAAGGTTGATGAATGGGTCAACTAGAGCGTTGAGATCCCTGTAATAAGGGAGATAGCTATCCATACCAGTGTTGAAGAAGATATAGAGCTGGATCATGGACATGATAAAGTTAAGTGGAATGATGAACACAATGCTCAATATCGCCTTCTTGAGGTTTGATCTTTCTGTGGGAGTTGCTTTGGTTGTTTTTTCCACCATATCTTCTTTATCAGTGAACACCTCACCTGCTTCTTCTTGCTCTGCTACTTCCGAGACCCTTTCAGTTGATTCCTCCTCTGGTACTTTAGTCTGATCATGTTCTATATTTTCAGTGGTATCTTCGACTTCACCACCAGTTGTTTCTTGTACTTCAGAATCATCTGTGGTGATGACTTTCTCGGTCTCGTCCACTGAGTGTTCGACTTCCTCAATTTTTGCAGCGCTCTCCTCCTCTTCTTCGCCAATTGACGTTTCAGGAACATTCTTTTCCTCCTCTCCCCGGTCTTCCTCTAGGATTGGTTCATCCAATTCTACTACCTCCTCGTGAGCAGTCTGTGTGGGTTCACTCCCCTTTTGTATTGACTCCGAATTCTCCCTTTCAACACTGTATTCTGGATTCTCTTCGGGTTTTGGAGCACCTGATCCCTTGTTTTCGTCATCTGGTGGTGTACTCATTCTTATGCTGCTGTATTGTTCAAGAAGAAAAATCTTGCCCGTCTGACTCGCTCTTTACTCTGATCTTTCCCAGATAATTGTCGATTACTCCTCGATGTCGGAGGCCATAACATCGTCAAGGAATGTCTCTGCAGTTGTCCATTGCATACGGTGATCACCTGCGATTCTGCGGAGGGCACTCTCGCATTCATTCCTCACATAGATGTGGGGGTCTGTTTTCAGTGCTTTGACAAGTGCCTTGACCCCACTCTTGGTGGCTAGCCACCCAAGGTTCGTGGCAGCCTGAAGTCTGAGTTCCCAGTTGTCACCCTCTGTTAATAGTTCGATCATAAGCGGTACGATCCTCTTGTCCTTGAACTTGAGTAGTGCCTTGGCCATGTCTCGTTTGATGTAGAACTCTTCCTCGGATCTTAAAGATACCATGATATCGCGGAGAACACTGGGATCTCCCAAATCCGCCAACGAGAGGGCAGCACTCGCTCTCCCAAAGTCCCAGTCTTCTTCCTGCATGAATTTTAGGAGGGGTTGGATAGCCCT
>WAMJ01000263.1 GCA_015522385.1 Candidatus Heimdallarchaeota archaeon
ACAAGAATATCGATTTGGTTGTCGACACTGGGGTTCTTGTTCGAAGAGATTTCGATGTGGTACCAGATATGTCCACCACGGATGGCGGACTGGTTGCCTGGAACTCCGTGGAAGTAGTATCCGAGGCTGTTGAGGTACTTCCCGAAGAGAAGACCTGTGGATTGAAGACCATCACCGGCAGCTCCCCCGAATCTGATTGCGATTCTCGAATTAGGGGTCTCTGTACTTACCGGAATAATTTTGGGCTCATTTTCTAATAGTTTTGCTAGTTGAGCTTTCGTTTTTTTTACCTCCTATAGGAAGAAGGACACATTGCTGGCTTCGTTTCGTGTAAACAGGTGTGTCTAATCTCGACCATACAGACGATTTATTAACACAATTGATTGGTGACAGAATCAGGATTCAGAGAAGAAAAAAAATAACGCAATATTTCAACTCATGAGGCTTTGATCCTGTAATATAATTTTGGCTACTTCGAACAATTACTCATTTTTTACGAAAATCGGAACAGAAGTCCTTCTCCAGATTTGATTGAGGGGAGAAACGCGGATTTATCAAAAGGAATTTGGAATGAAGGCGAAGGTTATTAGTCCGAAGGAAACACCGGAAGATATATGGAGACAGTCAAGACCGAACACGGATACATCTGTATAGCCAATTCCGGCTTTCCCTTCATCCTTGGTGGAATACGGATGTTGCCTGATGTGACCATCGAGGAGGTTGAGAAACTTGCGTTGGCCATGGAGTATAAACTCGCGAGTTTCGGGATTCCAATTGGAGGTGCAAAGGCTGGTGTTCGGGGTGAGATGATGAACCTAAACCACCTCACTCGCTTTCTACAAGAGATCCGTGAATATCTCACGGGTTCAAGAGGTGTGACTTTCGTCACAGGACCAGACATGGGTACATCAGAGGATCTGTACCTGACTGCACTTCAGGAACTTGGACTCGATTCCCTCGTCAGGAAAGGTCTGCTCTCTGAGACTAGTCGTGAGTATGGTCTCCCGATGGACAACGTCGTCACCGGTCTAGGTGTGGTTGTGGCTGCCGAGGAGATCTTCGCTATCCTCTCCCCATTCATGAGAGGTCAGGACCCTCTCGCAGGGAAGCGATATGCACTTGAAGGGTTTGGGAAGGTTTCAACCGGGATCTCCAGAATTTTGCAAAACCGGTGCCGATTAGTAGCAGTCAGTACCATGGATGGCAGTGTCTTCTACAATGAGGACTGTGAGTACACCAAAGACGGGGGGTTCGACATCGAGAAACTAATTGAGCTCAGGGAAAAGCATGGTGACAGATTCGTCTATCACCTCGGACTGGAGGTCAGAGATACCGTGGAACTCTTTTCTGCAGATGCCGACTTCATTATCCCTGGAGCAAGGACTGAGGTCATAGACCATGAAGTTGCTGAGAAAATCGTAAGGTCAGGTACTGTTCAGGCAATTGTGCCTGCCTCAAATTATCCCTACTCCGAGGAAGGGCTTTCAATTTTGGAGAAGAATGGGGTGATTTGCTGTCCAGATTTCCTCTCTAATCCAGGTGCAGTGCTAGCAGCAATGACTGAGTTCACTACCATGGACGTCAAAGATCCTCAGGAAACCGCAATGGATATTGTCCACCAGGCAATCTCCATGGAGATGAGGGATTTACTGACACAGGGTATAGCATGCGGTTGTGCGATCGGTCCCAATCGAAACATGGAAACCTACCACAGTCTCTACAAGCTGGCGATTGACCGGGCTGTTGCCCGACGTCAATCTACACAGAGAAAAATGTCGATCTCAGAGATAGCGGACGATGTCTTTGCTAACTATTCGATATTCTGAAACAGTTTGAGATATTGGTTGACAATCTTGTCAACGGAAAAATGTTCCAGTATCCTCTTCCTCCCTTGTTTACCCAATTTTCGTCTGAGCTCCTCGTCTGACATCAAGGTGCATAATCTCTCAACTGCTCCTTCTTTGTCATCGAGCTCGAACAGGAAACCGGTCTTACCATCTACACAGAGCTCTGATGTACCTCCAACATTACTCGTAATGACGGGTGTCTCAGTGGCCATTGCTTCTCCGATCGTCAGACCGAATGACTCCATTCTGCTAGTAGCAGCTAGTATTGCTGCATTCTGGAAAGCCTGTGGGATCTCTCGGGTGGGGTCTACAAACTCTACTCTTTCCCTTAGCCCTAGAAGCCTCACCTTCCTGTAGCAGAGAGGTCTCTCAGGACCGTCCCCGATAAGTCTGAGTTTCCATTCGGGGAACTCATCTGTTACCTCTGCGAACAGGTCAATTAGATAAGGGATATTTTTAATTTCCCGGAAATTTGAGGCGTGTATTATCACTTTCTCCCTCTTATCAGGTCCTGGAGTGAATTTTTTGGTGTCAATATAGTCATAGATTACGGTGGGCTTCTGATCGAGGTCGAACACCTCCATAGCCAGATCTGACAAGAATCTGGAGACTGCAGTGACTGCCGCATCCGACTTGAGGGAGATGCCCATCAATTCATTAAACGCTTTTGCTTTCCCTAAGAGATGAGTGTCAGATCCATGTAGTGTAGTGATGGAAGCGAAGTCAGTGATCTGTTTGGCGAGGAAGCTTGAGATGCTGTGGGGAAGTCCATAATGAGAGTTGAAGACTGAGAGTTTGTACTCCTTCACGATCCTCGCTATGCTATTGGCAAGTTTTATTGTGTACAGATTACCAATCTCTTTGAAGAGTGCATATGAGTCAACTGGAACCTTGTGGATGTGTACATAATCCTGATCGGGTTGAAATGCATAGGGGCGTTTGTACGAGAGAAAGTGTACTTGATGGCCTCTTCTTGCTAGTTCACTGGCCAATCTTGTCGCAACCATACCACTTCCTCCCATGGAGGGAAATGCAGTCATTCCAATCTTCAAGTTGGACAATCCATCTATCGGGTCTTCTTAAACCAATTGAAATTACTAGGTTCTAATCTCAAGCTCTCTCTTCCATTTTTCGGAAAAGTTCCATCTGTGCATCAATGACTGAATCAGAGTCTTCAGCAGCTGCGTAAACCTCCAGACGTTCTTCATTGATTCTGAAGAACTCCTCTCCATAGTTGTATGGGGTCATAAGCTCCTCTGCAAGGTCCTTTCGACCCATGATGTATAGGGCTGCAGCAATCGCCTCTGCAGTGTTAAGTTTCGTCGGTCGTCCATAATTCACAGGATTGGCTGCTACGAGAAAGGGTAATATCCTTGGATGACCGCTGGAGAATATAGTTTTGATCATCCTCTGGTCGATTTGCTTCCAGCTCGCGTCCACTCCTACTATCCCCCACCTATCAAAAATTGGAAGATCCTGCTTTGAAATCACATGTTTAGTGAATGGTGAGAGGATGATGGAATTCTTCATCTGGAATGTTTTGACCTGCTGTGCGATTCCTAGCTTAATCATTCGCCATCCTGAACACCTCTTTTTGTCACACTGGTTGAAGTATGCTACCTTGATTCCCTTCATTTGGATCACAAATTCGTGTTAGTGAAGTAAGCCGTACCGGGGATTGAGTGCGTAGTGTACATCCGGTAATATGTCTGTAGGTAATCGTTCAGACCTGTCTGAAGGGCCATGTCAATCCAGATCCACGAGACCTCTTGTCCGAACTTCTCAGGGGTGAACCTTCCAAACTGCCAGCTAAGATACACCGCTGGATCGTGCTTTCCTGCTTTTGTAAGAAGTTTGTTGTATTCCTCCCTGATTGTAGAGTTGATCTCTAGTTCCGCGAGATGAACCTCGTCTTTATCATCAGTCTTTAGCGCATGGATCCTCCTCTTCAACGAATTGAACATTCTTTCACTGTGGAGACTTCCCTGCTTCCGACCAGCTATAAGCTTCCCCAACTTTTCGTTCCAAGGAGTGTTATAGAACAGACGTTTATACTTCACGAAGACCGGAGTCCTCACGCCTATGGCTCTGATTGAGGGGGCAACCTGTGCATAGTAAGCAATCTCCCCAGGACCAGAGATTCTGACCTTGACATTAAGAATATCCTGCAGTACGAGCTGGGAAGTATCCACCCGTGGGGCCAGTCTACTGCTGATCTTTTTGAGATCCTCCATCTTATTCACTGGGACATTAACCACATTTCCACACTCTTTGCAGTGGGCGTGAGCAATTCTGCTACCATCCTCCTTCTTGATATCGGGGTTTATCCTAATATCGCACTTACAGATCAGATAGAATGGAGAGTATTTGAGTGACCTGTTGGGAAGAGAGGGGTTGTATCCCATCTCTTCAATCTTCCTTGTCATCTCATTGAATTTTTCGGTGTAAGTTTCGATCCTATCGAGGAAATGAAGATAAGGTGCGAGATAGAAGTCCTTCAGGTCTTCGTGTGAGGTGGGGAGGAAGACGATTCCGAAGTCATTTACAACGTTTGCGATAGTCCCCCACATCCTGATGAACATGTCGGTGAATGAGTTAGACTGTCGGTAGACGAGGGACAGCAGGGTAATGATGTGGTCGAAACGTTCGTTCACAAGCTTCTGCTGAGCTCCCTTTACCCTCTTCCTGAACCCCCTGAAACTTTCTTCCAAATGGTTGATGATCCTCTCAAACCACTCACTCCCCGGTAGCTCTATCTTGTCTGCGATAGTGTTTGGAAGCTGGTTTGTCTCCAAGTCGAGCATTGTGGCGTTCGGGGATATAGGATTGGGGAAGTAACTCCTGATCAGTTCCTTCTGGAGACCATCGTACGATCCTATCATGAATACAGGAGCGTAGCTTTTACCTTCCTTCTCCATGATCTCCGAGGTGAAGAGGAGCGCGGCCATCTTGTTGCCGATGAAGCTGGGGCCACCTAGTACAATGGGTTGCTGTCCTCCGAGTATCGACCCATTTCTGATGCTCTGTAGGTTCTTCTCCACTTTCTTGGAATATATCCCTTTTTCCTTGTGGAATTCCCTGAGTATCTGGATCAATCTATCCACATCTCGATCTGTATCTGTGAGGTCACAGAGTGATCCAATTGCAGAAAAGTCCTTTGGGAGCTTCCCCCAGAACTGCTCTGCTTCCTCCGTTCCGTTAACGATACCTTCATCGTAAAGCTCATTTATATTCCTTAGAGGGGGAGTACCCATAACGTTTCATTCACATGGAATTTATAATCTAGTGGTTATCGATTAACTCCTTAGTACAAGTAAGATAGGTCACTCTAATAAGACTCTTATATGAGTTCACCGAATAATCATTGTGATTGGCCTTCGACGACCGGAATTGCCTGATGTCAATGCAGATGTCATCATTATCGGTGCGGGTTTAGCTGGTCTTACTCTTGCAAAATCCTTGCACAAATCTGGTAAGACTATTTGGGTGCTAGGTAGCCCATATGAATCACAGATCGCGAAGGGTGGAGAAATTAGGGAGAGTTCCCATATTCCTCAAGGCACCGTAGGTCTGAAGTACATGGAGGAATTAATGGAGGATGTCAAGGGTCTGGGGATCAATCTCAAGACGAGTCTTGTCACCTCTGTGGATTTCAAATCTCAGCCTATGAAAATCTCCACTAAATTTCAGAAGTTCTTTGGGAAACTGGTTGTGATAGCTACTGGTGCTAAACAACCCCGATTGAACTTTCCTGGTGAGGAAAAATACTTCCATAACGGGATCTCGGACTGCGCTGTCTGTGATGGAAACCTCTTCAGGGGTAGAAATGTAGCAATTATTGGAGAGCACAAATATACGCTCAAGAGCGCGATGTACCTTCATGGTATAGTCAAAGAGGTCTCTCTACTCTGGACCAAGCCAAAATTGAGTGACAGCGATTGGAAGAGACTGAAAGGCTTTCCTCAAGAAAGAATCTTCGAAGGTGTGGAGTCCGTGGAGGCGCTTGGTTCCGATGTCATAGAGAGGGTGAAGTTCTCTTCCACGAGGGGTGCCAAAAGCCTTGAGATCGACGCTCTCTTTGTTGAGGGCAAACCCATCCCAAACAGTGAGTTGTTCAAGGAGGAGGTAGATCTCGATCACCATGGTGCTATCATCGTGGACGACAACCACAGAGTATCTATCGATGGAGTCTTTTCCGATGATGTCTATGCGATAGGTGATGTGACTGGAATTGTAGCCAGTGCTGACGGTATTCTCGACCAAGTAAACAGTATAAGTGACGTCCTGCACAAAGTTATCAGTTAATCTTCGTGTAGTGGAAAACCTAAAATATGCCATCTACCACCAATTATCTATGAGTGCACTCTTATGTCCACACTGCGGGGAAGAGTACGAGGTAGGAGACTCATTCTGTATCTCATGTGGTGCTAACCTCCAGCTCCAGAACTATTCTGTCGGTGGGACGGCAGACTTGGAGGATTTCAACCGTACATTGTCAGAAAAGCTCTCGACTGATAAGGTTGAATATTATAACTCCCTTGTTGAACGATTGGAAAGCCTCAAGGGTGTTGAGGTAGAGGTCGAACAGCAGAAACGCAGAGTCGATTTACTCGTGAGGGAGTCGAAAAGAATTACTCAAGAACTAAATAAAGCTCAAGCATACGAAGCGAAGGAGAAACGGGATTATGACCGTCTCAAGGGTTTCAGCTTTGCCAAGATTGTCGCTAAGATCAAGGGTGACTACGATGAGAAATTGGAGAAAGAGGAACAGGAGTACCTGAACCGTGTGGCACTTACACACGAAATTAAGCAGACTTTGGATGAGGTGACTAGGAATCTCAGGCAGGCGGAGGCTGACCTCTCTCACCTTCAAGAGATTGACAAGCAGCGACAAGCTCTCAGTAACGAGCACCAGAAGTTCATCAACGAGGTGATGGAAGGTGTACCTCACCCAGAAGAAGATGCTCTTGAGAATGATCTATATGAGATCAAGCAGAAGGCGGAACCCATCCGGCAGAGGTATAGCCAGCTCACAAATGCAATGAACCATGTCCGAAGGGCCCTAAGGCATTACGGTGAGGCAGAGCGTAAAATGGGATCAGCCAGTAGTTACGCTGACTGGGACACCTTTGTAGGTGGCGGTTTCTTTGTAGACGCGGCCAAGAACTCCAACCAATCAGCTGCTCGTCGCTTGGTCTATCAGGGAAATAGGGAACTCCAAGAGGCGGCACGATACCTTCCCGAGATCAGGGGCATTAGGGGTGCAAATGTCGAGGGGCCTGGGCAGTTGGACATGTTCTTCGACAATATTTTCACTGATCTTAGATCTAGGGATCGGATAAACAGGAGTCTGCACAGCATCCAGAAAACAAGGAGAGAAATTCAAGGAATAGAGCAGAAATTGCGCAGCATGTTAGATCAAGACAAGGCTAATCTTGATCAGCTCTATGAGGTGTACGAAAGGAAGTCCAAGGAGCTCTTTGAGATGCGGAAGAAGCTGGTGGAGGAATACCTTCAACGACCAGTGAAAAGTGGAAAAATCTGAGTTACCTGATGCGATATTTAATAATTCTACAATCATCACACGCCCTATGAATGTAGGTCTTATCCTCCTCTTCGAAATCTTTTTCATTATTGCAGTAGTTATTTTCCTCTTCTCAATTTTTGTGCAGGACTCCGATCGCGATGTTATGAAGGAAGTCCTTCTCAAGGGAGCTGTGGGATGGGGTGTGGCCTTCTTCCTGCGTCTTCTTCCAGTGGTTCTTGTCCAGCGATATATCATCTTTCTCCTTGGGGGCTCCGACGACCCTGCTTCAATACTTGAATACTCCCGGAGGATGGAGGTTGCTGTGGTTGGTCCTATCTTCGCGGGGATCTTCGAGGAGGTTGTGAGGTTCTTTACGATTAAACGCTCACCAAACATAGGCATTGACAGGAGGGTTGGACCGCTTGTTTCAGGATTGGGTTGGGGTCTAGGGGAGGTAGTCGTGCTCTTCGGACTTAATGCATTAGCTTATCTTCTTAGTGGTGCTACATCTCCGATCAATTTCGGCGATATCTTTGTGGCTCTCCTTGAGAGATTCTCTGCCTTCATCTTCCACATTGCGATGTCATATGTGATCTATTACTCCTTGTTCGAGGTGGGTAAACTCAGACCGAGTGTTTTGGTGGCAATTATTCTGCACTTTCTCTTCAACTTCATCATAGTAATTTGGAGTACAGTTATCTTCGATATATTCTCTCCCAGCAATGAGCAGTTCTTGTGGGGGCTTGAACTTAGTCTTCTTGCTGCAGCAGTGATCGTCGCACTCTTCGTATGGAAGATCGCCATTCCACGGGGTGAACGACTGTGGAAAGAGTCGCGAGGGGGGATGATTCCTTCGGTTGGCGAATCTGTGGGTGAAAATATGACATAGCATCGTCAAATCTCCAACTCTTCTTATTCCAGTGTATTATTGCTCTCCTCTCGCCAAGAACTCCTTGCGGATCTATCCGAAAAATTTATATACTTTCATGGTATTATACTATATGTATATTACATGAATTCCTATAGAGGAGGACGATGTTATGGTTAACTTCCAGAAATTTACTACAAAATCACAGCAAGCTATTCAGAACGCCCAGTCGATTGCAATAACGAATGATAACCCCAATGTAGAACCATTCCACCTTCTGCAGGCTCTCATACAGGATGACGACAGTATCGTCGTCTCCCTCCTACAGAAGGCAGGGGCTCCTGTTGAGAGCATAAAACAGAAGGTTAAAAGAGAACTTGACAGGTACGCGAAGTCACAAGGTTCTGACACAAGGATATCGAACAGCCTCGTGAAGGTGCTCTCAGATGCAGAGAACTTGGCAAAGAAGATGGGTGACGAGTATGTCGCTCAAGATCATCTACTCATGGCCCTAGTCAGGAAGTCCGCTGAGGTCAGGCAGCTCTTCAAAGAGATTGGTCTTGATCAGGGGACGGTTGAGTCGGTGGTAAAGGAATACAGAGGTGGTCAGAAGGTCACAGATCCGGATGGTGAGGGTAAGTTCCAAGCTTTGGCTAAGTACACCATCGACTATACAGCTTTGGCAAGAGAGGGCAAGCTAGACCCGGTCATTGGACGCGATGAGGAGATCAGGAGGGTGACCCACGTGCTCTCCAGGCGGACAAAAAATAATCCGGTACTGCTTGGGGATCCTGGTGTCGGTAAGACTGCAATCGTGGAGGGTCTCGCATTTAGGATTGCTCAGGGTGACGTACCTGAGAATCTGAAGGATAAGAGACTTCTCGCTCTTGATATGGGTGCACTCATAGCGGGTGCAAAGTACCGTGGCGAGTTTGAGGAGAGGTTGAAGGCCGTGCTTAACGAGATCGAGAATGCGGATGGACAGATCATCCTCTTCATCGATGAGCTTCACACGATCATCGGAGCTGGTGCATCAGAGGGAGCTATGGATGCGGGCAATCTGCTCAAACCTGCACTGGCCCGGGGTAAACTCCACACGATTGGTGCAACAACCTTCGAGGAGTACCGCAAGTACATCGAGAAGGACAAGGCTCTCGAGAGGAGGTTCCAGCCTGTGGTCGTTGACGAGCCATCAGTGGAGGACACTATCTCAATTCTCAGGGGTCTGAAGGAGAGGTACGAGATCCACCACGGAGTCAGGATCACTGACGGTGCGATCGTGGCAGCTGCCACACTCTCCAACAGATATATAACCGACAGATTCCTTCCTGACAAGGCCATTGATCTAGTGGATGAGGCAGCTGCAAAGATATCGATGGAGATACACTCTCTTCCTGGAGAGATTGATGAGATCAAGCGGAAGATAGACCAGTTGGAGATTGAGAGGTCAGTCGTCAAGAGGGAAACAGACCCAGTTTCCCGCAAGAGGCTTGAGCAGATTGAGAATGAGCTTGAGGAGGAGAAGTCCAAGTTCCAGAACCTGATGAACAAGTACGAGGAGGAGAAGCGTTACATTGACGACATCACCCGGCTGAAGGAAGAGATTGACAAGGTCAAGATCGAGATCGACCGTGAGCTCCGTAACGGGAACCTAGAGACGGTGGGTAGGCTTACTTACGAGGTTATCCCAAGCCTTGAAAAACAGCTGGAAGAAGCCAAGAAGAGGGTGGAGGAGATCCAGAAGAATGGGTCCCTGCTCAGGCAGGAAGTGAGTGAGGAGGACATCGCAGAGATCGTCGCAAGGTGGACGGGTATTCCAGCGAATAAGATCATGCAGGAGGAGGCC
This sequence comes from Candidatus Heimdallarchaeota archaeon, assembly GCA_015522385.1. The sequence continues at coordinate 10,089 of WAMJ01000263.1, forward strand.
AACAAGCTTCTATTCATGGAGGATGCACTTCACAAAATGGTCATTGGGCAGGATGATGCCATTAGTGCCCTCGCTCAAACAATCAGGAGAAGCAGGGCTGGACTCAGTGCAACTGACAAGCCACTCGGCTCGTTCCTCTTCCTCGGGCCCACTGGTGTGGGAAAGACCGAGTTGGCCAAGGCTCTCGCAGAATTCCTCTTCGACTCACAGGATCACATGGTGAGGATAGATATGAGTGAATACATGGAGAAGCACAGCGTCTCCAGACTGATCGGTGCTCCTCCTGGTTACGTCGGACATGACGAGGGTGGGCAGCTCACAGAGGCCGTTAGGCGAAAGCCCTACTCTGTCATCCTATTGGACGAAATCGAGAAGGCACATCCAGATGTCTTCAATGTACTTCTCCAACTCTTGGACGATGGTCGTCTGACGGACTCCAAGGGTAGAACAGTGGATTTCAAGAACACGGTGATCATCGCCACGTCCAATGCTGGATCTGCGGAGATCTTTGATCTTACAGAGTCTGGAGCGAGTAAAGAGGAGATTCAAGATGCTGTTGTCGGTCAGCTCAAGAGGCTCTTCAGGCCAGAATTCCTGAACAGGATTGACGAGATCGTCGTCTTCAACCCGCTCTCGAAGGAGGAGATGATGGAGATAGTAGACCTCCAGTTGAGTAAACTCAGGGAGAGGCTTGCAGATCAAGAGGTTAGTCTTGAAGTGGGACAGGATGTCAAGGAGTTCCTTGCAGAACGAGGTTATGACCCAGCATACGGGGCTAGACCACTTAAGAGGGCAATACAGAAGTACCTTGAGACTCCACTTGCTGACTGGTTGCTCACACATGAGGAACGGGAGGGTGTGATCCTCGTAGCCTCCATGTCTGGCGATCGTATTGTAATTGACTCCCGAGTGTCCGCTGAGACACCCGAGGTGTACTAGGGTGCACAAGAATGTCTAAGAATACCGAAGACATATAATTATCTATGATACGGACAAAGATAATCTATGCAGTCGCCATTTCAGTGTTAATCGTCGGGGCGGGAGCGGCCATATATCTGATGTCTGACACTCCTGAATTCTACGTGGTCAGCGCATCATTTGACCGTAATACCTACGGTGTGTCCATCATCCTGTCATTCACGGTCAATCGGAAGATCGTGATTGAGACACCTGACGGATCACTCCTCAGCGTTGAGCTTGCTGGTGACGAGGCAGAGTTATGGGCAGTTGGCCATCTCTCAATACAGGTACCTACCAAACACGAGCTGGGACCTGGTAGTGAGACCCTTGAGTACGTTGGGACACTGTACCAGACCGTTGAGAGCCTCGTTCCGCTTGAGCTCCCGAAATCTATCACTTTTGTGGTTCACATGGCGAAAGATTATACAACTCCCCCGTACACACTCTTCCTGTGAAGAAGGTGTATGACTTGCTCATGTTTCTGCACGCACAGGATGATCTGAGACGATCTATCATGATCGCCCTCGCTCACATTCACCCCAAGCAGGTCACTATCTCCCAGTTGTCATTGATATCCGGATACTCGAGGAAGTCCAAGTACATCTATAGATCCAAAGTCATTGAGGAGCTAAGCAACCAGGGTATACTTGTGGTCAATAAGATCATGTCAAATGTTCAGCTCGTGGGGCTCAATCCTGGGAATCAGATGATGCAAGGGCTGATTGAGCTCTGCCAGAACAACGGTGAGAAGGTGACCTCCCAATTACTGAATCTTATCAAGGAGGCAACGGAATGATAACAGGTACCCGAATTCTGCCAGAGCCCATAAGGAGGTTCTCGCTCATATCCCGAATTCTGTACCTAATTGGGGGCGTAGCCCTCCTTGTCCTTGGAGCGATAGCGATCTGGGTCTGGACAATTGCGAGTAAGATGAAGGACTCCAGTGATGGTCCAGGAATAATGGTAACCCCAGAGGATTTCATTGCAGATCCCTCTCCATTGGAAAGGATTCTCTCTCTTGGTCTTCAGAACATGGGATACGTGGGTTTAGGACTAACAATCCTAGCTGTCTACATCCTTTCGCTGTTCATTTTCACCATGGTCTTGCTCGTGGTACACCAGATTAGTTTTGGGAGAATGACGTCTTTGATGGGTGTGAATAGGATATCGTCTGAACGAGGACTGGACATCGTGTGGGACTATATCCATCGAAGGGTGGTTATCAGGGAAGACCTTTCCTTCCAGTACCGAACAGTCCCCCTCGACTCATTATTCTGGAACTTGGTTACCTACTGATTACTTGTGATCCTCGAACCACCTGATCATCCGTTCGATTCTGTCTATTATGTGCAGTGGTTCCCCAGATCTCGACAGCTCGTGTCCATCCCTCGGGTATCGGACGAAGACCACTTCCTTATTCTGCAGTTTCATCGCGCCGAATAGCTCCTCGCTCTGTGATATTGCAACCCTGAAGTCATTCTCTCCTGCTATGATGAGTAGTGGAGTCTGTATCTCCTTCACCCTACCTACGGGTGAGAGCTTCCAGAGGTGTTCCAGATTCTCCCAAGGTCCTCCCTTGAACTCTGCCATACCCCAAATGGGTATGTCTGTATTGAGGGAGAAGGTAACGAGATCAAATACCCCTCTCTGTGCGACTGCTGCCCTGAATCTGTGATCCCTCGTGATAATATTGGCCGTTTGGAAGCCCGCGTAGGAGCCACCTAGTACGTACAGGTGATCCTTGTCCACCCGATCAAGTACAGCATCCACCGCCAGCATGAGGTCCCTTGAATCGTCTACTCCCCAGTTTCCGACAATTCTCTTTGTGATACTCTCTCCATACCCCGACGACCCTTGTGGGTTAGTTGCTAGAACTGAGTAGCCTGCACTAAGGAAGCACTGCCATTCATGCCACATCGTGCCAGCGTTATTCCACATAACATGTGGTCCACCGTGGATGTGCAGGGCCAGAGGGGTCTTCTCTCCCTTCTTTGCCTCGAAGAACCATCCTTGGAACTTGAATCCATCGGGTGAGTCGAACCACATCTCCTCGGGCTCTATGATGTTGTGAGAACTGAGGTACTCCTCGTTCGGCTCGTAAACTAACTCTTCCTCGTTTTTCCAGACAGTTGAGGGGTGGAGGGGTCCTGTTGCGATGTAGTAGACGTCGTTCCCAGACGGAGCGACCATACCTACCGAGTTTTTACCCCTGAAGACCGTGGTCAGTTGGTCATCTGTTACTGAGTATTTTCTGATGTCAGCAATTCCTTCGTCCTCAACGACACAAATTAGATTGTTCTGCTCTGTCCACTCGAAGTGGGTAATGCCCCTGTCAATTCTGGAGTTAACATCTTTAACAATGCCTGTCTGGATGTCATAGACTTTCAATCTCGCAAGTTGACCCGCGATGTCCTCGTCGTCAAGGGAGTGGTAAGCGAAGTGCTTCATGCTGGGGGATACTCTCACCCCGCCGAGACCAAACGACCTGATTTTTGTAATCACTGTTCCCTCCTGCTTCTCCTCCTCACTACTAAATCTGAGGATTGTAACATCCATGTTGAGATCGACGGGCTCGTCCAACTTGGCCGTCGTAAGGAATTCTGTATCTGATATCCACTGAGGTTTGGAATAGTTAGTGAAGACGCTACTGATCTGTTTTGTTTCCTTCTCGTCCCCGATCATTGTGACGAAGAGAATGCTCTTCCTTCCGTCGTGGTAGGATGTCCCCTCACGATAGACGATAGTATCTATGACCCTCGGATCAGTTCTCCTTCTCTCCTTCTCCTCTTCCTCTGCTTTTGCGGCATTGACCTCGTACTCGGTGATAAATTTTTCTTTCTTCCCGATGTTCTTTAGTTCTTCCTCGTTATACCTTGCAGTGAAAGCGATTTTCTTGGAGTCGGGAGACCACGAGAAGCTCGTCACCCCGTTCTTCGCTCTAGTGACTGCCTTTGCCTCACCTCCGAATTCGAGATCCATGATCATGACCTGTTGTTTTCCAGATCTTCGGCTGATGAAGCTGAGGTACCTCCCGTCTGGGGAGAACGAGAGTTGAGAGTCAGTTCCTTGAGTAAATACTCTCTGTTCCCCGTCTTTCTTCCTCAGGAGCCTGACAACTGAGCTATGTGTTCTTTTTACAGGATCGGGAGACAGCTCTGTCCACGCTACGAGATCAGATGTGGCGGTTATCTCCCCGATTTTCTTTAGCTCAAGGTAGTCCTCTGGCTTTACAGGTTTCTTGCTCATAGGAGTCAGGACACGACTTCAAAGATAAATCTGCTGAATCTCCTAGAGCGAATCTGTCCCAATTGAAATAAGATATAAAATGTGTGCACAGTGTAGAGATGTGAGAATCGCTTTTATTGATGTCGATGGCACCCTGACAAAGGGCGTTAATGCGTGGGAGAAGATACATCGTTACTTTGGAGTGTACGAACAAAGTAAGGTCTATCATGATATGGCTCGTCGTAAGGAGATCAGCTACGAGGAATGGGCTGCTCTTGACGTTGCTATGTGGAAGGGGAAGAAGTACTCCGAAATCTTTGAGGCGATATTTCCCGCACCACTTATCGAGGACGCGAAGCTTGGCGTGGAGATTCTCAAGAAGGAGTTTGACATCGTCTATCTCGTCTCAGGAGGCATCGATGTGCTTGTTGACGATGTGAGACGGAGGGTGGGAGCGGACTACGCAGTGGCAAATTCCATCCTCCATGAGGAGAATATCCTGAATGGTGAGGTGGATATCAAGGTTGGGGGCTCGAAGTATGCAGTTATCTCCCAAATTGCACAGGAATTCGGTAGCCAACTCGAGAACTGCGGTGCAATCGGAGACGACTTCAACGATGTAGATATGTTTGAAAATGTGGGAAAGTCAATAGCATTCAACAGTAAGTCTGATGAGCTTGAACGGGTGGCCGACTCAGTTGTGAGGTCTTCAAGCTTCATCGATCCTGTTAGGGAACTCCTCCGACTCTAGTTTTTCTTCTTGAGGAAGGGTCCGAAGTACAGGCAGTTCTCTGGCTCGATGTCGAGTTTGGTATCTTGGTTTTCTGCCAACTCAAATTCTACACCTCTGATCACCGCGAAGGGTGTGCGCTCTGCGATCTCACCCATGACGATTGTTCCCATTGTGGCAAGGTTGTCCGCAATACCTCTCATGGAGAACTTGATCTCATTACCAAACAGATCAACCTGTCCTCGGTAATCGATCAGGGGCTTCAAACCTGCGTATCCGATAGCCACACCCATAGAACCCCATCTTAGTGGTATGGACTTAGTGTCCACCAATATCACGGGGATTCTTAATCCTACCTTCTCCTTGATCTCGTTGTAATATCTCAAGGCTGTTCTGTTGCAGTCCTCAGGGAGGAGAAGAGCATGTCCTTTGGGTACATTGGATGTATCTACACCCGCGTTGGAGAAGATCCCATACTTGGAACGGACGAGTATAGACTTATTCATGTACCCGATTATTTCCTCCTCCGACTCATTGAGTATTAATTGCACAACCTCGGGACTTAGGGTGGTCTTATTCGCCAAGTCCAGCGCAGCCTCCGATGGAGTCACTGTGGACAAGTCAACGAGCCTTCTCTCTTCCATCGAGACGACCTTGGAGGATATAACAACCACATCTCCCTTCTTCAATGAGAAGCCCATGCTTTCGATAGCCTCCCAGAATGATGCAAGAACTGAGGAACCTTCATTTATGATCGATCTGGAGAGAACAGCTGTTGCCATGATGGAGGACATCAGTGGTACTTTCTACCCCCACTTGATAAATGTGGTGAAGACTGCATCGTACATTGATTTTTAATGAAATTAATTGATTTTTCATCTACAAAGAGCTAAGATATTTGAACTAAGGCAATCTTGGAAGAGTGAAATACATGTCGACTTATGATGCAATTGTAGTAGGTGGGGGTCCCGCTGGAGTCTCATCTGCTTATACCCTCGCTAAGCTAGGGCGATCCGTCCTTCTCCTCGACAAGAAGAGTCACGATAGGATAGGTGACAAATCTTGCGGAGACGCACTCGACAGATCCTCCCCTGAGATCCTCTTCAAGGAGTTTGGTCTTAAACTTCCCCACGGAGACGAGGTCTCTGATGAGCTCAAGTACATGACCATTGCTACACCAGAGGGACATGTCAAGATGACCGCACCGGGTTATACAGTTGACCGTCATATCTATGGGCAGAGACTCTTAAAGGAATGCGAGAATGCAGGTGTTGAGGTTATTGGATCGGCGCCTGTAAGGGATGTTATCATAGAAGACGGCTTTGTCAAAGGCGTCAAATACATGCACAAGGGTGAGATGATTGAGGTCAGATCAACTGTGGTGATCGACTGCTCTGGTACATTTGCTGCAGTTAGGAAGAGGCTTCCCGAGGGATTCTCCGAGGGGCTTAATAGGGAGGTTCCAGATTATCACATTGCTGCGTCATACAGGGAGATCGTGGAGCTCAAGGAGAAGGATCATCCATACAAGAATGAGATTGTCCTTCTGTACAAGGAGAATATCCCGCCACCTGGGTACCTTTGGTTCTTTACCAAGGGTCCCAAGCGCCTAAACCTCGGAACCGGATGGCTGAAGAGCGAGAGTCACCTGTATGACAAGTCAATGAAGCAAATCTACAGGGAGGCTCTTGATGATCACTACAAAAGGGACGAGTATGAGGTTCTCAAAACAGGAGGAGGACAGATCCCAGTCCGCCCCCCCTTCGACTGTCTAACCTTCAACGGGGGGATGGTCGTAGGGGACGCAGGATGCATGGTCGATCCTACAACTGCCGAGGGTCACGGTCCCGCCCTCGTCACAGGATATTTTGCTGGAAAAGTTGCCTCTGAGAGTATCGACCGTAACGATGTCTCACGGGAGGGTCTGTGGGCGTACAACGTCCAAGTCATGGAGTTATATGGGGTCAGAAATTCGATGAGCTACGTGGCCCTGAGGTACCTTCGCAAGCTTTCCCCTGACGGTCTGCAGTTTATTATCAAGCGAGGGATCATAACCGAGAACGAACTTAAGGACATCTACGATGGTGAGGAGAATGCCATCAGCTTGTGGAGCATGCTGGGCAAAGTAATCAAATGCTTCCCCAAGTACGGACTACTTTGGACCCTGAAGAGAATGGTGGACGATGTAAAGGAGATTGGAACTTATTATGAGCAGTACCCCAGTGATCCCAGCGACCTCAAGAAGTGGAGAGAGGGGAGAAATGCTCTGCTCAAAGAGGAACTGTAATGTACAGATTCGTCTACAAGCACATCATCTCACACCTTCCTGACAGACTTGTAGAGTCACTCGGTGGTCCTACGATGGCTATTCTCTCATTCCTGACCATGGGGAGACAGTTGCCATTTAGGATGGGTGGTCTTGAATTTCCATACCCTGTCGGAATCCCCAGTGGATGGGTTGATACTCCAAGCAAGCACAAGACTATGCGGAGATTCCACGCAGCTCCGATCGTTGTCAAGACCGTCACTCCACTTCCCAAGCAGGGTAACCCCTACCCCCGACTGGTTCGTGGTGATGATTTCCTCATCAACTCCATGGGATTACCAAACAAGGGGAGCAAATGGTGGAGGGACTACGGGCAAAGAAGAAAGCTACAGTCTCCCGTGATCCTTAGCATCAAGGCTGATACTGTGGATGAGTGGAGGACTCTACTCGATGAGCACAACTCATGGGTTGACATGTTCGAGCTCAATTTCTCCTGCCCCAATGTCAGCACTGGAATCATGGATATCGAGGAAGCAGTTGGGATCATACGGGAGATAAGTAAGTCCACTACCCGTCCGCTGTTGCTGAAACTCAGCCCTGAGTACTCTCCCGAAGAAAATCTTTCCCTTGTCAGGGAGGTAAGGGGTTGTATTTTAGGCGTGTCCATGATAAATACTCTACCTGTCACGGATGCCCGACTCGGTAATCCCCAGAAAGTAGGTGGGAAAAGTGGAGTAGCCATATATCCCGTCCTTATTGATCATCTCAAGACCTTCCGTGAGGAATACCCCCACTTTGATGACCTCCCAATTCTCGCGTCTGGGGGCATAACAGTGGAGAGAAGTGTGGAGGTCTTGACGAAGTACCACGCCATTCCTCTGATGCTCACGACTTTTCTCACTCATGATCCATTCTGCCACTCCAAGGCCACTCGGAAGATACGCGCATACCTCACAGAACGAGGGTTGACGTTGGACGAAGTCCTTAACCCAGAATAGGGATTTTTATACCCTAAAAAGATTCGTGACCTATGGATGGTGAAAAAGTAAATCAGCTCAGAGAGTTCCTTGATACTGCAGATGACTGGGAAAAGATGAAGGTAGAGGATGGAATTCTTATTGTGAAGATGCCTGCAACGAAGAAGTTTAAGGCCAAACTCGGACTAGAGATCTTTCCCGTCTCAGAAAATGGAACGTCGATGAAGAAGAAGGGGATCTACGTTCTAAGTGAGGATCTTCTCGCTGGATACAGACGAACATTCAACTCCGAAAAACTTGACACTTTGCTGTCCGGCATTCAGGAGGTTAACTCAGAGATCAAGAACGAGAAATCCGATAACAAAGTTACACGAACATTCGAGTTGTAAAGAATTTTTCAATTCCAAACCAACTTGTTTTTAACTCCGAAAAAACACTGCTAAATAGTGTCCTCTGTCTCATCGATGCCTAAGCTGATATTTGCTGGTCTGGATTCTGCCGGGAAGACCACGATTTACAAATACACTATCGCCGATCTCAACATAGAAGATTCAGTGGACTCAAAGGCCACAAGAGGAATAGATCGAAATATCCATTCATTCCTCGATATGGATATTTCTGTTTGGGATCTCGGAGGTCAGCAGTCCTACCGTGAGACTTACCTCAGTAAACCTGAGATCTTCAACATCACCAAGGCTGTGATATTTGTCGTTGACATTCAGGATCATGAGCGGATCCAAGAAGCTTACGAGTACTTCATGGACATCATGAACATCCTCATCAATGTCAACCCACGACCCAAAGTTTATGTGCTCTTCCACAAGTTCGACCCTGCAGAGGTTGGGAAACTCCGAAAGTACTTCTTCCAAGCATCACGGCTGTTCAAGCAGGCTGACAAGATTGCAGGGATAAAGTTCACTGGGTTTGCAACCTCCATATATTCCTCTAATATCCAGAAAGCTGTCAAGAGGATTCTTTGGGAAAATATGGATAACTATGATCCCAATGCAACCCCGACGCGACCCCCTGAAAAGGCTCCTGGAAGACCACAGCAGGGAAACTCGACGGTTCCTAAGATTAGCAAACCTCAACCGACCCCCACTTCGGGTGGTGTCCCCAAGATCAGGTCAACCATCCCTAGTATCAAAGTTCCACAGGTCAAGAAGTCGGATAACTCTGTTCCAAAAATCAGATCCACTCCTGTTCCAAAGAGCACTACTGATATTAACGAATCATTTGGTGAGAGTTTAGAGAAGGAGATGGACGAACTCTTGGCCTCTATTGATAAGACTGTTGAGGCTGCTGAGAAGAGGAAAAAGGACAGTGCACCCACACCGGTAACGACAAAGGATAGTGCACCCAAGGTTGAACCACCAAAAGTAGAGGAGGTACCTGTACAACCCTCACTTGCTTCTCCCCCAAAACATATCCCGACCGCGACATTCAAGACTGAAACACCGATTGAAGAGAAACCATCCTCACCTCCTCCGGTTTCAACCGAGGAAGAGAGTGTGATTTTCGAGGAGGTGCCTGATCTCTCAGATCTGTCAACACATGTGGTCGACAAGCTCTCAGAACAGGTTTCCAAGAGGATGGCCGAGACTCCAGAGATCATTGCTATAGCGGTTATGGGACTTGATGGAAATACCCCATTGGCAGTGGCAAAGAACGAAATGGAGAAGGAAAAAATCGATATCGTCAGGATGGTCGTCTCACAACTCAACCCTAAGCAGTTCTTTCAAGACATTGGAGACGTTGAATACAGGGGACTCGGGCACCTACAGGTAGCCGACTTAGAGATCTACTTCGCCCGACTGACGGACGAGTATGCCATATCGATCCTCGTTAACGATATTTCTGGTCCGATGCTCGAGAACGCTCAGCGTATTGTAACCATGCTAAGACAGGGTCTGGGGATGATGTCTAAGGATGAGGATGAAGATGAGGGAGAGGACGAGACCGACCTGTTGAGTGATCTACGGAGCAGACTTAGCCGGATAGGGTCTCTCCACAACCTCGACGACTAATCCCAATTCCTCTCGCACGGAAATATTATGTAAGGACTTATACAGAACCCGTCTGTCTAAGTTCACCATCCTAGTTGTCGGGGAACTCGGAGAAATGTTTTGTGGGTTTGAAGGAACCTGCTGTTGTTATCGGGACACGTACGAATGCTTCTGCGTGCTCAACTTCTGCCTGAATCCCACGTAATCTCGTCCTTGTGGAGTGGAACCGAGAGTAAAAACCGTCACCCCCTTTGTGCGACTGAGACTCATAGACCTCAATAGCCTTGAGACGACAGTCATTATGCTCTGAGATGTCAATGTAGATTTGGGGTACTGGGATCAGAACTGTCGTCTCTGCTGCCCAGAGTGCTGATACTTGATGAGCGACATTGTCGGAGGTGGTGTGACTGACCCACTCCACTGCCTCCTCAACTAGTTCTCGAACCTTCTTATGCTCGTGGTGGTAGTCGAAGTCGATGTGTGTGACAACTATGTCAGGTTTGAAGTCCCGGATGACATCTACGATCTGCTTCTTTATAGACAGTTCATTACTGTTGTCCACATTCCTGTTCTCAAGGATAATACCCCTGCACCCAAGGATCTCACAGGCGTCCTTGAACTCATTTCTCCTCGCCTCGTCAGAGGTCACGGTCACAGCACAGGACTCACCAATCTGCGCGTACTTGGCTAAGATCCCTCCTGCTGAGAAGGTCTCATCATCCTGATGTGCGAAAATCGTCATTAATCGTCTCATGGTTCTACCTCGTGAAGTTGGTGGTGAAGGAGTAAGCCAGATTTTGTTTCGGACGCACGTTCTGCAGTTCCGATGTGGCATTTGTCTACGCTCGCTACCCGAGATCTCTTGGAGGTGTCATCGATCCCTGCTTGCGATTGCACAACCGGTGTTGTCTCGTTTCAGCATCCTTTCGGAAGTATCGTTTCTGTTGACAGAGCCGAGGTCTCCCTCGATGGACTTGCGTCCATACCGGCTCCTCCAAAGTGTCTGGACTTTCCTCGTTGGATCAACGAAAGCCACATCTCCTTCTCCGAATTCTGATGTGTTATCTCAAATAAAAATTAGTGCTTGTTTTCGAAGAGTGCTGTGAACTTGTGGCATATTTCTTCCATGATCTTGGAGGAGACATCCTGTCTAGATTCAATTTCTATGAACGGTGTGAAGATGCTGTTGAGAACGGATCGCGAGGGGAGTATGTTCATCATCTCCTTCTTGAATGCCAGTGCTAGAACAGAGAGAGTTTTTCCATGGAGCCTGATGTCCTCCATGGTTTCATCAGGTATCATCCTGCTGTAGATGAGTATCATCGCACCGGGATTTACCATGCTTGGAATTGGGCCGTACAACCCCTCATGGTAGTTCTCCCCCTGTCCCATGAGGGAAATAATCTGGCTCGCAGCCATCGGGGTGAAGACCTCAGAGAACTCCATTTCCTCCCTGAGGATAATATCTACGACTGGTCCGATGTCTTCAAGTACGAAATGTGCGATGTTGCAAGTAATGTTGGTCTTGGAACCCACAAAGTTGATGATCCTGTTGTAAAAATTAATGTCATCGAGCTCGAGGGTTTCCAACAGATCCCTGACAGGACCCTCCGTGCCCTTGAACTTGTAATACGCTTGGTAGATGGCGTCGTGCACCATGCTCTTACCCCACTCCTCATCCGAGTTTAATTGATAGTTGATGTCCTCGATTATGTCACGTATCACCCTCTGGCATACCTTGATCATCTCGTCGTCATCAACAACTTGGCTTGTGCTGAGGAAGATGGCATTCTCCGAGTCGATATCGAAGAAGTCACTTCCCTGAGCGAGCTGTTCGACGTGATAGACTAGAATCTTTCGGATCTCGGGTACCTTGTCCCTTGGGCATATTTTGATGATGTTCTCAAATATCTCGTTGAGGAAGGTTACCAGTTGAGAGAACCCAGTAGTTCTGCCAGTGACGAGATTGATCTTCCGGATAACATCCCTTGACAGCAGCGGAAAGTTCAGTTCTGCTACCTTGTTTGACAGTCTGTCGAGTTTGCTGTTAATAGTATGATCAATCGGTCCGATAATTAGGAGGGGGTACTCTGGGTAGCGGATCATTCCATTGAGGAACTTGAAAGAGTTACTGTAGTTGTCCCTCGTGTCGAAGATGATTGCCGAGATATCCGTCCGTCCCAATATCTCAAAGATGTCAAGGTAGCTTTGAAATGGCCCGCAGACTCCGTACCCTGCGGTAAGCAGGATCTCCTTCAGCTCATCTTGCCTCTCAGTTGATACTGAGCAAACGATGATCACATCCGGATTCTGGTTGTCTGGTGGATAGTGGAGAAACTCATCTACGGGAATCATTATGCAATTCTCTCAATGTTATACCGCCCTGTGTAGCCCGACCTAATAAAGGAATTGATCTTTTATCGTGTATTTGAACCACAGGCTCCCCCGCCTGGAGTCTCGATTCTAAGACGGTCTCCTGCTTTGGCGATCACAGACTGACGCCCCCCGATTTCGGATACGATCCCACTGCTGACGATGAGGTTCTTCCCGGGAAGAGCATTTCCTCCTCCATCCACTCCCCATGGACATAGAGTTCTTCGTTCCGTCTGCAGTGAGATCCTCGTTCTCTCACGGAACTCCAGTTCCCGTACGATCCCGTCGCCACCATCAAACTTCCCTTTCCCTCCTGAGTCTGGGCGGATGGAATACTCCCTCACTATCAATGGAAAGGCCAACTCCAGTGCTTCCACAGGTGTGTTTAGGGTATTGGTCATATGGGAGTGTATGGCTGATGTTCCTTTTCTTCCCTGCATGGCTCCTGTACCACCCCCAATGGTCTCGTATAGTGTCCACCTGCTATCAAGGCCACCAAGGATGACGTTGTTCATGGTACCCTGCGATGCAGCGGGGAAGGTCATGATGTTTCCAACAGCACCCATGACCACGTCAACAATTCGGGAACTAGTCTCGGTATTCGCGCTAGACGTAGCTGCAGAGGGCGAGGGGTTCACAACAGTACCTTGCTCAGCAATGATCGTCATAGGTCTGAAACAGCCCTCGTTCGTCGGGACATCTCTTCCCGTCATTAGTCGTAGGACGTACGCGCATGCAGCTGTGGTTATAGAGAGCGGAGCATTGACATTTCCGATCCTCTGAGTATCTGTACCCGTGAAATCAAAGGTGATTCCACCTCCCCTGATTGTCACATTGCATTCAATCTTTACAGGCTCCTCAGTCACCCCATCTGAATCCAGATAATCCGTGAAACTAGCCGTACCCTCGGGAAGAGAAGAGAGTTTCTCCCTCGTCCCTGCTTCTGATTTCCTCAAGAGCTCGTCTTGCAAGGTAGTAAAGTCCCAGTCCTCCTCGCTCAGAAGAGCGCTCAATCTTTGTACTCCTAGAAGGAGTGAGGAGTACTGCGCCCGCAGATCACCTCTCCTCTCGTCAGGTGTACGGACATTCTCGAGGATGAGATTCATGATATCGGAGTTCTCCTCTCCCTGAGAGTAGAGCCGGATCGGTGGAATGATCAGGCCCTCTTGGTATATCTCGGTGGAATCGGGAGGGAGTGAACCTGGGACCATCCCTCCGACATCTGCATGGTGGGCCCTGTTAGCGACGATGTACCTCAGTTTCCCGTCAGCAAACACCGGTGAGAGTAGTGTGATATCTGGGAGGTGTGTACCCCCGAACTCTGCTCGGGGTGAGTTGACGATAATGGCATCTCCCTCTCTCCACCTGCCACGATACTTCTCGAGGATGGGTTTGGCTACGAAACCCATGCTCCCTAAGTGTACAGGTATGGCCTCTGCTTGTGCGATGAGCCGTGCCTTGTCGTCGAATATGGCGCAGGAGAAATCCGCTCTCTCCTTGATATTGGGGGAATACGAAGACTTCCTAAGAACAACACTCATCTGCTCCGCAATGTTCTCCAGCCTATTCTGTAGGACTGTCACGAGTATGGGGTCACTCATTTCAACACCTCCAGAGTGAGGAAGCCCTGTGGGTTCTGCTTGGCCTTCCATCCCTGCGGTACCCACGTCGTGGTATCGAGCTGGTCGATGACCAGAGGTCCCTGTAGGGTAGATAACCCGATGCAGTCTCTGGTGTAGACAGGTACACTTCCGACACCCTGTACCTGCCGGTGGGTGTAGGGGTCAGGCTCCACGTCCTCAATCTCGGTCATCCTCGGTGTCTTGTGGGGGACCTCAAGGACCACCCTTGCCGTCACCAACTCCATGGGCTCATTTTCCGCTGCGAATCCGTACATCTCCCTGTGTCTGTCAAGGAACGACTTCTTCAGGAGGTTAAGGTCGCTGTCCCACGGCACAGTGATCTCGTAGGACTGTCCCTTGAATCTCACATCCATGAGCATGTGCAGGAAGACCTCCCCAACTATACCGTCGTCCTCTACCTGTCTTCTTGCCTCTGCTTCGAGCTTATCGAGAATCTCCTCGACATCCCCGACACGAACTTCAGCGAGTTCCTTCACAATTCCCCTGCTGACATCGTACCTATAGTCCGCGGAGAGTAGTCCGACAGCCGACCACGTTCCAGGGAACGGTGGGATGATCACTGTTGTAATCCCTAGGAGCTCAGCGAGTTCAGCTGCGTGGAGAGGGCCCGCTCCTCCGAATGCGACGAGGGCATGTTTCCTCGGATCAACACCCCTGTCTGTGGAGACATTGCGCAGGGCAGCGGCGATGTTCTCGTGGAACACCCTCCTGATACCTACTATGGTCTCTTTCACGCCCGTGCCCAACTGCTCCCCTACCCTTCGCAGGGCCTCCATCGCTCTCTCCTTACTCATAGTCAGGATACCTCCAGCAAGGCTCGTCCCGAGTATTCCATATGCAAGGTTGGCGTCAGTAACAGTTGCCTCCTGCCCTCCCATGTCGTAAGCAGCGGGGCCAGGTCTACCCGCTGCACTCTCTGGCCCCACCCTCAGAAGTCCTGCTTTAACTCGAGCGATAGAACCACCACCTGCACCGATCGTCTTCACATCGACCGACTCGACACCTATGGGCAGACCCCCGATCTCCATGCTTCTGTGGGTAACCGCTCTTCCCCCCGAGATCTGGGCAACATCTGTGGAGGTCCCTCCGATGTCCACGGAGATGATGTTTTCGATACCCGTGACCTCCGCCGTCATCTGCGCAGCAAGTATACCTCCCGCCAGTCCTGACACGAGAGTCTCCACTGGCTTTCTCAGCAATCCGTCCGGGGTAGCAAGACCCCCCGAGGACTTCATGACTGCTAGCAGCTCCGTCCTCCCCTCCATACTGGAGACGAGGTTCGAGAGGTAGCGTCCCATCAGAGGTTTGACATATGCATCCATGACCGTGGTCGAGAACCTCTCATACTCGCGGTACTCGGGAAGTACTTCGTATGAGGTGGATATGGAGATTCCAGGATACCTGTGCTCCAGTATCTCCCTCACCTCCAGCTCGTGTCTGGGGTTGAAAAAACTGAACAGGAAGCAGACTGCGATGGACTCGGTGCCCTCTGGAAGTTCCATCCGATCGATCTCTCTCTGGTCGAGAGGTATCTCAACTGAAGCGTCAGCCAGAACCCGCTCCTCTACCTCTATCCTGTACGGCCCCGGGACTAGTGGCTCAGGACGGGAGGGTACGAGCTCATAGATGTCCGACCTGTTCTGCCTCCCGATCTCAATCACATCCTTGAAACCCTTGGTGGTTACCAGAGCGACTCGCGCTCCTTTCCGCTCGAGGACGGCGTTGGTGGCTACTGTTGTTCCGTGAATGACCTCGTTGATCTTCCCCCCGAGACGGTCTATCCCCTTCACAACCGCCTGTGACGGCTCCAATGGAGTCGACGGTATCTTGAAGACCTCAAACCTACCCTCAGGATTGACAGCCACGAAATCGACGAATGTCCCGCCAGTATCTATTCCTACGATTTTGTAGGTTCTCACAGGCCTCCTGTCGTCGCCGCCCAATATAACCATTGATCTGTGGGATAATTCACTGCAGAAGTTTTTCTCCTGATTCAGGTGCTCTAATATCACAATTTGTATCTCTTCCAGTATGGACCATCTCTATATCTTATATTGTGACTATCTCTTTGCATCTGATTCGCGTCAGACCACCAAACTTAATATTAAATATACGGGGATTTGAGTAGTGAGAATTAAGAAAGACATTATCGACAGCGTCTTTGTCGCATTTATGATCCTCATTGCGATCTTCTTCGTTCTAGGAGCGGTGACCGACATCTCTCCCGTAAAGATGGTCGTCATCGATAATAGGGACCCGAACTCTATGCACCCGACGTATCTCCAAGGCGATATCTTCGCCCTGCAGCGGATGTCACCAGAGGACTACCGTATCGGTGACGTGATCGTGTACAAGCCTGCGACCGGTGGTGGTCTTATCATCCACCGTGTGATCAACATCGAAGAAGTCAACGGTAAACGCTATTTCACCGTCAAGGGGGACAACTACATCTCCAATTACGAACCCGATCCTTATGGAGAGTACAGGTCCTTCATCAGTGAGGACTCTGTCGTGGGGAAGATCCTCTTCAAGGTTCCGTTCTTGGGTCACTTCAGCTTGGCAATCCAGTACAATAACTTCTTTAGGATACTTGTTCTCTTCATCGCAGGGGGGGTGATGCTTCACATCATCTTCTCCAAGGATGACGAGGATGAGGGGAAGGAGGAGTATTTCGAGATATCCAGAGAAAGGTTCAGGGTGCTAAAGACCCATCTCATCAATACCCTACATACACCCAAGGGTAAGATCTATGTGAGCATGGTGGTTCTGGTGGTTCTTATCCTCATTCCTGCTACTATTGCGCCTGGTGTATTCTACCAGAACGACAAGGGATACGCCCCAGGACTGATCAGCGTCGGGACCAATAGTATTGCCAACCGTTCTGTCCAGACTATAGACGGCGTTACAGTTTCTACGGTGTTCTACCAAGTTGTCATCTCATTCTACGACTCGGGTATGCCCGGCGGAAGAATGAGGTCCATTGTCACAGAGGCCTTCGTTGACGGTAGCAATGACCCAATATCCCATACTGTGTACAACAATCTCGGTGCGGTGATCGGTGTACAGACCTTCGGAGGTAGTGTCATCTTTGATTCGACCTCCGTTCCTAACGTAGATCAAACACTCGAAGTCGTTGTCACGTTGACCTTTGACTCAGGTGAGACCTCTGTGATGACTACTACCATCAACCACAGCGCAGGAGGGAGCTAGAGGTGGAAATCAAGGAAATCATGACCTACATCAGTGCCTTCGTGCTACTGTTCATTCCCTCGATCAGTCTCTCCAGTGGCCACGCCATCGACCTCGAGTACATCCTGTACTTCCCTTACCTTACGATCATCTACATCACACCATACACAGCTACCACCCCATCTCACATGAGGATACTTCCTCTGTATATCACCCTGATCATCTCCATCCCTAGCCTCTACATTCTGAAGTACCTCTGGAGGTTTAACAACGAAGAGACCGATCAGGTTGAGAGCGCCCTGAAAATCGTCGGTTACTCCATCGTGCAGGTAATTATTATCCTTGCCTCTTTCCTCTCTGTGGAGGTTCCTGAGGAAAGGTCATACTACCCTATCCCCTACTATTTCCTCATGATCCTGTATGGTGTGTGGGCTGCAAGGACATACTTCGGTGAGGGGTACAGGAAGTCTCTCGAACCCATGGAAGTCGTTGAAGAGGAAGAGTAACTGACGGAATCATCCCTTTACCAAATTTTATTTGTATACTCTTTGTCAATCAATCATGGAAACAGGGCTGAGAGATACACACGTCTTTATCACGGGAGCTTCAGGAGGAATTGGGTTGGCCATGGTTGAGCTATACCTCGCCGAGGGAGCCCGTGTGACTGCACACTATAACACCGATCCAAGGGAACTCGTCAAGTCAGAACGCCTGCACCTCGTACAGGCAGATGTTCTGTCGGAGGACGCTGTGAGAAGCGCCGTCCAGTCTGCAGTCGAGAAATTCGGGGCAATTGAGCACATCGTCATCAACCATGGAATATGGGTTGAGGACGCAGTCCCTATTGCAGATATGACCCTCGAGCAGTGGAACCGAACGATCGGAGTGGATCTTACTGGTGCATTTCTCTTCACCAGAGAGTACCTCAAGCAACTCAGGGAGAACGTCGACAACGTCTCCACTCCCTCAATCGTCTACATAGGTTCGACCGCAGGTATATTTGGTGAGGAGCACCACGCAGACTACTCGTCGGCGAAGTCGGCTTTGATGTACGGGATGACAAAGTCCGCCAAGAACGAGATCGTGCGGATACACCCTATGGGGAGAGTCAATGCCGTAGCCCCAGGGTGGGTGCGAACACCCATGGCTGAGGGTGCACTAGCGGATACTAAGATGGTCAATCGTGTACTCTCCACTATGGCACTACGGAAGATTGCTACCCCTGAAGATGTGGCCAATGCTACTCTGTTCCTCACCTCGAAGCTCGCAGGACACACCTCTGGAGATATAATAGAGGTCACTGGTGGGATGGAGGGACGGACTCTCCATAATCGATGAGGTAGGACAATAATAACGAGGAGGAAAGTATGAACCCGTTCAGCCATCATCTGCTGATTTTTGCATAAATGCTAATTAGGTGTTGGTGTATCCCGCTAGAGTAACACTCAATCCCTAGTTTGACGACATCTATCCGACGAAATACATACTGGACGAAAATCACTTGTGAATATAGAGTCGAGAGAACATAATTAGAGTTCCACGAAATTCAATCTGTCGAAAACAGCGGCAATTCTCCCGTTTTCCACAGGTAGGGCCCGTTCATCAAGTGCGATGATGCTCGCCACTCCCTGAGAGATAGCCCAACGATCTGTACCATGCTCACACTCATCAGGGGTATAGCTCCACTTCTGTCGACGAAGACTGACTATGCCTCCATGCTCTTCGAACAGTTGAGCGATCTTTAGATCTCCTAGACGGCTAGCATAGTAGCCCCCCCGAGTCGGAGTCAAGGGGTAGTTCACTGAGAGGCCCATGATCCCTTTTGGAAATCCCTCACCAATCGTTGCAAGAAGGTCAGGAAATGGTGACAACGCCCTCGTAAAATTCTCCTCCATCAAAGCCTCTGTGGTGTAACACAGGCTGACTGCCACAGATGGGACTCCCAAGAGAATTGACTCGATTGACGCCCCGATCGTCCCTGAGGAGAAGTAGTGACCGATGTCCAAATTGCTTCCAACATTCGCCCCTGAAATCACTAAATCAGGTCTCCTTCCTCTGAATATCCCGTAGTTGCTGCAGTCTGCAGGAGTCGCGCCATGTAGGATCGTGACAGGGTAACCGCCCCTCTCAATCTCCTCGATCCGTAGCTCACCGCGTCTGGTCGTAGCCTTCGAGAAACCGCTACGCTGAGCCTCGGGGACTATCACATCGACATCCCATCCGAGCGAATTAATCGATCGAATTGTAGGTACAAGGGCAGGTGAGTCAACTCCATCGTCATTGGTCAGTAGGATCTTCATACTATTTCAGATAGGAACGATCCTAATTAAACCTCCGTCTCTGAGTAAAGATGGTTTGCAGTGGCAGGTTGGTGTACGAACTTTCTTCAGTATATCACTATGAATAGGTGAACAAGTAGATTGTAATCTCGATCGCTTAGTGACATTATTGCACTTAACAGACAAAAATCAACGTGGTATTCATACCTGAGGGACTCTGTAAGACATTACTTGGGTGGTATTGAAAATAGCGCCTGAGGGATTCGAACCACTCGACCTCTGGGTTTCGCAAGGTGTTTACCTTTATGAGCCCAGCGAGCTAAACCAACTGCTCCAAGGCGCTTTGTATCTTGAAGAGTCGTGGGACACTTCTTGACAACCTTACTGGTAATCTCTTCTATTTATATCATAGCTTTGATACGTCTTGTTCCTCCCAGAAAGGTGTTGGATTCTTGTGTGTCCGTTCACAATTTAGTGGATTTTGGTTCTGGTGATCACAAGTGGTAGGAAATTTCTATAAGGAGGGGATATAACAGCGATACTATGGTGTATGAATTTGACACTGAGGACTCGCTTGTGATCAAGGCTGTTGGTCTAAAGGCGCTGGCAATTGCTGTGCTCATGAGTCTGGGGGGTCTTCTCAAAGCGATTTTCACTGTCATCGATGACCGTGATGACCTGATTGTACTGAGTTTTCGCTTGGTTCAGGCTGTGATCCAGATTGGTGCAGGGTGGATCTTTCTCCGGCCGAGTGATAATTTAAGACGTATCCACGATACTGAGGGCAATGACATAGCGGAGTTGATGACTGGTATCGAGGAAATGAGCATGGGATTCCTGATAGCGATCTTCTTGGTTGTTCTGAGTCTGGTGATGGATCTGGGGCTTTTCTTGTCGGAGGTGTTTTGAGTTGAGTGGGGATAAGATTGATCCGACAGACAACGAGCGTATTCCCGAGACGAGAGAGGACGAATTTTATCCTGTGATAAGCGAGTACGAGTTTGGTCCCGAGGAGGAGACTGTCATAGCTCGGATGGCTTCACGGATGAAGGTCTTGGCCATACTGTTGATGTTTGCAGGGATAGTCGCCCTATCTCCTATTCTGATATCTGGTTACAGTAATGGTCTACTGATCGGTGGTCTTTTGTGGCTATTGATGGGTGTTTTCTTTTTCCTTCCTGTGGACAATTTCAAGAGAATTACCACCTCGCGTGACCACGATATCAGCGAGCTGATACAGGGATTCAGGGAGCTGAATAAAGGGTGGACAGTTATTCTAGTCCTCCTTCTTCTTCACCGCGGGTACCTGATTTACATCTATCTGAGTTAAGTGATTGAGATGTGTAGGCTAAATTTTACCGACAATAGATTTATCTAAACAAAGTATGATAAACTTGTCGTGTAGTCCATTTTGTGATGGGAAACTACTTATTTTGAAGAAATCTTCCTAAGAATGCGATGGCAATTAACGACGAAATCTTCAAGCTTGGAGTACTCTTCGTGGATGATAATCAGAAGATCCTTGATCTTCTCAAACTGGATCTCCGAGCTGCGCAAGATGAGTACAACTTCTACTTCGAGCAAGATCCTCTGCACGCTTTAGAGAGGATCAAACAAGGTGGTATTCACATCGTCTTCGCAGATTTCGACATGCCACAGATGGACGGTCTGGAGTGGTTGAAGAACGTCCGCTCCATCGACCCGATGATCGTTCGACTGGTTATAACTGCGTTCGGGGATCTCGGTACGACCGAGCGTTTTGTGGAGAATGCCGAGATCTTCGGTTTCATCAAGAAACCATGGAAGCGGGACTACCTTCTCGGACAATTGGATCAGGCGAGGAGCTACTTTATGAGCACACATCCGAACTACGATGGTGACCCGTGGTCAGTCGTTGTGGCGATGTATGGTGATGATGGCTCTTTGGAGATCGAGTGCAAGTATCCTGGTATTGCACCTTTTGATGCTGAAGTTGTTGCGAAAAAGGTATTTGAGTCTTTTCCTGACCTATTCGAGGACGATTTCGAGAGCTCGGGATACACGCTCCCACTGACCTACGAGCGAGTGACTGTGCGTTGCTATTTTGAGAGGATAGAGGGCGTTGGCAAGGTCAAGGGTATATTCTTCCTGAAGCAGAACATTGAGAGTTGGCAGGTGCAGGTCATCGACGAGGTGTACCAGTCATTCAGGGAGGAGGTGAAAACGGGTGGTTCTGATTTCCACTTTATCGTACATAATATGGTGGATGAGTTGATGGGGAAATTTGTGAAATCTGCGAATAATTAATTTTAATAAGGTGAACTTCTTCGTTACATCAAAGGTGGAATAAGTGGCTAGTGAGATTGAAGGATACAGCCAAGAGGAACTGATGGAGCTATTTATGGAGGAGTACTCCGAGATGCTCGAGACGTACTCTAACGCTCTGCGTATTCTCCGTAGTTCAAAAGACAACCATCTGAGAAAGATGGCGTATGATGATGTGTTCAGGGTGTTTCATACCCTGAAGGGCACGGGTGCTTTTTTCACGGAACTCGAAAACCTCACCTCATTTGCGAGGAAGTGCTGTGAGTACTTCCGAGATTTTGATGAGGCGCATGCTGATGATGAGAATCTTCACAGCTGGGTGAGACGAGCGTTCTCCCAGATCTCATCTGCCAAGTCTTCAATTGCTAAGCGTGGACATGTCAATGGTTACAGGTTCCACCTTCCACCCGATTCTCTGAGCTACCTCCTTGACTAAACCTCTTGTCCATAATTTAATCCGTCGTGAACAGAAGTTCTGGTTGTTTTCAGGATCTGCTCTTCCACTCGACGTCGGGCACACCCTGTGATTGGTTGATGAATCGAGCTAGAACGAAGAGGTAGTCAGAGAGTCTGTTGACGTAGGCGACGATTTCCTCCGGGATCTCGGTGGTCTTCATTAACCTCACGACAGACCGCTCTGTCCTCCGTGCAACTGTCCTTGCAATGTGAGCCACTGAACTTGCCTGCGAACCTCCTGGAAGGATAAAGCTTCTCAGAGGTATTAGCTTCAAGCTCATCTCATCTATCCATTTCTCTAGTTCCTCGACGTCCTCGGTCTTCACGACGTTCCTGTACTCGACGGATGCCAATTCCGATCCGATCTCGAAGAGTGTGGACTGTATGAGTTGTAGTTTGTCCTTGTGGACATCTGTCATGGATGTCAGAAGTCCTAGAACACTGTTAAGCTCGTCCACATTGCCATAGCTCTCAACTCTCAGATCATCCTTGTCAACCCTCTCTCCTCCAATGATCGAGGTTTTTCCCTTATCTCCCTTCTTCGTGTATATCTTCATTCTCAGCCATATCTCTTATGTCATTTCAATAATGCTTCGGAACTGTGGCGACTGCTGGCAAAGTCCCTGATGCATTCCGGTCTAGTGGCTTACTTACCACGGAGCTTCTTGTCAAGCTCGAGGAGAGTCGGTCCATGTATTCCCAATTCCCGGAAGAGCCTGTCCTTCCATTCCAATAGGGGGCAATTCTCCACTGTCTTGCAGTATTCAGGAGTAAGCGATGAAGCTTTTGAACAGTGGAGGTCATCGATGTGGTGGCAATGGGCAAAGTCACGGGGTGGCTGCATCCTGAAGTAGACCACGATGTCCCCGACTTTGAAGTGGGCACTCTTGTGGTACCCTGTGATGTTGTTCATAGATTCATTCGACCTGCCGGGTATTTGACAATTTCTTTTGGTCAATTGAGGTAATCCACACCTTTATACTGAACAGGCATGATGTAGTAAATAATGATTGATTACTGTAAGTTCCCGCACATCTGCAACAACACCGAGATCGCAGAGGGTGTCATAATAGAGGGAAACGTCTATGTCAAGGAGGGTGTGGTAATCGCAAAGGGCTGTAAGCTGAGATCGGACGAGTTCAAGCTGGTGCTGGAGTCAAACGTCCGAATCGGAGACTCGGTGATCGTGCAAAACGAGCTCCAACGTGATCTGCGGATCAATGAAAAGACTGAGATCCACTCCGGTGCGAAGATTTTCAATTCGATTGGGAGATCCTGTACGATAGGAGAGAATGTAGAGATCAGAGCTGAAGTAGGTGACAACTGTGTGATCAAGGCGGGATCGATCGTCACATCTCCGGTACCTCCTGGCTCAGTCTTTGATGGTGGAGAGGTACGGGGTGCAATTCATTCGGAAATTTCATAACTCTCGGGATTATTGGAACTTATGGTAGAATTCAGTGAGATCGCGATTATTGGTGTCCCCCAGGATCTAGGGGCTTCGCGGAGAGGTGTGGACATGGGGCCATCCGCCATGAGGGTTGCAGAGCTCTCCGAGAAGATTGCGAGACTTGGATATGATGTCATAGACTACGGGAATCTTCACTGCCATGATATAGACGAGGATCTGAAGGAGGAGAGCAGTGATAAGCTTCGTTTTCTTTCCGAGATCATGGACACCTGTCTTCACCTCAAACAGGAGGTCAAGTACATCGTCGATAGGAATCAGTTCCCTCTGATCCTCGGGGGTGATCACTCGATCTCAATCGGGACACTTGCAGGGGTCAAGGCGGCTGGGAAGCAAAAGGTGGGGATCATCTGGGTCGATGCCCATGGTGACTTCAACACACCTCTTACGACTCCTACAGGGAACATCCATGGTATGCCCTTCGCAGTACTGACGGGACGTGGTGACGAGCGACTCTTGGGGATAGGTCCATCTCCCACTGTGAGAGAGGAGAATGCCGTGCTCATAGCCGCGAGGGATCTGGACAGGGAGGAGGCAGAGAGCTTGAGGTCATCCGGTGTCACAGTGTTTACCATGAGGATGATCGATGAGATGGGGATGGCTAAGGTAGCAACCGAGGCATTGAGGATCGCTACCATGGGCGTCGATCACCTGCATGTGTCCTTCGACATCGATGCCTTGGATCCCGAAGAGGCACCTGGGACTGGTACGCGAGTGAATGGGGGATTGACATATCGTGAGGGGCATCTCCTGATGGAGATCATCCACGAAAGTGGTGTCCTGTCATCCCTTGAGATGGTTGAGGTCAACCCCACGCTTGACGTCAGGAACAAGACCGCGAAGCTTGCAGTCGACCTGATCAGCTCTGCCCTTGGCAAGAAGATCCTCGGTAGCTGACAAGCGTATATTTATCTTCAGGGAATCTCACACTGGCTGTGAACATTCAGTCCGTAACCACCGTTCTGCAGAACTCAAGGGGTGAGGTTCTGATCTGCAAACGAAGCCCCAAAGTAAGCTATTTCCCCAACGCTTGGGTATTTCCCGGGGGGAAGTTAGAGGTACCTATCTCCAACTGGACGGGTGAGGAGGATTACGTCGTCGACACTGCACTCCAAGAGATATTCGAGGAGACGGGGATCATTCTTGGGAACCGCAGGACGAGCCAGACTCGGGAGGGCTCGTGGAAGGATCAAGTTGAGGATATCGTGAAGACAGAGACCCTCGTAAGCAGGTTACGTTTCGCAGGGAGGAGACAGACTCCACCGTTCGACAAGGGTATCTTTGACACCAGCTACTTCTACCTTCAGGATGGTTACTTCGACGAAATACGCTGCGAAGGAGATGGTTCAGAGATTGTGGCGATCGAGTGGGTCAGACCCGAGGATGCCATCGTTCAATTCTCCAAGGGAGAGAGAAACTACCCACCACCAGTTCTTTACACCTTCAGGCTTCTCTCTGAATTCGGTGAATCCTTTCCAGATGAGGGGAGGAAGCATACCGATCTACCTCCAGGCATCCAAACTCCTGTGGAGTTCGCACCTGACTACTTCGTGATCCCTCTCCCTGCACATACTGCTCATCCGTTCACTTCTACAAATCTGGGAATAATTAGGGGTAGTGAATCAGTACTCTTCATCGATCCCGGTTGGAATACAAGCTGTGAATGGGCAGATGAACTGATCAGGAGGTACTCTGCTAAAAGGGTCTATGTCTTCCTTACCCACCATCACCACGATCATTGGGATGGTCTCCGAACCCTTGCTTTAGTTTACCCCAAGGCAGAGATCATCGGGCATCCTGAGACCTTGGATAAGGTTAAGACAGATCTGCAGGTAATTGAGACGACATCTTATGTCATCGATCTCGGAGGTAGAGAGGTGGAGTTTATCTCTGCACCTGGCCATACATCCGGTCATATGATAGCTCTCGACCGATTAACTGGTATTGTTTATGGTGGTGATCATGTAGTTGGAAGAGGAACGGCCTTACTGGATCCTCGTACGGGGAGCATGAAACAGTACTTGGAAACCCTCGACCTCATAGAGAAGCTATCTCCCCGCATGCTCATCCCCTCTCATGGAAGACCGAATTACAGACCTCTGCGAATGATTGAGAGGTACAGGAAGCACCGTTTGGAACGTGAGCAGCAAATCTTTTTGCTCCTCAACGGTGGCAGAACCATCGAGGAGATCCTCATAACAGTGTACAAGGACGTTCCGCAGAAACTGTGGAAGTACGCGAGGTACAACATCGCCCTTCACCTGCAGAAGCTGATTGAGGAAGGGAAGGTCGTTGAGGAAAATGGACTGTATCTCTCAAAGGTAGATAGCAATCCTAATTAATCAAGGACAAGACTGGAGGTTGTCAGATGAGCGAGAAAGACCCCGATCAACCAATGTTCGATGACCCAATCCTGATGGAGCACAAGTATAACTACATCACGAGGCAGGGAGAGTTCAAGGACAGGATTCACTACCCTGACCAGAGTTCGACCAACTGCATAATCTGCCGGATTGTCGAGGAGGATCCCAGCACCCCTGGATATGAGATCTATAGGAATGACAAATTCATTGTCTTCCTCAATCTCTTTCCATACACCTCCGGCCATATCATGATTTCACCACTCGCTCACATGCGTGATTACGAGGATTTCTCTACAGATCTTGCGGAGGAGATGGGTGTTTTCATACAGAGGTGCATCAGGTTGGTGAAGACCGCGATGAGGACGGATTCCGTCAACGTTGGGTGGAATCAAGGTCCCGTGGCTGGTGGATCGATCAAGCACTGGCACGCTCACGTCGTACCTCGGTACCCCAATGAGTTAAACTTCATCGAGATAATAGCTAGATCACGACCAGTCATCCAGTCACTAGAGCTTACTCAGAATATTCTGAAGGAACATGTACACATACTAGACGGTTCAGATTAATAATTCACAGAGCTCATCTTTCTCGGATCGAGATCCACCATCCTTCTAGCGGTTTTTAGCTTGTTCACAAAGTTTTTGAGAAATTCAGCATACTCCTCCTCAGATATCCTCCCTACCTCATAGAAACTTTTCAGGATGGTGAAGGTAGTTGCAAGGTCTTTGATGCTTTGCAGGAGGATGTCGCATTTCATGGAGATATCCACTCCTGTGAGATTCAGGACGTTGTTAACAACCTCGCGATTTATCTGTCTCTCGGATAAGGACATAGATATGGCCTCCCGTTCATTGACTAATGTGTCAATATCAGGGTTTGACCTGAATGTGTATGTCACGCTCAGGTATCTGTTGTTAAAATTCTCTTCAAATATCTTTCGCCGTGAGTAGGTACAATTACGTATACGCGTCATTCTGAACAAGAGCGCCAATAGTTTACTATTTGGGCACTTTGGGGTACGAATACCGCGCGACTTGTGCCGCAAAACGACTATTGTTTACTATTCTATTTCGAATCCGAATCATCGCCAGATTAACTCTACCTCCTCTGGCCTGAATTGCTGTCTGACCGCGGTATCCTCGATCCTCTGTCTGTATCCATTCTGGTACATAAGAATACCCGTCCACGCAATCATGACACCATTGTCGATCGCGGTCGGAGCGGGTAGCCCGAAGAACCTTGATGAGTGTTCTGACGCCATATCATTGAGCATTTCCTTCAATCTACTGTTCGCAGCAACTCCACCTGTGACTAAGACCTCGTTCTTCCCGAGATGTGCCAGTGCCCGCTCAGCCACTTCGGTGACCATGGCGAAAGCAGTTTCCTGAAGGGAGTTGCACATTGTCTCGATGGAGTATTTGCCTGACTTTGCGGTTCTTGTAGTTGCGGTCAGTAGGCCGGAGAAAGAGAGGTCCATCCCTTTAACCACATAGGGTAGCTCCACGTACTCATCTGAGAGTCTGGCATAGTCTTCTACAATCTTCCCCATCGGTGCCTTGGAGGCGTCTAGCATCATCTCTCGACCAAAGACATCAAGGCAGTTGCCGAGAGGGATGTCGAGTGTCTCACCGAATACACGGTATCGGTTCTCAGAGAGGGCTATCACCTGTGAGTTTCCACCCGAGACGTAGAGGACAACAGGGTCATCCATGTTTCCTAGTAACCTTCCGATTTCGACATGGGCGACTTGGTGGTTGACCCCCACGATTGGTTTGTCAAGGATGACGGAGAGTGTACGGGCTGCTATAGCGTCCATTCGAAGGCAGGGACCCATACCTGATCCTTGGGTGAAGGATACCAGATCGATCTCACTAGGTTCAATTTTTGCTTCTTTCAGTGCCTTAGCGATGAGTTTAGGAAACTGATCTCCGTGATGCTCTGCCGCGTCCCTCGGTATCACACCCTCACCTATAGGCGGTTTATATGTGGATCTCTGGTTCGATAAGATCTCCCCCTCTGAGGTGATGATCCCGACACCGCACTTATCTGCTGATGACTCCAGACCTATGGAGATGATCGTGTCATTCATCATATTTCCCTCTCAATGGGGAATAAAAAGCGTATGGATCGTGTTTCTTGTTCACTTGTTAACCAATAGGTATTAATCAATGTCCACAGACCGTCTATTGTGGTCCGACTCCCACGAGGCAACATAGATTTCGTTCCCATGTGGAAAATACATACGACCGAGTCAACAGATAGTCCTGTGACTTCGTTACTTCCGCAGATCCTAGGCTTAATCTGGATGGTGAATTTCATCCTGATATTCTCTGCGGGTTTCTTTCTCAACGGGCTCCTCACTCAGCTGGTTGTTCCTGTACCTCTAGTTATCACCCTTTTCTCTAGCCCCGTCCTCGTTCTCTTCATAGCTCTCCTCATTGCGGTGGCTACTACCTTCCTTGTCCTCACCTTCGGCGATAACCTCGAGGCTAATACGGTTCGAGATCTTCTCGACATCTACAAGCACCTCGATCGGTACAGCGAGCAGTCGGTGATACTGGACGTGGTTTTCGGTGTCTTCCTCGGTCTCCTCCTTGGTATCCTTGGCTCATTTCTCCTGATGGTACCTGCCTACTTCTTTGGTATCTTCTTCTTCTATGTATTCATCACCTTTTTTCCACTTGAGGTCTCTATCTTGTTCTCATTCTCTTTGTCTACACTGTTCGCTGTCCTCACCGTCATTGCCCTCCGTGGTAAGGTGAAGATAGAGGTAAGTGACCGTGAACTCCCTAGGGAGTATGAAAAGACAAAACGCATTCTCGACATCGAGAGGAGTAATAGAGATCCAATAGTTTGTCCGAGCTGTCGGAGCTTTATCAGTGCAGAAAGTGAGGTTTGTCCTGTATGCCACGATCAAATTGTTTGACTTTGTTGTAGGTCTAACTAGCTTGTGTGCTTACTTTCTCAAGAGCTGATCTGACGGCAGAGTCATCGTTGAACTCGGGGACTACCTCAGTTAGAGTCTTCACCCTGATAAGCTGCTTACCATCTGTGAGAAGTACTAACTCTTTCATCACCTCGCTAAGTTGCAGGTTCTGAGCTTTTGCTTCCTTTCCAAGAGAGTTGAGGAATCTTGACCTCACCATTGGGGATGTCCTGAGTGGCTTGAGGTTCACGAAGACAGGCTCTCCTGCCTTTGCAATCTCAATAAGTGAGGATGGGTCTGCCTCTCCTGCAATCGCTACGAAGTGAAGGGGTAGTTTCTTGGTTTTTACCGTCGTCCTTACCCGGTTCTGTGTCTTCCTGCTCATCCGACCGGCGGCTATACCAACAAGCAGTGCAACACCTGCTGTAATCAACGGAAGTATGTCATTTAGGGCCATCGAAACTCAGAAAGGGTCGCAGAAATATATGTGGTGGTGGTACTTACGTAACATATGGGTATTCTTTCAGGATGTGCGTTCAGTGAACTCTTGTATTTCACTATTTCTTATATCAAATTCAAGAGAATTTCGTATGAGCAGAATATTTGTTACGGGGGCATCGGGACATATCGGAAGGTTCCTCGTACCCAGACTATGCCAAGCTGGGCATAAGGTTTACTGTCTCATCAGACGGCCTGATCCAGACCTGTGGAGGAAGTTTACCTCCTTCGGTGCAACCATTGTTCTTGCAGATCTTGAGGAGATCGATCTGTATAGGGACTACTTGGCTGATGCTGTCGTTATTCACCTGGCCGCACTGGTGCAGGTTGGAAATCTTACAAGAGATGAAAAGTTGGAAATGACGAGAGTGAATGTCGAGGCGAGTAAGGGTCTCCTCTCGGAGTTCATCGTGCAGGGGGGTAGACACTTTATCCATATCTCCAGTCGTCAAATCATTGGTAATACCAATGACTGGATAACCGAGGAGGAGGGTGAGCGAATGGTGCATTCTGGGGAGAGCTTCGTAACACACTACGCGCAAACAAAGGCTGAATTTTACCTGCATCTTAAGCAGAGTTCCGCTCCCTTCACGATTATTACACCTGGGATGATCTATAGCACGATGATGGGTGGCACAGGTGTACCACACATATTTACCCTCTTCACAAGGGGATTGAGATTCACCGCTAAAGATACGAAGATAGTCTATACATATGTTGAGGATTTTATCCATGCTATAATTAGGGTCATAGATAGCCCCGATGCCACAATAGGTAAAGAGTTCTACGTGAACAACGGGTCATTAAGACGCTCTGAGCTCTTCTCAATCTTTCAGCGAGTGTTAGATACCAATCGTCGGATCTTCAAACTACCTATTGGTGTCCTCAGGGGCATTGTCAAGGTGCAGGGTACCTTTGGTATCAGGTCATGGTTGCTGAACACGGAGTTACTCAATCTCTCAGAAATGAACAGTCTCCTCGATCCGTCAAGGTCTGTCGACATTTTGGGTCTACACTACCATGATTTGGAAGACTCCCTCTTGCAGTGTCTTGAGACAATAAAATCTGTGAATTTTCAAAGACCTCGACCTATTAGGACAATTAATCATTAGAATCTTATTTTGGTATTCAAATATTAGATTCTCCGCTATATTTCTAAGATATTAATTTGAGAAATATTGTATTTAAGATATCAGATATTTAGTTTAGATAATTGTCTGCAACAGAAGGACGTCGACATTCACAAGGTTCTGTGTGTTGGGAACCTGGTAGTTGTCAAGGCTGAAAGCGTTCAGTGCTGCAGGAGCGGGATGTGTGACATCGAGCGTGAAGCTGACAGTACTACCCGAGTAGAAGTTCACCCTAATTGCCCATGTACCTGCCTGTGTTGCAGCGTAGGTTATGGTCTCGGGGTTGTTGAGGGTGTATGCTCTTGCAACATAACTATTTCCGTTAGGATCAACTCCGGGTGCGTAGAGGTACATGTCGAGATCGGTCGAACCTGCCCATGAGAGGGTGGCTGAGATGTCGCCTGCACTTCCTAGATCGAAGTAGAAGATCTGGTTGGGGCTTGACGAGCTGACTGAACCTGTGAAGGTGTCGGTAACAGTTGATGGTGGTGGTGCACCAGTACCCGGTGGGTGGGTGACGTCGAGCGTGAAGCTGACAGCACTACCCGAATAGAAGTTCACCCTGATTGCCCATGTGCCGGTCTGTGTTGCAGCGTAGGTTATGGTCTCTGGGTTGTTGAGGGTGTATGCCCTTGCAACGTAACTGTTTCCATTAGGATCTGCTCCAGGTGCGTAAAGGTACATGTCGAGATCGGTCGAACCTGCCCATGAGAGGGTGGCCGAAATGTCTCCTGCACTACCTACGTCGAAGTAGAAGATCTGGTTGGGGCTTGATGAGCTGACTGAACCAGTAAAGGTCTCAGTGATGGGTCCTGTCTGGGTATTGCTCACGGTGAAACTGCCGGATGCTGTTCCCTGATTACCCGCTGCATCGAATGCCCTAAAGTTGATGGTGTATGTGCCATCTGCCATGGTGGTTGTATCGAGTGTTGCGGTCCATGAATTGCCTGCAGAGTTGCTGAGTGCGACCCATGCACCTCCATTAATGTTGTAATCAGCAGAGGTGACTCCGACATTATCTGTGATGGTTGCATCGACGGTTATTGTTCCAGAAACTGTTCCAGTTGGGCTCACGATGGTGATCGACGGTGCAGTTGTGTCCGCAGGGGTTTGGGTTGTGGCGGAAGCGGATGTTGACAGTGCTCCCTCGTTTCCTGCAGCGTCAAATGCTGATACCTGATAGGAGTAGGTCGTGCTTGCACTTAGACCTGTGTCGCTGTAGCTGGTTGTGGTGCTGGTGGTCAGGAGAGTTCCATCTCTGTAGATGTTATATCCAGTGACACCGACGTTGTCGGTAGCTGCATTCCAGCTGAGGTCGATCTGTGATGTGCTGACGGCGCTTGCAGTGAGACCAGTCACCTGTGAGGGTGCAGTAGTATCACCAGTTGCAGATCCGGGGTGAGTTACATCCAGTGTGTAGGATGAGGTCGCTCCTGAGTACAGGTTAACCCTGATGGCGTACTGACCAGTTGTTGTGGCACTGTAGGTCATCGTTTCAGGGTTGGAGGTTGTGTAAGCTCTTACGAGGTACCCTGTTGCACTGTTTGGGTCTGCTCCAGGGGCGTATAGGTACATATCAAGGTCTGCAGAGGTTCCCCAGTTAAGTGT
>WAMJ01000264.1 GCA_015522385.1 Candidatus Heimdallarchaeota archaeon
CATATGGTCTTCACTTCTTCATCGAGAAAATTTCAAGGACTGGTACCGAGCAGCAGGAAGGGAATACTGTGTAAGCTCTACCCTACAGACCACAGTATATGGAGAAAATCTACAACTGTAACGTCGAAAGGGCACTAGGATCTCCTCGGTGGGAAGTGTGGAACGCTCGTCATCAGCGAGCTCCTCAAGGGGGCCAATAAGCACAATGAGCAGGTGCGGGGGATTGATGTGGTGAATTCACGGACGCTGACGCTCAAGCATCTCGCTAAGCACGGCATCGTCAGGCGGGAGGTCTTCGCTGAAGTTCCTCCCCGGGTGGTCTACACGATCACTACGGGGGGCCCTCATCATCGAATCGCTGAGGACGTGGGGTAACCTGCACCCGTCTAGTATCGAGCACGTGCACTGGTCCAGTACCGTAGGCTAGAACCATTTCCTAAATCCAGATGGAGATTTCCGGAAGGAACGCGCGTAGTGATCGATCTTTGGTTGTATGATATCTGAAATAGAGCTCATTTACCTAGTTAACGGGTGGTTGCAAGAGTATTGTAGAAACTATCTCAGTTGATTGATCCACTGTGTCCGCACACCTTCCTTTTTCAGGAAGTGATTAGAACTGATGTGAATGGTAAATTCTGATGGAAAATAAGATATACCTCCGTTCGCATGACAGTCTGTGGATAGCTTCATCCAGAAGATCACAGTTAAGAATTTTGGCCCAGTACGCGAGGCTGTGATAGAGGAGCGGGATTTCTCGGTCTTCATGGGCACAAACAACATAGGGAAGTCGTACTTGGCCAAGTTGGTCTACGCAATTCACCGCACACTGGAGAACTACTATAACTGGATGAATGGTCTTGGCTTCGCGTTCGAGTCGAATAAAGGGCGGAAGAAGGGTAAGAAGTTGGTGACCCCCGATGCCACTGAAGATGAGATCACCGAGAAACTAAGCCGTTTTATCAGGTTCAGCAATGCTTCGAAAGATATCAATAAGAAGGTCAAGGCGGACCATGATCTCCTCGGCGACTGGCTCAGCAGTGCTAGGAACACAAAGAAGCTCAAGTTCAAGGATCTTCAGGGTCTGGACTCACTCCTCGCGAGCTCCCCATACCATCAGTACCTCTCTTCTGAGTTCTCGAAGCAACTCGAGCGATTGTTTCCCACCAACTATTTGTCAAATAAATGGCGAATTACCATCGATTTCAGAGGTGGTGTGCGATTTGAGCTCAGTCGAGCAGCTCAGACCCTTGCAAGTATTGAAGAGCAGAAGGAGAGGGGTAACCAGTATGTCATTCGTTTTGCCGTCTGTTCGCTCAACGTTCACTACCCCGACGACCTCAAGGAGAAATTCACTCTTGAGCTCAGCAGGAGTAATAAAGACATTCAGTGTACAGTGAGGGGCGACAAGGAGGTAATCCGAATCAACTATGATTTAAGATTGCCCCTGCCGCAGGGGGTCAAGAAAGGTGTATTTCGATTCATGATGGCCCCGGTCTCGTACCTCGCGTACCGTCTGGGTGCCCTAATAGGTGGTGCGACGACGATCTATCTCCCTGCAAGCCGCTCAGGACTCGTCCAGAGTTACCAACTGGTGAACACCATTCTCATGGGCAATCTCGACAACTTCATTCTGTATAACAGAGAGGTACCTTCGTACTCCGGTGAGGTTCAGGACTTCCTTCAGGTACTCATGAGCTCCACCTCGACCAAAAAGGTGAGCCGGGATAACGCTGAGCTCATCGGTGCCATCGAAGAAATTCTTGGGGGTAGTATTGCAGTCGAGCGGCAAGAGGGTGGGGGCACAGAGATACGATTTGTCAAGGACAAGATGAGTTTTAGGCTAAGGCATGTCTCGTCCATGATCTCCGAGCTCTCTTCTCTGGTTCTTCTCTTGAGATCTGGGGCGATCAACAGCGGTACGTACCTCATCATCGAAGAACCTGAGTCCCACCTGCACCCGGACAATCAGATCAAAATGGTGAACATTCTCACCAAGCTGAAGGTGCACGGGATCAGGGTTCTCCTGACCACTCACAGTCCAACTCTCATGGATAAGATGGTCAATGTCGTCCTTTCCAGTGGGCTTCTCAAAGAGGGTAATCTCCCCAAGAAGGACGTGGAGATGTATTATTTCACGCGGACAAATAAGGGGACCGAGGTCAACCGTCTGGACTACGATGAGATCCGTGGCTTTGCCGATGTGTTCAGGGGGTCTGCAGAACAGATCATTAACGAACTGGATGATATCTATGGTAGGGTGAATTGAATTCCACTAGTGAGTATCCGAAATCTTGTCCTGGATCTTGATCGAGGGTGTAGCCAAGGCGGGGTCACTATTTCCTCCGTGCTCGAGACCTACACTCTCGAAGAGGACGGAAAACCACGATTGACTGGGATGAGGGGGAAAATTTGCGACTGCATCGCATTCCTCTTCCGTAGGAATGATCCATGTAAACTCCTTCTCATTGACTGCAAGGGTGATTCATTCGGAGATTCTGATTTTTCCAAGGGAATAGAACAAATACAGAATACCCTGCGGGAGCTCTCTCGACTCGCAAGTGTGTGTGAGAAGAAGGTGAGGTGCTCGGGAATTCTGCAGACGAACGGAAGGGTTCCTCACAGACTGCAATCCCTGCTAAGACCCAAGCTGGAGTCCTGCTCATGTGGGAATAATCACAGGTACAAAGTGCGGATTTCTGTGTGCAACCCCTCGGACA
Organism: Candidatus Heimdallarchaeota archaeon; assembly: GCA_015522385.1. The sequence continues at coordinate 2,718 of WAMJ01000264.1, forward strand.
TTCCAAGAAGCTGCTAGTACAAAGTTCTGCCTTGATGCCCCGTTGATCTCAGTTCCTGAACCTCGGTCTCATGACTTGTCACATGTAGAGATTTTCAGGGATTGAGGGCTCATTTTTCGACATCTCAAGGATTCTGTCGAGGTCGGGCACAAGCTTCTTCCTCCTGAAGATTCGGACGAAAAGAAGCCTTAGCATGAACAAGGGCGACATCATGGAAACAGGACTTCTTGTGAAGTTCATCACCTGCAAAAAGGTTCGATAAATCACGGAGTCGGTCGAGGCAAGTGCCACTTGTTTTGAATAGAAATTCTGAAATTTATCCATTGCAGACCTCTTTCCTGCGACTTCTGGAAATTTCTTGATGTCCACAGTCGAGAACTTCCATGTCCCCGAGAACTTCTTCTGCATCGATGAATAGTACATGCCACTCACCTTCTCCAGAGACGGTTTTGATCTAAATATTCCATCAAGCGTGTCAGCGGAGATTCCCGACAAGGTCATCCCCTGTGCGTACACCGGACTGACATTGAAATTGGCATCTCCAACAACCAGGAAGTTGGACGGGAAGTCAACCACCCGGTCATACCGTCTCCAGAGCGAATAGGGATAGCCGTAGCTTCTCGGCTTTGTCAAGGGCTTGAGGTTCTTGATGATCTCATAAATTACGGGGTTGTCGAGGTTCTTTGCAAATTCCTCAAATCCCTCCTCGTCGGTGGGTGGATGGTCGTTTAGCACTCCAACCAGAGTTACCTGTATCCTATTTTCCACCCTGAAGAGTACACCCACCCGCTTGGTGCGTGGCGGATCATTATTGACCATAATTGAAGGAAATGATCGCTCATACCCTTTAGGAAGTGCATAGTCTCTGCTCACATACTTGACGTCAACCCTGATCTTTTCAGTGTCCACTTCAATGCCATGGGATAGAAGCCATTTTGGGGTGTGCGAACCCTTGCCAGAGGCATCGACGACGAAGTCTGCCATGAGCTCATCCGCACCCATCCTGACACCTACAACCTTCTTGTCCTGTATAATTAAACCATCAACAGTTGTAGAATCCATCACACGTACATTATCGACATCTCGGAGAAGTTTCAGAAGAGCCCAGTCAATAATGGGCCTTGTCTGGAATGCGATCTTCACACCAAGTTCATCAACTAATTTCCAGTGGTTAAACTGGTACCAATAAATTTGACCAATATCTTGGACATAACTCCCCTTCTCCTTAAGTAGATCGGGTAGCTCTGGGAAGTACTTCTTCATAATCTCAAAACCGGTCAGCAGGAGCACGTGAAGTTGATTGCTCTGCGGTATCCCCTTTCTGATTTGCGGTTCAACATGAAGCTTGTCCCTCTCTATCACCACCACTTCATCAAAATAATTTGAGAGAACCTTAGAGGTCAGTATCCCCGTAACACTAGCTCCGATTACAACAGCCCTTGTCAACCTATAACTAGTGTCGAGTCCCCGTTTATATGTCAGTTGGTACCAGTGCCACACTTCCGATCAGGTGCTGGGAATATGCGTTGTGATTTCAGGAGAAAATAGATCATCGGAGGAATGCCTCAGTCAATTTCTATCAGAATCACCGCCAGAAAGATTCTCCTCTGTCCTCTCACGACTGACTCTTCGAGGAAAAGGGAGAGAGAAAGCAAATTACTGCAACAACACACAGTCCAGAACTGGTTTTGATCTCGAATACGACCCATTGACCGTAAGAAAATGGAGGCACTTATGTTCGTAAACCAATGGACAGTGCCATTGTCCAGCGCTTCATCGAAGGAGAACAGAACCTCGGAGGTATGATGAGGACATCGATCCTACGAATCCATCCTCTTGTGACATAGCTCTGATGTAAAGGCACAGCGATGCAAACTAGTTGGGCTAACGCAGGGATGCTTGTATTAACTCAAAGAGTTTTAATAGTGAAGAGTCAATGGTCTAATTATGTCAGATACAGTTCTCAGCTCACGGAAATCAGAGGTGATCGTCTCGACCATAGAGATCGAGAACTTCAAGAGCTTCGAGACCATAAGTCTTGACCTCAATGACTTCACGGTGATCATAGGAAAGAACTCCTCCGGAAAATCAAACTTCGTCGATGTGTTTCGATTCCTCAGGGACATGATAGACAATGGTCTTAATCAGGCAGTTCTGACCCATGGAGGAACAGCAGGTATCCACAATATCAGCACAAAAAGCCGGGAGACACGAATCCAAATCTCAGGAAATACAAGATCCAGTATATCCGGAATCAGCACAAAAGGAGGAGACCTCTCCATAAAATCATACTCCTATGAGATCAAATTCAGGAGCTTTGTGAGGAAGCAGGGGCTGCAGATTCTCAATGAAATTGTGCACGTCGAGTACACCTACAAGTCCGAGAAGAACGAACTGACCTACAGTAGGAACCGCAATGGCAGAATTTCCACGAAACCATATAAGAGCATCTTCAAACCACAATTTGGAGATCTCCCGAAGGAGATATCAATCCTCCAAATCCCCATTACACCCATCCTCTTCCTCATCAGACACGTCATCTCCGATTTCAGAATATTTGACCTCGACATCAAACGTATGAAAGAGGCTGTCCCGATAGGAAGAATGACACTACTAGAGGAGGATGGTTCCAATCTTCCAGATGTGATCAACTGGATTCTGACGGGTCCAGACAAGAAGAATTTCATCAGAAATATCAAGTTCCTTCTTGATCATGTCGATGAAGTCACGACAAGACACATCTTGGGATCGAGCCATGTGA
>WAMJ01000265.1 GCA_015522385.1 Candidatus Heimdallarchaeota archaeon
ATGGTTCCAGGTGCACACCGGTTCTATGATCGTAATCGTGTTACAACGTCATACCGTTCGCGTAGGCTCGCGCACAACACTACAGGGAAATGCGATACCGGGCTTAACTCTCCAGCGTACTGAACTCCCAGATTAGTCGTCTCGTCCTATTAATCCCGGAGGACTACAGGGCGATCGTAATCAACAATTCCTACTGAATCACTCCTCTATAAAAATATCTCATTAACTTACAATCGAATCAAACTCTGACGGATTGTTCACGACAGTCAGATATTGAGTCGTCGTTCTGCTGCTCTGGCATGAGCCTCAAGTCCCTCTGCCCTGGCCAGTTCCAGCGCGGGTGACACGAGGGGAGAAACGTCTGTCAGCTCTTGAAAGGTCTGTATCTTTATGAAATCGAGGACGGACAGACCTCCGGTGTACCTTGCTGCGCGGTTAGTCGGGAGGGTGTGATTCGGCCCTGAGCAGTAGTCACCGAACACCTCTGCCGAGTTCTTACCAACAAAGAGGGAACCATAGCTAACGAGCCCCTTTGCGTACTCTTCGTTCATCGATGTTTGCAGTTCGAGGTGCTCAGGAGCCATGTAGTTGCACAATGACTGCAGCTCCTCGATGTCCCTGCAGAGTACTGCCAGCCCTCGCCGTATACTCTCTGCAGCAATCTCTTTCGTCGGAAGGTCCTCCAACTGGGCATTGAGCTCCTTCTTTACCCTCTCGATGACCTCCTCGTCCACAGAGAGGAGGAACACTCCGGCATCGACATCATGTTCGGCCTGAGCCAAGAGGTCGCTGGCAACTAGTGTAGGATCTGAGTTACTGTCTATGACGACTGCGACCTCGGAGGGTCCGGCTATGAAGTCGATCCCCACCCGGCCGAATACGTGCTTCTTGGCTGCAGTGACATACTTGCTCCCCGGTCCCACGATCTTTGATACTGGCTTTATGCTCTCTGTCCCGTAAGCTATTGCGGCTATACCGTGAGCTCCTCCAATCTCCAATATCTCTGTTGCTCCAGCCATGTCCGCTGCAACAATGCTCTCGGGTGTGAACTTGGGCGAGAGGGCCACCCTCCTCTCCACCCCAGCAATGCCTGCTGGTACGAGTGTCATCAGTGCCGTCGATGGCAAGGGGTATTTCCCTCCTGGTATGTAGCAAGCGACAGAATCTATGGGTATGACCCTGTGTCCCATCACGCCGAATCCTCTCTCAATCCTCAGATCCTGAAGAGTTGAACGCTGCGCACGAGCAAATTCCTCAATATTCTTTGAGGCATACCTGATAGCATTGATGAAGTCGCTGCTAACCTTCGTGTACGACTCATTAATTCTCTTCTGGCTAACTGCAAATTCCTCTCCGCTAAAGCCATCGAATTGGGATGCGTAGTGGCGAACTGCAGTGTCTCCCTGTTCGCGCACTTTCTCGATGATTGGGGTGACATTCACGTCAATGTCTGTTACCCTGTCCATGACGATCTTCTTCGCCTCTTCAACACTCACCGTCCTCATCTTCTTCTCCTCCACAGCTCGTTCTTCACCTCCTCAGGCTCAATGCCATTGTGGGCCATCAGTGTCATCACGAAGTAGGTTAGGTCAGCTATCTCCCATATTAGGTTCTCCCTCGACGTATAGGTGCATACCTCCTCTGCCTCCTCCCTGATCTTCCTGAGGATGGTCTCTTCCGACTGCAGGATGCGGGAGGTGTAGGAGTCATCACGAGGCTCATTACCACGGTCCTTGATAGTCTTGAAGAGGTCTCGTAGCCTGAATTCCTTCGCGCCGAAGCAGGATGGAGAGCCGGTGTGGCATGCGTCTCCAGTCTGTTCCACAGTGAAGAGCAGGGCGTCGCGGTCGCAGTCAAAACGTACACTCAATAGATTCTGGATGTTACCAGAGGTCTCACCCTTAACCCATAAGGACTGTCTACTCCTGCTATAGTAGGTACCCCTGCCTGTCTTCAAAGCCTGTTCTAGACTCTTCGCGTTACTGTATGCCAAGGTGAGGATCCTTTGCTGTGTGTCCTGTACGACTGTTGGTACGAGTCCTTTAGAGAAGTCGATGATGCTCACTGCTGCCTCATTCAGGTCAAGTTTGCCTGTGTAAACCGCCATTCCGATCTGAGCATTCATTCCCTTCCGCACGAGCCAAACAACGTCCTCTACTGTGGTAATACCACCTGCGTAGGTGATGCTGTTCGCTGTAAGTGATCTTACCTCCTCGATCCTCCCTTTAGGAATGCCCTTCAACATCCCTTCGCTATTTATCTCAGTATAAAGGAACTCGGAGCAGTAGTCCTGTAGCTCGAGGATACGTTGCTCTGTGCTGATCCCCGTGTCCGATGTCCACCCCTTTACCCTCACTATTCCATTCTGTGAATCCACCGCAGCGATCAATCTGTCCTTGTCGAATGTCGACATGAACTCGGGCTCTGCTCTCGTACCCAAGATGATTTTCTTTGCTCCCCATGAGAGAGCCTGTTCTGCCTTCTCAACCGAGCGAATCCCACCTCCAACTCTGATCTCAGCAATTCGTGCCAGACGTTGTATCAGCTGTGAGTTGTCCCCCGTCCCGAGTGCAGCATCAAGATCGATGACCGCGACCTCCCCGTAACGATTGAACCTGTGTGCCAGTTGCTCGACGTTCTCGACCTCCAATACTTTCCTCCTACCTTGGACCAACTGTACTGCCTTACCGTCCATGATATCGATGCTTGGGATGATCACAACCTCACCTCCACACCACTATCTCTCAGCTGCTGCTTGAGCTGGGGGATAGAGATTCGTCCGAAGTGGAAGATCGACGCTGCAAGGGCGGCATCCACATCTGTGTTCTCGAAGAGTTCGACGAACGATTCGACCGACCCTCCCCCTCCTGATGCAATGATCGGGATGCCCAGTCGTCTTCTCACAGCGGAGTAGAGTTCGAGGTCGAATCCGATCCTGGTCCCGTCCCTGTCGATCGAAGTGAGGAGTATCTCTCCAGCACCCTTGGACTGGGCCACCTCGCACCATTCAAGGGCATCAAGTGGGGTCTCCTTCTCTCCCGCCTTGGTGTAGACAGTCCAGCTCTCTCCTTTGCGCTTGACGTCAACAGCTATAACTACGCTCTGCGACCCAAATTCCTCTGCGATCTCGGTGATAAGAGAAGGTTTTGCTATGGCTGCTGAGTTGATCGCGACCTTATCCGCACCGTTCTTGAGAATACTTCGAGCATCCTCTACTGAGCGGATTCCTCCGCCGACTGTGAATGGTACGAATACTCTATCAGAGACTGCTGCAGCCAGCTCTCTTATTGTATCTCTACCCTCTTTGGTAGCCGAGATGTCCAAGAATGTCAATTCATCAGCCCCCTCCTTGTAGTACTTCGCTGCGAGCTCCACAGGATCGCCTGCGTCTCTTAGGTCCTCGAAGTTAATCCCCTTGACCACTCTCCCTCGGTTGACGTCGAGGCAGGGAATGATCCTCCGACTAAGCACAAGACCACCTCCTGAGCAATTCCAGACCCAATTCTCCCGATCTTTCAGGGTGGAACTGCGTGGCGAGCAGATTCCCGGTAGACACAGCTGAAGCGAACTCACTGTGATATGTGGTGATGGCAGACACCTTTTCCTCCTCTGGTTGGGGAAAGTAGGAGTTGACGAAGTAGTAATTCCCCTCGGGGATGATGGACGACCCGACCGGTGTGACCCTGTTCCAACCGACCTGTGGGATCCTCCCCTGACGGAACTTCATGACTTTCCCACTAAGCACTCCCAGCCCGCTCACACCGGGATTCTCCTCACTCTCTTCGAAGAGTGCCTGGTAGCCCAAGCAGATCCCGAGAAACTTATTGCCATCCTCTATCCAATCCACTAGACTGTCTCTGATTCTAAGCTTGTCTAGGTGACGCATCATCGCTCCAAATGCCCCCACTCCGGGGAGCACTACCGCGTCCATCCGCTTAATCTCATCTGATGTCCTGACTATCGTGCACTCCTCACCGATACGGACGAGTGCATTCCTTACACTGCGGAGGTTTCCCATGTTGTAGTCAATGATACCTATCACAGATCCAGACCTCCCTTGGTGCTTGGAATGCCTATCCGTGCATTGAGCTGACATGCCTGCCTCAAGGACTTGGCAAAGGCTTTGAAAATCGCCTCAATCTTGTGGTGATCTATCTCGCCCGTGAGAACCATTATGGCAATATTAGCCCCAGACCCACGTGCGAATGCCTCGAAAAAGTGCTTAGTTAATGTGGTCTCGAAGCTACCGCAGTACTGGTACTGGAACTCTGCTCTGAAGATCACATAGGGCCTACCCGAGAGATCGACGGCGCACTGGGCAAGTGCCTCATCCATGGGATAGAGGAAATTGCCTGCCCTCTCGATTCCAAATCGATCACCTAGTGCTTCCCTGAAAGCCATGCCGAGTGCGTAACCAGTGTCCTCTACAGTGTGATGAGAGTCTACTTCTGTATCCCCAATCACCTTTAGGTCAAGGTCGAATTGTCCGTGCTTGGCAAAGGCCTCGAGCATGTGACCAAGGAACCCTATTGGAACGTCTATGCTGGACTTACCGGTTCCGTCTATATTGACTGATACCTCTATGCACGTCTCTCTTGTTTCTCTGGAGTACTTCCCGATCCTCATAACCTCACCTCGTTGACTGATCTGACCGATCTAATTCCAGAGAAGCGTGAGGGGTTCTTCGTGATTATCACGGGTTCTACTCCCGCAGCTTGAGCTGCCTCGATGTCGTCAATTGTGTCTCCGTAGTACGTGGTGGTCTCTGATGCTCTTAGTTCCGCAATTGCTTTCAACACCCCGTCCGGACTTGGTTTTCCACGCTCAACGTCTTCCATGCATACGACGACATCGAAGAGATCCTTTATACCAAATCTCTTCAGTGTGAACTCAGCCTCTGCTCTTGGTCGTCCAGTCACTATTCCAGTCCTGAACCTCCTGAATTCTGACAACTTCTCTCTCGTTGGTAGGAGTGTCTCACGGAGTATGAGACCGTCGAAGTCCCCGAGGTAGTACTCCTGGAATACGCTGATGATCTCGGATTTCTCAATTGTGTATCCAAGCTCCCGCAGTAGTTCCTCGGTCAGATCCCAGTCATTGTTGAAACCACCCTTTGCCCTGACCCGCTCGATGTTCGATGAGGAGACCTCCACTCCACTGAACCTCTTGACCGTTGAGATTATAGCTTTGCAATAGGAGTTGCTGACATCCACCAGAACCCCGTCCATATCGAAGAGAAAGGTCGGTTGAATAAGAGCTTCGTCAATCACAGAGAGCAGGTCGTCAACTTGGCTCCGAGTTCCCACAGATATCCTGCTATATCCTTTGAGGAGAGGTTTGCTGGACTGATCCCGGATTAGTATCCCCTCACTCCGTAAGTACCTTGAGATGTAGTTGTTGACAGCACCGAAGTTGACCAAGATGAAGTTGGATGAGCTCGGAATAGTGGTGAATCCCCGTGCTTGTATCTCTGAGCTCAGGTACTGCCTGATACTCTCAGTTCTGGCCCACGCCTTCTCGAACTCGGCAGCGTGCTCTATCACCTTTTCCACCATCCACGCGGCTATAGAGTTAACCGCATAGGGAGATGCCATCCGCCTGAGTGAGGCGATGACATCCGTGCTCCCGAAGACGCAGCCCACCCGTAGCCCTGCCAGTCCGAAGACCTTGGAGAAGGTACGGAGAATGACCACGTTATCGCCAACGAATGGTAGTTCACGGCTGGATATATATGCCTGATCAATGACAAAGACCGTCCGCGGGAATCGGTCTGCAGTCTCCCGGATGTAATTCATAGACACTTCCGTTCCTGTCGGGTTGTTCGGAGAGCAGATGAAGACCATATTTGCTCCCTCACTAAGTGCAGCAGTCAGGGCCCCGTATGGGAAAGACAGATCCTGTCCATACTCGATCTCCTCCACAACTGCCCCCATCTGCCGTGCATAGAAGCTGTACATAGGAAAGGTGGGGACGGGTACCAGCACGGTGTCTCCCCGGTCAAGGAATGTCCTCGTGAGTAGCATGATACCATCGTCCAGCCCATTTACGAGGATGAACTGGTCACTGCCGAAGAACCCGCTTAGCGCTCTGTTCACCTTGCTGTATTCGGGATAGGATCTGATGACCCACTCGGGCATCTTCCTGAACTCCTCCACCACCGTGGGAGGGAGTGGGTAGGGAAACTCGTTGAAGTCAAGCCTCACCATATCTCCCCTTCCCTCTATTGGTGGGGTGTAGGGATCTAGATTCCGCACGATATCCCTCGGTTCGATCACTGGGTCACCTCCTGAGCAATCTTCCTCAGCCTGCTGAAACGCTCGGGCTCCTCCTCGAAGATGTAGAGAACGGGACTGACGACGACACCAGACCCTCCTGCGAGCCTGATCCGGTCGATGGTCTCCGAAAGTTGCCGCTTCTCAACGACGATGTGGATGGCAAACCAGTCCGAGGTTCCACCGATCGGTGACACTGTGGGACCCTGCAACCCCTCGTCGCTGAGCTGCTTCGTTACATCCTCAGGGCGTCCTCTCATGTTGGCATAAATCGATACGTAGCTCTGCGCTCGGAGCGTTCCCTCGAAGAACTCCAAGAGCCTGCGCACCACCCTCAGGATCACGGGGTCAGCGAGCCTCTGCCGATTGATCAAGAACGTCGCTTGGGACTCCATGATCCGACCATCCACCAACCGGACCAACCTGTTGTCCGCAAGTGTCTTCCCCGTAGAAACTAGGTCGACGATGATGTCAGAGTAGCCCAGAGCGGGTGAGACTTCAAGGGTTCCTGCTCCAACCGCGAAGTCGAACTCTATCCCCCTTGCCTCCAAGAACTCCCGGGTAAGGTTCGGGAATTTTGAAGCCACCCTCAGCCTCCTCTCAGGCAGTTGCTCTATTCGGTCGATACCCCACTCCTCGGGAACGGCCACTTCGAGGGTGCAGCGACCGAATCCCAGTCCGTCATGGGCCACGACAACCCCATCGCTTTGCACCAGCTCTCTGACGAGATCCAGCCCTGCTATGCCGAAGGTGAGCAACCCAGACTCCACGCCTTGTACAATGTCCTCCTGTCTCTGGAAGACCACGGTGACTTCAGGAAAGCTTGGGATCGAACCCATGTAGTTCCTGCCATTTCTCCTGACCTCCAGACCACACTTGGCCAAGAAGTTCAGTGTCTCATCAAGCATCCTCCCCTTGGAAGGTATGCCTAGTCTAATTACATTGTTACCTGTGAAGGTATTCACCTGATTTCATTGCTTTCGCACCTCCAGTAGATTCTTACGAATAAACTTAGTTTCACTGAACGACGACTCAAAGATGATAAGGATGATCATATTCACCTGTCATTAGGTCACCACTCAGTTAATCCACAAAGAAATTCAATGTATAAATAGATTAGGATAACAGCAGACCTCTCAACTCTGGTGAAGACCCGGTTAATGTCACGGACTAGTCGCATCCCACACCACTCCCTCTGAACGAAGCGTGGTCCCATCTCCCAGAAATCTGGACAGCTCCTCCCCATCCAGCGATGGTGAGGGACGCTCCAGCCTCAGCTTGAATGGATTCACATCGGTCAGCAACGTCCGGACATCTTCCTGCCGGTATATCACCGCGTTCCGCAAATAAACGTTAATCCGTACCCCTAAACTCTCGCAGAATTTTCTGCTGAACTCAAGAATCGGTTGACTGTCATTCTTGATCTCCACGATTATCTGCCCGTCCCTCGTGTTCCGGTAGATGCTGCCGTCCGTGTCCAACAAGCCTGCAAAACACCTGCGGGAATAATCGTGATTCGATAATATCCACGCAGGAACTCCCACCTGATTAGCCTTCTTGTCCCCACGCTGAAGTCCGTAGCCAACCAACAATTCCACGAACTCCTTGCTGTGGATCTTCAAATCCGTGGAATTCCCCCGTCTCTCATACTCCCCCACATGATGCCCAGGAAGGACAGACAGTATCAACTCCCTCACATGATCAAGGTACTGGATCCCCATTCGGGTTCCGATCGTGATTGTGACCGTGTTCCTGTCCAGATTGCCGTCACCGAGGATAACCCCTACCAATTCTGCAAGGTCACCATTCACCTCCACTGCGAAATCATGACCCGTGTGTTCCACACCCGCGACACGCCTCCCTAGCAGCTCTTCCAGCTTCATAAAGGAAGAACGCCTGATCCCGTAACCCTTGTAGACCGCGTGCGAGAAGTCGCAACCGATAATCCGCTTGATTTTCTTGAGCGACAGCCCCCTCTGCTTCAACTCATCGTAAATCGATCTCCAGACCTCACGGGGTGCTCGCACATACTCGGTCATATTCACTCACCAGGGGACTACACCGGCGGTAGAAGCCCACAACTCTCCAGAGCCTACCGTGTATTGAACATGTCTGTTCTCAGAGCACACTTCGCACAGATCGTAAAAAAATATTATGGTCAAAAATGGTTAATCACTTGCTGAATCAATATTTTAAGCCACAGGCGGGACTTGAACCCGCGCACTCTTGATTCCGTGCGTGTATTCAATGCACGTTACAAGTCAAGCGCTCTGCCGCTGAGCTACTGTGGCGTCGGTCGTTTTACGACCTATCTCTTCATGCGATCTAGGTCTATTTTACTTTTATCATGGAGACACTTCGTGGATGACGTCTAATGCCTTCCTGAGATTCCGGGTGAGTTCACTGGTCAGCTCCTCCCTGCGGACTGCTGTGTACCTAACGAAGAGGGCGTTCCAAGCTTTGGACACCTCCTTTATGATCTCCTGTCCCTGCTCTGTGAGGAATATTCGTCGTTCTCTTCCCCGAACCTGCTGATACCTTACCCTGACAATCGGGTCCATTCCGGGTGTGAAATCCTTCAGATTTCCGACGATCAGGCTACTTTTGTGCAGCATATTTTATTCCCTTGAGAAAAAGTATTATTCCTCCTCATTCTTCCCTGATTCAGATGGTGTGCGAAGATATCGACGAGCTGCTAGACGGTGAGCGCTTCGACGAGGCCCTCGGGGCCATTGAGCGACTGGACGGTGATCTTCGCACAATCTACTTCATACAGTACCACCTTCGGCGTGGTGACTACCCTAGTGCTGACAAGGTTTTCCGTGAGAGGCCACTGGTTGGTGATGATCCCAATCTGCGGATGAAATACTGCGTCGAGGTGGGTGACCTGCACCATAAGATGGGTAGGAACAGCGAGGGACGAGAGATGCTCAAACGGTCTCTCGATATCTACGATGGTTTACCGCTGGAGGTCAGGAGGGGTGCTACCCGTCCTTACGCTAACACGTTAAATAGGCTGGGTCTCATCGAGATGAGCGAGGGCAACTACACGGAGAGTCTGAGGTACTTTGAGAAGGCCTATGCGTTGCAGGAGGGTATGAACTACCCGTACGACCGCATCTCTCTCCTCAACAACATCGGGCTTATCAGGATGCACCGCGAGGAGTACGACGCATCCTTGGGATATTTCACCCGTGGATTGGAGCTGGCGAGGGAGCTATGTGACCGGAAGAAGCAGGCGGCGTTGCTGAATAATATAGGGATCGTCAACCGGAAGCTCGAGCGATGGCATGATGCGTTGTCGAAGAACTTCGAGGCACTGGAGATTACGCGGGAGATTGTGAACAGGCCGGTTGAGGCACAGATTCTGAACTCTATCGGAGCCATTTACCACGAGATGGGGCAGGTCGGTGATGCACTTGACTTCTTTGTGAAGAGCCTGCGGATCAAGGAGGATATTGGGAACTCCTTGGAGATTGGTATCGCCTGCTTCAACATCGCCAGTATGTATTTGGAGATCGGGAGTTTCCGGGAGGCCACGGAGTACTTCGACCGTGCAATTGCCATCAAGGAGGTGGTGGAGAACAACCAGCTCCGCTTCTACATACTTGAGAGTCGCTCGATTATGGCCCGCTATCGTGGAGAGTACGAGAGTGCCTTTGGCTTTCTGCAGAGGGCTATCGACATCCAGAAGGACCTCGGGAATAGGGAGAACCTCGCGAGGTCGTACTACTCACTGGCTGGGATTTACCGTCTGATGGGCAAGGACGAGGAGGCACTGAGTGCCCTTAGCAAGTCGAGGAACTACCTTCAGGATAGTCCACGCCACCTCATCCTCTCGGACATATTGCTCCTCTCGGTGATAATTCACGTTTCGAGGGGTGAGCTGGTTGAGGGGCATAGGGATCTCTCAGAGCTTGAGCAGATAGCCAACGAAACTGGGAGCACTCAGATAGACTCCAAGAAGAAGCTTGCAGAAAGCGTTCTCCTCATCGCACGGGAACCCGACTCCAGCGAGGCGTCTGAGTTGCTCGTGGACATTATTGAGGACAGACGGACCTCGATGTTTGTCAGGACCTTGGCTCTACAATACATGGCCTTGTTACTGGTCAAGGTGGTAATCAGGTCTCCGACAGAGCACAACGTGAACCGGGCCAAGGACGTCATCTCGCAGATCCAGGAACTCGCCCAGCGTCGCTCGTCTTATGCCCATCTTGTGGAGTCGTTGATCCTGCAGTCCAAGCTCTCCTCTGCACTCGGTGACATTGATGGTGCTAGGGGCTTCACCATGCAGGCGAGGGAGATTGCTGAAAAGCAGGAGATGTCAAAGGTGATGGAGGACGTGCTCCGCGAGGAGAGACGCTTGGAGGAGTCACATCTGCTGGGTGTCGACGAAGTAGATAGCTATCTCCATGATCTTCTCAGAATCAAGTACTTACATAAGAGCTAGATCCATTCCATCTCCGTAGACGAGTCACATAGTATAAAAAGTGACTGGTGATGTGGATACTGTATGGCATCGAAAGGAGAGCTTGTCCAGTTCAAACCCGGAACCTTCGGAATAAATGCTCCCAACAACTACGGAATCTACATCTCCAGCAAGAAGATGAAGAGGGGGGTACTTGTGAAGATCCTGACCATCCACGGGGTGAGGGAGACCAAGCGTGATAATCTCTACAAGAAGAGCTACGGGGAGAAGGTGCAGTTGGTCAACAATCATCTCCCTCCCGAGAAGGAACTCAAAGCAAGGCTCAGGCAGTGGATAAAAGGGATGGCCTCACGTCAGGAGAAGGAGGCAAAAGAGGCGGATCGGCTGGGAGAGCTCAACGAGCGTAGTCTGTGGAAGAAGGCAATCAAAGAGGTTGGGGACGAGCCCGTTCTGACAGGTATGCAATTGACCCATATCTGGTACGAGTCGGAGGATGTCTCTAAGTCCAAGATCAAGAAAGTAGCAGAAGTTCTCAAGGGTTGCATTTCTCCTGGTGTCGGTTACTTTGACCCTCTGCCCAACAAGCGCTTCAGGCTGGTAACGGAGGATGAACGTCTGAGGGTATCCAAGGGGATAACGATCCTCGGTTCCATCCGAAGCAAGATGTTCCAGATGGTCGAGGAGCCAGTAGAGGAAGGATCTGAAGAGATGCAGGTCGTCCGCAGACCTGTGCAGTGGGACGAGGTACTGCTAACGGAGGAGGAGCAGGATGTTTTTCACCGAATGCAGGAGATTATGGCATACTACATCGAGTACGACAACTGGCCCAAGCATGATCTTCTTGGGGGCACACGTATCTCTGCTCTAGATGGATTTTCACTTTTCTCCTTTCTCACCTACCTCGCTGAGGATTGGGTGGACGAGGGCAGGACAACACGCGCGGATTCGTTCGTTAAGATGCTTATAAGGACGGGGTACTTCGGAGACGACGAGGCTTTGCTCAAGATTGCCAAAAGAGCGATCAACCTCTCTCCTGACTTTGACTGGGACACCAGTGACGAGATCGAGGAGCTTGCACTCCGCTACGGTGAGCCCTCTGAGACCCCCGAGGTTTTCGAGGGCAGACTGGATCTGCAGGACCTCGAGGCGTACACGATAGACCCTCCCACGGCAAAGGATTTCGACGATGCCGTCAGTGTCATCAAGGAGGACGATGGCTACACCCTCTGGGTGCACATAGCAGACGTGGCCCACTACGTCCAGATGCACACCAAGCTGGACATGCATGCCGCCCGCCGCTCCACCTCGGTCTACCTTCCCAACAGGGTGCTCCCCATGCTCCCGCACCACCTGTCCGACAATCTGTGCTCACTCCGTGAGAAGGTTCCCCGTCTGGCCATGAGTGTCAAGATGAGGTACGACAGGGAGGGCAGGCGGATTCCGGGAAGCGAGGAGGTGTACAACTCCGTGATCAATGTCAACGAGAACCTCTCCTACGACTTTGTGAATGCAGAAATCGAGAAGAAGTCCCTGCCGTTTTACACGTACTACGAGCTCGCCCAGCTCATCGACACCCACCGCAGGAGTCTCCACCTCGAAACACCAGAGGTCAAGCTCCACCTCGGGCAGGAGATGAGCATCTCTACCAAGGAGGCGACCGCATCGACCAAGATGATTGAGACCTTCATGGTGGCTGCCAACGAGGCCGTGGGCGAGATCTTCCATCGGGCTAAGGTTCCTGGGATATACCGGTGTCACCCTCTGCCCGAGGAGGACAATGTCATCAAATTCAACGGACAGAGTAGGGTGCTGGAGCTCCCGTTCAACATCGAGCTTCCAGAGGATGAGGACGAGCCTGAGGAGGAGGGCGAGAGTCTGCTGTCCAAGCTCAAGAGCGGAGGTGGTGTGGTCAGCTTCGAGATTGGTGGTGGCTCTTCGTTCGGTGACTTTTTGGACACCGACGATGAGGACGATGAGGGTGTGGACTTGGGCACACCACTGACCAAGGGCATTGCCCAGATGTCGGAGGACATGCAGAACAAGTACCTCCAACCATTTATCGACGTCCTGTCAGAGATTGAGCGGATGGACTGGGACAAGGAGCTCCAGAGAATAGCATACCTCTCCGTCCTGGGGATGTTCCCCCTTGCATTCTACACCGCAGCCAACATCGGTCACTTCGGTCTGGGAAGTATTCGTTATGTCCACTTCACCTCACCGATCCGGAGGTATCCTGATGTCATCGCACACCGGATATGCAAGGAGCTGATCTCCAAGGGCATGAACTCTGGTGAGGGCTCTGCGGAGGTAGAGCCTCCATACTCCGTCGAGGAGATCGAGGAGATCGCTGACCACAGCTCAGAGCAGGGTGTATTGGCCTCTCGCCTTGAACGGCAGATCGTCAGCGCGGGTTTCTCCTTCTTGGCAAAGAACCAGTCCTTCGAGCAGAGGCAGGGAATAGTCTCGCGGGTGAACAGCAGTGGGGTCTATGTCCTGCTACCCAATGGCATCGAAGCCCGAGTCTCCCTGTCCGACATGACCAATCGCCCCACATTCATCGACGACTTTGAGTCCATGTGCTTCGTGGGTTCCAAGGGGAAGTTTGATCTGAATGAGGAGGTCACTCCCTTCAACTACAAGGATCTCATGACAGAGGGCGACGAGCTCGCGGAGGTACTGGTCAAGATCGGGGACAAGATGGTCATCGAGTTCAGCAAGCTCGACCACGTCGAGGGGAGGATACAGGGGAGACCTGTCAAGATTTACAAACGTACACCCGAGGGCTATTCTGAACCCGAGGACGTCGTCCTTGAAGAGGAGTAATCACTCGAATATTGTTATGATCAGTCCAATACCTACTATGATCATGATCCCGTAGACAATCCAATCGGGTGCTCCGAAGAAACGCAGGGTGAAATACCATAAGACCGTCCCCACCAACCCGTACCCTATTTCTTCCCATTTTTTCTTCTTCTTGGTCACCTCATTTCCTTCTTCTCCATATCCGAGCTTGTAGAAGACATCGATCCATGTATCTATATTCTCATCCTTGAAGAGTCCGTCCTCGCTCATCTCCTTCCTCAAATCCCTGTTAGTCATCTCCGCTGCTTCAAATCTCATGATAGACAGTGCACGGTTCGAGGCTTTGAGTGCAATACTGTTGAACTTTGATAGCTTGAGTGAGATGGAGAGGTTGTGCCATGTCCATGGACTGTCTGATCTTATCTGCAGCGCTTTCAGGTAATTGTAGCTTGATCTGATCGGGTCAAATGAGCTGTAGATAGTTCCCTTTCTCGTGTAGAGGGAGAACAGATCTGAGGTACTTATGCCTTCCCATGGCTGTATCTCTTCCGTGAATAGATACAAATTCTGTATCTCAACATTTGTGTCTGTTGACCTCGATAAACTGATGATAAGATCAATTAGTACCCCAGTCTTCTTATTCTTCCTCTCCTGTTCTTCTTCATCTGGCAGTGACTTAATCAGTGCCATCGCATCTCTCAGTTGTCCTGATAATCGAAGAGCCTGTACCTTTGCCATCTGCACGTGGAAGTCATTTGGTGCCAGCTCCTCTGCTCTTCCAACACAGAGCTTATACTCCTCAATTGACTCTTGTGAATATATATTTCTCGTGTAAGAGCCGAGGTTGAGCATTATCGAGGCAACAAGTAGGTGAAATCTGTGGTCGCTATCCCTCTCTTCCCGGACAAAGGACAGGTTCCTCAATGCCTGAAGTAGAAGGTTAGGGTCACCTTCATACTTGTTCACCAGCCTTCTGGCTTCTTCGAATCTATCGGGGGAATCTCCCACCTTTATCATAATCTCCCCATTTAAGACTGATCTTCCATAGGATAACAGCTCAGCTTTCTCCATTACTCTCGTCAGAGGTCTTACCTGACATAAATTTTTCCTAGCAAATTAATATCTATCCACTTATATTTAAACCACCATCGACCACCTGAATCTGATGAAGTCAGCTGCTGTGCTCACATACGGATGCGCCCACAATCAGAAGGACTCCCAGCTCATGGAAGCTCAGCTACTGAAGCACGGTTTCACTCTGGTGGACGAGAAGGACGCGGAGCTGGTCATCGTCAACTCCTGCACCGTAAAGGAACCCACTGAGTCCAAAATTATAAGCAAGCTTGACTCACTGCGGGGAAGACCTGTCGTGGTTACTGGATGCCTGTCTCAGGCCACACCTGAGAAGATCAGGGATCGCTACCCTGAGTTCTTGGTCATGGGTGTTAACGCTGCCCCCTATCTGATCAGCGCGCTGGAAAAGCACATGGGCATTGAATTGGCTCTACAGAGGCAGTTGATGTCGCTCCCCGTCATCAGCTCCTCGAAGGTTAAAGGACTCTCTCGCGTCAAGATCGAAGAGGAGGTCGTGGAGAAACCCCTGTTGGAGAGCACACGGTGGAACCCCAACCTGAACATCATACAGATCAACGAGGGCTGTCTCAATTCCTGCACATTCTGCGCAACTAAGATGGCTCGGGGAAGGCTCCACTCCTTCAGGAGGGAGAGTATCATCGAGAGCATCCGAAGGACACCTACCCCCGAGGTCTGGCTAACCTCTCAGGACACGGGGTGTTGGGGTTTCGACATCGGCGACAACATCGGTAACCTGCTGAAGGATATCGACCGGATAGGTCGGAAGTTCTGGCTGAGGGTTGGTATGGGCAATCCAAACAACTTCATAAAGGTGCTCGACGAGGCCATTGAAGGATTCAGATCCGATAAGGTCTACAAATTCCTGCATCTCCCCGTCCAATCAGGAAGCAATAGGGTTCTCAAGCACATGAGGCGGGGATATACCGTAGAGGAGTACGAGCTAATCGTCGAGAGGTTCAGGGAGGTCTTCCCTAGCATGACTCTGTCCACTGATGTCATAGTCGGATACCCAACCGAGACCGAGGATGAATTCGAGGAGACAGTCCGTACTGTGGAAAGAACCCGACCGAGTATCACAAATATCTCACGTTACTGGGAGAGAAGTGGCACCCCTGCGGCAGAGCTGGAACAACTTCCCCATTCCGAACGTAAGAGGAGGTCGGGGATACTGACTGAGATCACGAAACGCATCCAGACGGAGGACAACCTCCGGTGGATTGATTGGGAAGGGGAGGCACTCGCAATCGCAGCCGGTACGAAAGGAGGTGTAGAGATGCGGAACATCGACTACAAACCGATCATCGTAGACTCCGCTGAGCTTGGGGAGTGGTACAACGTGCGGATCACCCGCTCAACACCTACCCACTTCTTCGGTGAAATTGTCGAGTGACTCAGTTTTCTATCCAATCTGGATTGAACACAAGGAATTCGCGAGAGTCGTATTTTGTCAGTTTGTTCTTTCTGAACTCTTCCCGGGTTCTCATCAGGGCCTTACCCAAGAGGTTCATACCTCCATCTCTTCCTCCCCAGACCTTGTCGTATGGTGAGTCCTCGAATAGTTCCTCCTCTCCCGTTGCCAAGAGCTTGTCCAGAAGATCTGGGTTCTGGCCGAATTTCTCCTGAAGGACGAAGAGCATGACATCGTACTTTATAACGTGCCAGTCCGCCCGCTTCAACGCCTTGTTGGCAATCCTCTTCGATTCCATAGGTTTCTTCGCTCCTTGGATCTTGAGAAATACCTTGGAGTCTGGAGCCTTGAACACTTGGTACAGGTGTTCCGAGCTTGGGAATTCCAGTCCTAAATATGATATTTTGCAAGGGTAGAAGTTGCTCAGGTAGCCGTATTCCCCCTTCGTGGTCCAGAACTTAATCACTATTTAATTATATTTTTCATCCTTATAAATATTGAGCGGCATGAACTCTCCGTTCGTGAAGAATTAGAGAGAATGGCTGGTTCTGAACTCTTAAATGAAGTTGATCCATCAGTCATTAAATCGGCCGTCAAGGTATTGGCAGCAGTATTGCTTTATTATAGAAATTTTATTCTAAAAATATTATTGTGATCGTCTTATAAATCGATAGAATACTATGACCATACCGGTCTTTTGTAAAGTAAATTGTTGGAAACTGACACGTCAGAATCGACACATTGATTCCATTTAAGAGCAGGATTCGGTAATTGGTTCCTATGGACTCACAACCAAACTACTATCTCGTGAGAATACAGCCAAATCCCAACTCTAGTATCGAGCCGAGTGAAAGACAGAAACTGGGCAAGGGTCATCATCAGTTCATCGACAGCCTCGTTGAGGATGGGGTCATCGTCATAGGAGGACCCATAGAGGGAAAGCCTGGAGGGATGATCATCGCTCGGGGAACGAATCTCGACAGTGTGAAGGAGACCTTCGATAAGGATCCCATGGTCACAGCTGGAGGGCTCAGTATCGAGGTAAATGCATGGAGAATCAAGCACGGAGACCCCTCGATCCTCGGTTAATGTAATAGTAATGTGAAATCCTTAATTAATAAATTGCAGAACGAAATTGAGTACCTCTTCGTGATAGTCGATCATTTTCCGCTTAATCCTCTCGAATGTAGGGCTAGCTAGAAGCGATGACTTGGATATTACCGTACCCTCCATCTCTTTATGGCACTTATTGAAGAGTATTTTGAACTCCTCTGAACAGGAGAGAAAGAAAGTCTCGAGACCAATTATCGCCATGAATCCTATCTGCGTGTCAGGGGTGAGGACGAAAGAGAGAAGGTATTCCTTCTTTCCTCCCCTTGAGTCTACCTCTGGAATAGAGAAGATGATGTTTCGGCTCTGGAATCCAGATGCTGCAAAAACGAAGGGGTCAACCTCCAAAATCTTGCCCTGCGTGATGTCAATCAAATTTGGGATCAACCTCATGATCTTTGGGTTGTTTAGATCTTGCGTCGAGTATAGTACTTCTGGTCCAATCACATCGTCGAAATGGGAGAGAATGAGGGTACTAGTAAGTTCTGAATCCACTAAGAATGGATAGACTTCATCGTTAATAAGTCTCACTTCAGATGTTTTTATACGGACCTGTGTAGAACTCAGGTGTCGACAGTGCAGCGAGAGACCGAGCATTGGGGAAGAGCTCTTCTCCTCATTACACCGGTAATTGCCGCACTGCTAAACCTCCACCCACCTGTGCAGGACCTGGGCCAGATTCCCATTTGGGCCCGGGTCTCTGCACCCTCTATTCTACTGTTCCTAATCTTTTTGCAGATCAGGCCAATCGTTATAAGTAAGAACGGCGGATTCATTGAGGTCTCACCTATGGGGATAAGGGTTGGGGTCACTGCGCAGGTGCTCTCCTCAGAAGTTGTGACAGAGACACTCATAACTTTCCTCTCCAGCAGGAAGGGTGCAAGATTCAGGTTGGTGTTCCGGATCACTTCTGCCAATACCCAGGTCTTCGTGCAGTATTCTGAGAGACGACTTTTCCCTTCCGTAAGGAGGCTTAAGGAAGAGTTTGGTGCTCTGCTGTTAACCTATCATACAACCCTGAACTACGATGTGCCTTTTCCTCCCGAGAAACAACCATACAGGATAAGGGACATTTCAGCCGTTCCCTCACTTGTGAAACTGGTGAATGACCTTGTCCTGATTCAACCCGATGAGCTCGTCCTGTCCATGGGCTACCAGTTCAAGTCAGGAGATTGCTACATATCGGGAAGAATCAGTGCCTCCCGGGATATCCGCCAACAGGTGCGGGTGGTGCTTACTAGTTACTCAACCGACTTGGTTCTTATCCCAAGATCGGAGTTGATTCCAAATGCTGAAGATATCTGGAGGCTACTGAAGTTCAAGCCATTAGGAGAACTCCCCAATTCAGTCGATCTGATGATCCCTGATAATGGGGAGAAGGTAATTGGTAAGAAGTTGCTCTATGGCAATGAGTACTCCGATCTCCGGATCTCAGTGGATGATTTCAGAATGGGTGGGGTCATCTCCGGAGCGATTGGGCAGGGTAAGACGAATTTGAGGTTGCACATCGTTGACTATCTCCTCCGATCGGGAGTGAAAGTGATCGACTTCGACCTGAAAGGAGAAGTCACCCGTTACTCCCACCTCCGGAAATTCGCCACTGTACTCGTCCCCAAGCGGAACTTCAGAATCAATCTCTTCAAGCCTCCCCGAAACTTAGATGACGCCACCTACTCGGAGATGCTTTTCACAGCCCTCGTACAGTCAATGGACGGCGATCTGACCCCACCTCAGCTCCACATACTCGAGCAAGCGACGAGGATGACTGTGAACATGGGGGGGACTCCTGAGGACTTCTTCTACAATATCGTGGCTGTGGGCGAGCGTGACAAAGGGGTTCTTGACATGCGACAGGACGCCAGTGCCCTCGCTTTGATCACAAGGCTTGGGTGGATGCGTGGTTCTCTCAGGGAAGTATTCTGGACTGACGAGAACTCCTTTGACGACTATGTCTTCTACGGGTCAATATTCTTTGATCTCTCTCTGCTCAATCAGAGCACACCTCTGAAGTATATCCTGCTCCTCATCGAGATGATCCTTGTCCGAGTCATTGCAGGTGTCGACAATGAGGTGTTCAACGTCCGTAGGCTCCGTACCCTCATATCCATGGATGAGGGGCAACTTCTCATGCCAAATCGCAGAGCTCAGGGCCTGAGCAAGATGGAAGAGATCGTCACGACTATGAGGTATAGGGGTATAGGTGTGCTGGTCGCTGGGGTTCACGAAGATATGATGAGCCCAGTTCTCTTGGACACTGGCTTCAACGCACGGTTCAGGAGCTTCAGCGAGGAGTCCACCCTGATGACACACCAGTGCACGATTCGGAAGGAGAGCTCGGGTTACAGGGTCATTGACGCCCAAATTTCTAGGTATCATGGTGTTCCCGACTCGCACATCTATCCCGAGCCACTAATTGATGTCGATCTCCCTGAGTTTGAGTTCAACCAGAAGGTCGTTGAAACAGTACGATCCCTGCTTAAGTTCCCAAATTTGCTCTACGTTCCAGTTGCGCGGAGGAGGGAGGTACTAAGTGTCCTCAGACAAATAGATCTGGACGAGTACGTAGATGCATTCCGATCTGCAGAAGCTCCACATGAACTTCTTGATGTTGTACGTTCTGTAAAGAATCTGGTCTCAAACTTCCTCCGAGCTCCTTTCCTCGATCACTTCATCCTTCTCTTTCTCTCTACCCGTGACCAGATAACGTTCAAACGATTATCGCTTCATTCAACCATTGGTGATCTTCTCTGAATCAGCAATGGAATGTCAATATGTCACCGTGGTCTTCTCATATATGGACGTCGTGGTGTGAGTCATATGGTTCATTCTCGGTTGCAGTTGACTCCAATCGTTGCCCCATTTTGCATCTCTACTCTAACTCAAGTTATTCCAAAATCTCAAGATATACAACACATGAAGGCTACAAGCAGCACTGAATTGGCCATAGTTATTACTGGATGATGTTGCTATAGGTATTCCTTGGATATTGTGGTCTACGAATCTATAAATTATACGGTCGTGAGAGACCGATCACTGGGGCTACCTAGCACTCTTCAGTGAACTAAAGTGCGATGCAGATAGCTCTGCGCGTAAATGATTGAGAAAAAATAAATTCGTATAAGGTAAATTCTTATATGTTTATAAATCGTCAATCCCAAATCCTCCTATGAAATTCGATATATATAATGAATATCCCATCTTCTCTGAAGAGGGCATGAAGAAGAACCTGAGAAATAACGGAATTGGGGGATTAATCGCAGGTGTAGTTGTCGTAGTCATCGGGGTTGTCGTCTCCCCATTCAACATTATAATTCAACGACGTTCGACCTCGGTCAGGCTTGAAATTCTCTTGTACATACTGGGGGGGTTGGCAATCATAGCAGGAGTTGTCTTCATTTTCATATCCATTACAGCGAAGGAAAAACTCTATCATTTCCACCCCGACCGTATCCATGTGACTTTGTTGGAGGATCAGAGTGATTTTGCCACCTACACTAACCTCATCTCGGTGAGCAGGGAGGTCACTATTACTTCAAATCCTGGAGAACAACCAAAGCTATCTGCTATTCAATACACTTTTGTCGATCAGACGGGTAGCTTCTCCTTCTCTCCGAGTATTGATAGAGCAGATATTCTGCAGATCTGTGAGCAATTCGATCTGTACATCGCGAGCAATTACGGGGTGGATGTGCAGGTGGTACAGAAGACCCTCACCCGGAAGAAATAGCACGATTAATTCCCCATTTTTTCAATTTAATTGGTAGTACAGAGGTTCGCTCTCTAATGGTCATACTTTTAGAGTGGGGACGATCACACAATCCCATGGAAAACAGAAAATGGATACTGGCTGCAGCCGTACTTGGTGGACTCTCAGTAGCTATGGGGGCCTTTGGATCACACGGTCTGAGCAGATTTCTAAGCCCAGAAGATCTTGACATCTACCGGATAGCAGTCAGGTACCAAATGTGGCATACTCTCGCAATTCTCGTGGTGGTTGTGGTATCTGAGATCTACTCAATCCAACTGAATAGAGTTCTGTGGGCTTTTCTCCTCGGGATTGTTCTATTTAGTGGGAGTCTCTACACCCTCGTGCTTACACAGAAGAGATGGCTGGGAGCAGTTACACCCCTTGGTGGTGTTTCCTTTATAGTGGGGTGGGCATTCTTGTTCTTCGAGGTATGGAAGACCCTAAAGGAATGATTTACACTAATCTTCAAAACTGTTTAAATAATCCTTGTTTGTATTTCGAGACATGGACACAATGTCGCTCTGGAAAGACCTCTTCTGTTTCCGCATTGACTCGGTCAAGGAGAGATTGGAGAAAGTTGAGGAAGGTCAGGAGCGGACATTGCTTGAGGTCGATATACTGAGAAGAACTGGGGATCTTAGTAAGGCTCTTGATCTCATCGACGGTCTTGCTGACTCGACAGAACCTCGTGCTCAAATCCTACACCTCTGGATATACAGCAATCTTGGAAAGCTGGAAGAATTTAAAGGTCTACTTGAAACCTTCGAATTTGGAGACGTAGACTATATGTGGAGGATGCAGTTTCACATCATCCACAATGAATACAGGATCAAGATAGGGCAGTATAATGATGCTGAGAAATCTCTGAATCTTCTCATAAAGGACATTCCTGAAAACTATGGATGCTTGGAACTACAGGTTCATTCTCTCTTGGGTACGATCTATTTCTACAGAGGTGAGGGGGATTTAGCCATATTGGAGTTTGTCAAGAGTCTGGCCATAAGTGAACGAATAGGCAGTGAACACTTCATAAACAGTGCAAAGTTGAACATTGGGACTGTCTATGCGAATCGATATGATCACAAAGAAGCTTCAGAGATGTACTCCGCATGCAATGAGTACTTCGAGAACTACGTGGACAAGCGGTATTATTACACCCTGAAAAATAATCTTGCATCTGTGAACATGGAGCTTGGGGATTACACTGCAGCACTAGAAAATTACAAAGCTGCCAAGAGATACTTCGCTGACAATCCATATCAGCTCTCAAAGGTACTTAATAACATGGGAAGGCTCTATCACAAGATGGGTGAATTTGACAAATCTGTTCAATACCTCGAGGAGGGGCTTAAGCTCAAGCGACAGATAAACAACCAGTATTCTAAGGCTCTCACGCTCACAAATCTTGGCAACTCCCTTCAGGCTCTCGGAGAGAAGGAACGGGCTATCAAAACTCTGATTGAGGCCTACCATCTATTCATCGAAGGTGGTAATATCTTCACAGCTGGAAATGCGTTGTTCAAGTTACTGGCCTCTATCGATGATTGGAATGACAATCGACTCCACGAGTACTACCAGAAATACAAAGAGGATTATAGTCAGCTGTCAAAGACCTCAAACATGATGTACCACATTTATTTCAAGCTCTCAGAAGGACACTACAAGTTTGTGAACCCTAGAATATCGGTCAAACTGAGTTCACAGGATATTTTCCGAGAAGTTCTCAATTTCGCCTTACTCCCGTTCCATCTCAGGATCTATACCCGTATTCAACTTGTTAAGGTGCTCTTAATTGAGCTTGGCGCAGGACACAATCCAGATGCAGAGTGGGAGGCTATCTCTGAGATAAAGATCCTTGTCGATTGCTACAGGCAGGTAGAAAACAAGAGACTCCTCCATGAAATAGTGGAATTACTAAATCAACTAAGATCTTTAGGAAGTAATGCAGAGCTTCAGAAGCTGGGTAACGATATCACCTTACTTGCGCAAGATGCTGGAGTTGACACCTCTGTGAATCTTCCTCCACTGAGTCTCGATGTTAACAGGAAGATCTTGGATATTGATGAATCCTACTCTCCTCCGATCTGTATGCTGATAATGGGTGATATGGGACCTACTCCTTACATCTTTGATGAGGAGGAGTTCGAGAACATTGATGGAATAGATTCCGTATATAGTTATCTCTCGAATCTCGCGATCAGTTTTTCCGTTATACTCGGTGGTGGACACGGCTACAATGTCGGAACCTACAATCTACCCGCTGGTGATGCCATTGGCTATAGGGCTATTACCATATCCTTCATATTGAAGAATCCGCATGCCGAGGACGAGCGGATAGCCAATCGTTGTTTCACCCAGATTGTCCTTCTCATAGAGAAGCATGTCATGGAGGGTTTGCCCTCAAGTTTAAAGATGGAGATGGTGACCAATGATCTACTTCAGGAATACGCGTCCACCGATGAATTCAACCTCTCCGTGTTGAAAGGTTTCAGACAGAGGTTCATTGAGGGTGTAATACAACTTTTAAAATCTGGGTGAGAGAAATAACTAGGATTGTCAATAGCATTTTAAAACCAAATTCCTAATATACTTTATTGAAAGTACAGAAATTCTATCTTGAGTGTTTGTCCCATTCGTCCTACATCCTTCACAGTGATGGAAAGGCGATGGTTGTAGATCCTCAAAGGGATATTGATATCTACCTCGAATTTTTGGAGGAAAACTCCTTAGAATTGCTCTATGTGCTCGAGACCCATCTCCACGCAGATTTCATCTCGGGACACATAGAACTTGCTGAAAAAACAGGGGCCCAGATTGTGATCTCTGAGAAAGCCCAAGCCGAGTTTCCTCATATGGCGGTTGACGAGGGCTCGAAATTCACTGTCGGAAAGGCAGAGATATCCGTGATGGCAACGCCAGGACACACCCCCGAGAGTGTGTGCTACCTCGCAAAGGAAGGTTCTGCCCCCATGGTTCTCTTTACTGGGGACACCCTATTCGCTGGTGATGTCGGACGTCCTGACCTAATGGACAAGAGTATCCCTGCGGAACGACTTGCTGAGTTGCTCTACTTCTCCCTGAGAGACAAGATCATGAAATTACCTGACGACACCATTGTCTATCCTGCACATGGAGCCGGTTCATCATGTGGGCGTGATCTCCAAGATGTGGAATCCACCACGATAGGTGAGCAGAAGGCCACAAATTACGCTCTACAACCTATGGATGTGGAGAAGTTCACCAAGTTGGTGATTGAGGGACAGCCACCCGCACCTGCATACTTCCTCCTCAGTGCCGCGATCAACAGGAAAGGTGCCTCAAAGCTAGACGACGTTCTCGGGAACTACCAGAGGTTAGGCCTCGAAGAGTTTATCATTCAAGGCTCAAAAGAGGGATCCATCATACTGGACGTGCGTGATGAGGATGATTTCGCGAAGAGCCACATCCCGAACAGCTTCCACATCGGTCTTGATGGGAGGTACGCTGAGTGGGTTGGTGGACTTATTCCTCCGGACGAGAAGATCTACATCGTTGCACCTCCCGGCAAAGAGAATGAGGCCGCAATTCGATGTGCTAGGGTGGGTTTTGATAATGTCATCGGTTTCCTCGATGGAGGGTACCAAACATACCTTCAATCGGGCAAGGAGACCGCGAGCTTCGAGAGGGTTGACACGATCACCCCTGAGGATTTGCAAACCTATACCGTAATTGACATCCGGAGATTTTCTGAGAGGTCTCTAAACCGAATAGACGGGACAATCCATATTCCTCTCCACGAGTTACATCAATCCCTTGACGAAATCCCACGGGACAAAGGTGTACTCGTCCATTGCGCTGGTGGATACAGATCCGTCATAGGAACAAGCATCCTGTTGAGGAACGGCTTCACCGAGGTAAGGGATCTAAGGGGTGGTCTTGACCCCCTGATCGAGGCTCGTCATCCGATTGTCAACTCCCAACCCCTGACCCAGTCTGCTGACTCCGAAGCCACGGTATGAAGATCATTCTCAGCCGAAAGGGCTTTGATTCTGCAAACGGGGGATATCCCAGTCCTATCCTCCCAGACGGAAGCCTGCTCTCAGTCCCCATACCCTCCCGAGGAGACGGACTGACCTACTCTGATCTCTACTTTGGAGAGAAATCATACTCCGAACTCCTCTCGGATCTTTACCCCTCGATCTTGTATCAGGGCGTTCGTATCGAGGATTTTAACGGGATGGAGTGCCATCTTGATCCAGATCTGGTAAAATCAACCCTGACACGAGACACACAGTGGAGGGCAGCATTTGGACAAGTTGGAGGGTCTCAGACACACCTAGAGAATCATGGCATTGGAATTGGGGATCTCTTTCTCTTCTTCGGTTGGTTCAGGGAGACCAAGTGGAATGATGGGCGGCTTTTCTTCAAGAAGAACGGGGCTGATCTCCATGTCATCTATGGGTACTTAGAGGTGTCTGAGATTCACCGCGACACCTTTCCTCAGTGGCTGGAGTACCACCCACACGTTACCAATAAGAAGAGACTACAGTCTTCGACCAATGCCATCTATATTGGTGCTCGTAGGAGTTCTCTTGGTGAGTTCCCAGGATATGGGGTATTCAGGTTCAGCAAGAGGGTTGTGTTGACGAAGGATGGCTGCTCAAGGAGTAGGTGGGAACTCCCAGAATTCTTCAGGGATCTGTCCATATCACACCATTCGGCGAGATCGTGGAAGGAGAACTATTTCCAATCAGTTCCAATCGGTCAGGAGTTCGTCGTGGAGGAATCTGATCTAGTCGCGCAGTGGGCTAAAGAACTTATCACTTCTCATCGGATCTAAGTTGGAACAGTGTGACAATCGCTGTGATTGCGAAAGTCATGGCCATGAGCATGACCCCGAGGACAATTGCCACCTCGAAGTTTCCTTTGGAAGTCTCGGTAACTATCGCTGTGGTCATCACACGGGTCGATCCTTTGATGTTTCCCCCAACAATGAGCAATGCTCCTACCTCACTGAGCGCTCTGCCGAGTGCGGCGATGATTCCCACATAGATCCCCTGCTTGACCTCCGTGAAGAGGAAGGTATTGATCTGATCTTCAGCTGCTCCGAGTGTCTCGAGGGTGAAGATCACCTCTGAAGAGACATCGGCCACACTAGATCTGGTGATGCTAAGAACTATAGGAAAGGTCAGGAGGAACTGGGAGAACACCATTATCCATGGGGTGAAGAGAATGTCCACCCAAGCCAGTAGACCCCTGTTGAAGAAGAGTAAGTAGAGCACGAGACCAAGTACTACTGGTGGTGTGCCGACCATGGTGTTCAAGACTGTTATGAAGAGTCTTGATTCGTTCAACCTCGACCGTGCGATCTTAATTCCAAGTGGTATTCCAATCAGGGATGAGATGGAGACAGCGGTGCCCGATACAAGGATCGTAAGTACGATGATGCC
Source organism: Candidatus Heimdallarchaeota archaeon (assembly GCA_015522385.1). Next base: position 26,294 of record WAMJ01000265.1, read on the forward strand.
CACCGTGTCGTTCGATCCTGATATTAGGTCTGCGATGAGGTTGAATGGATCTGTCACCAAGATGTTACCTGTCCAGCGGGATAAATAGTTGTTCGTCATTTACACGGTATGATGACACAATATCGTCCGAGTTTAAGAGGAATTGACGGAATTCCATACTCAAATCATAGTTCACGGAGTATTTGTCCGGATTCACTGCTATGAATGAGTAGGGATTGTACAGGAGGTCGTCTTTGCTCTGGAAGATGGGGACAAGATCCAAGGTGTCCTTGAAGTTGGTGTATGTTCCCAGATCTGAGATTGTATATCCCTCCAGTTCCGAGGCTGTTCTTAGTGTGGAGCTCATTCCACTTCCTGTCTCGAGGTACCATGTGAGATCGGTGCTCACCGAGAGGTTGATGCTATCCCATATTTGAAGCTCTTTGACATGAGTCCCCGAACCATCACCTCGCGAGACGAATGGATGGTCGAAACTCGAGTTGTTGTAAATCATCGAGAATGACCGTCCTACTGACTCGTTGTTCACAGCACCTGCGGGGTCACTCTCTGGACCCACGAGGAGAAAGTAGTTATACCAGAGGGTTGTCCTGTTGACCCCGAACCCGTCATTGACAAACTCCTTTTCGAGGTCGGGTGCATGTACGATCACCGCATCCACACTACCGTCCCTTGCTAACTGCAAAGCCGCTCCAGTTCCTTTGGCAAGGATCTCAACTTTGATGTTTCGTCCAGCGGTGAACCTTTCTACCAGCATGTCAAGTAATCCTGTATTGTCGACCGAAGTCGTAGTTGCCAGTCTCAGGGTCTCGGGTTTCTGGTTGAAGATGACAAAGACATAGATCCCAGAGATGCCGATGACCGAAACTGATGCCAAGACAAATAGTAGCTTGTGGAACTTCTTCACAGATAAGGTTACAGCGAGTTCCGTATAAATTTTAAGATGGGTCTTGCATCGAATTTTTCTTAAGGACGTAAGACATTAGGGTGTTGATGAGCCTGCGTGAGGTATCCACACATGACCTCTCGGTCACTCTTGATGGGGAGAGGATCATCGACGGAATATCTACCCGTTTCAAGTCCACAGAGGTCACCTGCATAGTTGGTCCTAATGCTGCAGGGAAATCGGTGTTTACCAAGGCCCTAAGTTTTCTCCTACCTTCGGAGGGAGAGATCATGTGGGATGGCGAAACGATAGACAAAAATCGGTGCCTTGAACAGCGCAGACGCAGTTCTTACCTCCCTCAGTCCCCCTACTTCTTCAAGGGTGATGTATTATACAACCTCTCAATTCCTTTGATCGTCCGTGGTGTGAGTAGGAGGGAGTCGTACTCGCTTGTGGAGAAGACGTTAAAGGAATTCAACCTCTCAAAACTGACGAGACAAAACCCACGGAAATTGTCTGGAGGTCAGAGACAGAAACTGGGAGTGATTCGAGCGATCCTCCCCGATCCCGAACTTCTAATTCTGGATGAACCGACCTCGTCAATTGACTCCGAGTCTAAGATCTGGATTGAGGAGCAGATCTCATCCTTAAAGACTGAGAAGAACATGTGCCTGATCTGGATCACACATGACCTTCTCCAGGCACAGAGGATATCTGACAAAGTCTTGGTTATCGAGGGTGGTAAGTTGGTTATTGAAGGTGAGTTCAGCTCGGTGCTATCACACAAGTATTTCGACAATATCAAGAACGGTTTGGCAGCGCTGGTCTAGTCCACGACGATCATAGTCCACGTCTCGATCACATCGTCCAGTGCCCTGATCTTGTTTGTGACGAGTGGTCTGAGGTCTTCGTACTTGTCCACCTCCACCTTCATCACAACGTCCCACTGACCGATAGTGACCTTCCCCTCAAGTGTCTGGGGGAGTTTCAGGATCTCGTTGAGGACACTTTTCTCCTTTCCCACCTTCGTGTTCAAGAACACGTATGCATTTGTCGCCTTTTTATCTGACATGGTCTTCATTGCTCTCCTGTGCTCTCTCCGATTTTAACTTTGTTATCGGGAATCAGCGGGAAATATCTGTTCAAATATCGGTGGATTGGACTCTGTCAGTGAGATGGAAGTTAGTCATTTAAAAGTAGAATGCCCCTATTTAGAATAGAAATATGTCAAACCCCAAGCCAGACGATGATCCGCGACCCTATGTCGAACTCAGAGTCGTGGAATCAAAGCAAAGAGATGTTATCAAGGGTAAAATCAGACTTGATACTGCAGATATGAAAAGTATAGGTATATCTACTGGCGATATCGTTGAGATCGAAGGAAAGCGGATGACAGCTGCTATCGCTTGGCCCGCGTACCCAGAAGATGTCAAGAAGAACATCATCAGGATGGATGGTGTGATCAGGAAGAACTGTGGGGTTTCTATCAGTGACAAGGTCAAGATCAGGAAGGCCAACCACAAGAATGCGACCCACGTTGTCCTTGCTCCTGGTCAGATGAACATTAACCTCGACTACGGTTTCGAGGCATTCGTCAAGCAGAGGTTAGTGGGACAACCTGTTTCAGAGAAGGATACAGTGATGATTCCTGTTCTTGGTAGAGCGATGCCCTTTGTTGTCGCTTCATGCAAACCTTCGGGAATTGTTGTGATCACCCCCGAGACCCAAGTAGAGGTGACGGACAAGCCAATAGAGGACAAAATCGGGAGTAGACCCCGGATCTCGTACGAGGATGTCGGAGGTCTTTTCGAGATTATCCAGAAGGTTCGAGAGATGGTCGAACTTCCCCTAAAGCACCCCGAACTCTTTGAGAAATTGGGGATCGATCCCCCCAAGGGTGTTCTGATGCACGGGCCTCCTGGCGTGGGTAAAACTCTCATCGCTAGAGCTGTAGCCAACGAGTCACAGGCCCACTTCATCACACTCAACGGTCCAGAGATCATGTCGAAGTATTACGGAGAGAGTGAACAGAGGCTCAGGACTATCTTCAGGGAGGCACAGGAGAAGGCCCCTACAATCATCTTCATCGATGAGATCGACGCTATCTCTCCCAAGAGAGATGAGACTGCCGGAGAGGTTGAAAGAAGAGTTGTCGCCCAGATGCTCTCCTCCATGGACGGGATCACCAGCAGGGGACAAGTTATTGTCATAGCTGCTACAAATCGTCCCAACGCCATTGATCCTGCCCTGAGAAGACCGGGTAGATTCGACCGTGAAATAGAGATTGGTGTCCCCAGTGCAGATGGTCGGTATGAGATACTGCAGATTCACACCCGAGGTATGCCTCTTGCAGATGATGTGGATCTCAGGGAGATCGCAGACACCACCCACGGGATGGTTGGAGCCGACCTCATGGCACTCGCCCGGGAGGCAGCCATGCATACTCTTCGGAGGTTCCTTCCCGAGATCGACCTCGACGAGGACACCATCCCCAGTGAAGTTCTTGACCGGATGGAGGTCACCCACAACGACTTCAACCTAGCCCAGAAGGACGTCCAACCCTCCGCTCTTAGAGAGGTCTTCATTGAGGTTCCCGACGTGAAATACGAGAATATCGGTGGGCTGGAGCAGGTAATTGAGCAGCTTAAAGAGTCGGTCGAATGGCCGATCAAGACCCCCGAGTCATTCGAGAGAATGGGCATTACTCCCCCGAGAGGTATCTTGCTTTACGGGCCACCCGGTACAGGTAAGACCATGCTCGCCAAGGCAGTGGCCAATGAGTCCGAGGCGAACTTCATCTCGATCAAGGGTCCCGAACTCCTCTCGAAGTGGGTCGGAGAGTCGGAGAAAGCAGTCCGTGAGATCTTCAGGAAGGCAAGGCAGGCGGGCCCCGCTGTGATCTTTTTCGACGAGATCGACTCGATTACTCCCCGGAGGGGTGCAAGCTCCGACTCATCCGTCACCGAGCGGGTGATCTCACAGTTCCTCACCGAGATAGATGGTCTAGAGACTCTGAACGATGTCGTGATTATGGCTGGGACAAATCGTCCTGACATCGTCGATCCTGCCCTGCTGAGACCCGGTAGATTCGATCGGTTAGTCTACGTCCCTGCTCCATCGTTCGAGGGTAGGAAGGACATCCTTGATATTTACACCCGGAAGATGCCACTTGGTGATGATGTTGATCTCGAGGTGATTGCCAAGGGACTTGAGGGCTATGTTGGTTCTGATATTGAGGCTCTTTGTCGAGAGGCTGGTATACAGGCACTGAGGGAGGACATTAACTGCAAGGTCGTGGAGCAGAGGCACTTCCTAGCTGCCAAGGCAACGATTCATGCTACGATGAATCCACAGGCAGTTCAGTACTACGACAACCTTGAGAAGACACTCAAGACTCAGCACTCGCGTCCAGCAATGCGCTCGATGGACTTCGAGTAGATCGCGAATCTTTCGAGTTTTATCCGACTTAGAACTATTATATGTAAAGAAATCCTCTGTGTTTTTCTTCTTATCTTTATAGTGAGCAATTCTCCGATTAATCTTCCTCTTTTCCGAATATTACTATATGGAGTAATAATATTTCACATGATTTATTAATGATACTAGACACTTTGAGAATATAAACCCAAGTCGTTTGGGATTAAATCAAAGGATGTAATGTTTAATGTCAGAAATGGAGCGTCCCACCACACCCCGTAAAAGAGACAGACCAAGAGCAATAAAATGGGAAACTGAATTACTCGAGATTATCGAGGAGTCACCCGACGTCAAGACCTTCCGATTCGAGAAACCCGAAGGATGGACTTTCATCCCCGGGCAGTTCGTTATGGTGTTCTTCCCCGATGTGTTCGGAAAGAAGAACAGGGCATACTCAATCGCTTCTTCCCCTAACTCCCCCTACATCGACTTGACAATCAAGCTGTACGGGGTCTTCACTCACCACATGTGGACTCTCAAGGAGGGGTCCTCATGGACACTGAGGGGTCCGTATGGGCACTTCTACATGGACATGAACAGGAAAAATGACATCATCCTCATCGGAGCAGGTGTGGGGATCACCCCGCTGATGTCAATGCTTAGATGGTCCACTGAGGAGAAGATTGACCGGAGGTTCCTCCTGATCTACTCCAATAAGACCCCAAGGGATATCGTCTTCAATGAGGAGATCCAGATGATCCAAAAAGCGAACCCAAATGTCAAGGTAGTCCACACCCTCACAAGATTGCACAACGTCCCTGAGCCTATCCGTGATGCTTGGCCAGGTCTTAGAGGAAGGATCTCTGCCGACATGATTAGGGAGCAGGTAAGTGAGTGGCAGAAGGAGGGCGCAGAGAGGGCAACCGTCTTTGGATGTGGTCCCGCTGCAATGCTCACCTCGATGGAGGAGGTCATGCTCGAGCTGGGTTGGCCCAAAGAGGAAATCCACTACGAGAAATTCTGGTAAGCAATCTTCCTACTGACTTAGACAAACTTATTATCCCATTTTCCAATCTTCAAATTATAGATGGTTAGAATAATTGTAGACAGTGCCACTGATCTACCCGAGACCCTCAAGTACGAGTACAATCTTAACCCCGTACCAACTCGTGTCAGATTCGGGGACGAGATCTACAAAGTCGGTGTGGATATGGATGACAATATGTTCTACGAGCTCCTCCCGAGATCCCCGTACTTTCCGAAAACCGTGAATGCCCCTCCTCGGGACTTCTACAGAGTGTTCACACAGAGCAATGAGGAGACCATCTATCTATCCATCTCGCGGAAACTCTCCAAGTACTACGAGTCCGCTCTGCTGGCTAAGACAAGTTTCAATCTAGACCACGTGACGATATATGACACGAACTCGCTCTCAATGGTTACGGGTATGATGGCAATTACTGCTGTGAGGATGTCCCGTATGGGGTATTCGAAGAGCGAAATCCTCAACGTCATGGATCAGATGAAGGAACGCAGTGTCATCTACATAGCTGTCCCGACGTTACAGTACCTCTTTGTCAGCGGACGGGTGAACCGAGCACAGATGATCAGTGGGTCACTTCTCCGTATCAAACCTATCCTCCGTGTTTTCAATGGTGTAATAGAGAGTGCAAGCAGAGCACGAGGACTTCCAAAGGCGATTGCCTCCATCCCCTCCCTTCTCGAAAATGATTTCAGCCGCAATGAAGAGATCATGCTTACTGTCCTACATTCGAACAACCTTGACGGTGCTACTGATCTAGCTCGAAGACTGCTTGACCGTTTCTCCGTCTCCGAGCACTTCGAGACAAGGATTGGGAGTTCTGTCGGCGCCAACATCGGTCCCGGAGCCGTCGGAATCGCTGCAGTACCTGCAGTGAAGTTCTAGGTGCAGTCACTTGAAGCTCAAGTTTGGAAAATCATCCGTTACCGTCACTATCGAGGATGAGGAGGACATGTACACCCTCTACCGCTTCCTAAGACCCGGGGACCTTGTGGGATCCAAGACCAGCCGGAGAATCAAGGGTGACGAGGAGGGGTCGAAGAGTAGTAGGCAGTTGGTCTACATCGAGATCCAGGTCGAGAAGGTCTCGTTCTTTGGGTTCTCTGAAGCTCTCAGGATTAGCGGGAGGATCACGCAGTCTTCAGAGAGCTCGATAACCCTTAACAGCTACCATTCCTTAAAGGTTGGTCTACACCAGCAGTTGAGCATCAGCACGGAGGGAAGGCACCCCTCTGATTTCGATATGCTGAAGGAGAGGCAGGTCGGAGACAGGACGGGTAGGGTAATAGTCGTGATAGACGACGACGAGGTCCATGTCTATGCCGTGGGGACGAGAGCAACTAAACTCCTTGTTGAGATCACCCCCTCAATCACGAGGAAGGGCTCTGATGCCAAGCAGTACGAGATGGGTCTGCTGGAGTTCTTCGGTGACATCCTGCACTTCCTCCACGACTACTCGAAGGAGTCTAACATCGATGAGCTGATCGTAGCTGGACCTGGCTTCACAAAGGACAGGTTCATGGATTTTCTCAAGGAGCGCAACACCGATCTCTCGAAGATCACGAGGATGGTCGAGGTCAACGGAACTGGAAGACGCGGACTTCTGGAGGTCGTCCGTGACCACTTAGGGAGTACTGACGCTGGCAGGGAGGCTCTTCTGATCCACCGAGCGATGGAGAACCTTGCCAAGGGTAATGACAAGACGCTGTACGGGATGGACGAGATTATGGAGGTGATTGAGAGCGGGGCGATTGAGAGTCTGTTGATCCTCGACGAGCTTTTGTACGAGTCAGTAGAGAGGAGGGCAGAGATTGATGAGATCTCCTCCAAGGTAAGGAATTTCGGGGGAAAAGTCTACCTCATCTCCTCACGTCATCCCGGTGGTGAGCAGATCAAGGGTCTGGGAGGTATTGTCGCCCTTCTCCGATATCCCATCCAATTTTGATAATAATCCTTATCTTTTAGACAACATTAATTAACTAAATCGGGGGATATGGGTATAATCTATGGTCACGAAGAATGACGAGCTCCTCTCTCAGATTAGGGGGATCGTGGAGGACGTCCTTAACGAGAAATTGACCCCACTGAAGGATGATGTAGATGACCTCATGGAGACCTACACCAAGGATCTTAGATTGACCTATCTCAATTCCGTTGCGAGGTTGCTCGAGCAGGAGGCTCACCAACTCGTCGACAGCTTCAAGTGCAGTTACCATCCACAGACGGGAACACACTGCAAGACATGGGTGAAGGATCACGTCTCCATGTACGCCAATGCTCTAGAGTTGGGGGACTTTCCCTACGCATTCTCCCTCCTCGAAGAGTTCCTCAAGATCTCCCAGAAAAACGTAGAGGACGATGATAAGAACCCCTCGTGCACCAAAGACTGGGAGCAGATAGGTGTCGTCCTCAAGAGGCACTACGAGTTCGTCAAGGACATCGGTAGCCTGTTCCTCAAGCAACCTGTGCCCAACACGATCACCGATGTCGAGGTCCACGCGGACAAGCTCTATGAGATGTTCGTTTCACCCCTTTCCCACCCGCTGAGAATAAAGATCATCTCCTCTCTCACGCACAGTTCCAAGCGCTTCACCGCCCTGAAGAAGGAACTGGAGGTGAAGAACACGGGGTTGCTCGTGCACCACCTCAAACCTCTCACCGATGCGGGGATCATTGCGCAGTACCTCAAGAAGGAGTACTATCTCACGGACTTCGGGCACTCGGTAGCTAGGATACTAGCCCAGGCACAGACCACCTTTCTTCCTTCCACCCCCGTGAGGGTGGAGATGAGACCATCGGTTACAAATGAACCCGAGAGACCCAAGGTGGTAAAGACCCTGCCGGTTGTAAACGACAAGACCTAATCCCTAGATTAAAGAAGGACTAAAGATTGCCCTAAGTATGGAGAATTTCACCTCCCGGATTAAGGGATTTCACAACCTCTCATTCGAGGAGAAGTTACAGAAAATCAAGGAGCTCAGGGGGCTGTCAGAAGAGGATATCGAGACCCTCAAGGCGACAAACCCTCCCTATGAGCTCTTCGACAGGATGATCGAGAACAACATCGGGATCATGCAGATACCCATAGGGCTGGCGACGAACTTCATCGTAGACGGGAAGGAGGTACTGATCCCCATGGCTGTCGAGGAGTCGTCCGTCGTTGCAGCGGCTTCTAATCTCGCCAGAATGACGAGGGAGCATGGTGGCTTCATGACCTCGAACACGGGTTCCATCATGATTGGTCAGATCCAAGTTCTCGACCTCGATACCCCGTACTTCGCCGCACAGAAGATCCACATGGAGAAGGAGAAGATCCTCAAGCTTGCGAATGACCAAGATCCCATACTCGTGAAGTTCGGCGGTGGTGCCGTGGATATCGAGACGAGGATCATAGACTCAGCGGTCGGTGACATGCTCATCGTCCACCTCGTCGTAAACGCCCTTGACGCCATGGGGGCGAATGCGGTCAACACCATGGCCGAGGCGGTTGCTCCACTCATTGAGGAAATTACCGGGGGCAAGGTCAGGCTTCGGATACTCTCCAACCTCGCGGACAAGAGGATCGTCAGAGCTAGTGCGGTCTTCGACAAGGAACTGCTTGGAGGTGACGACGTCGTCTGGGGGATGATCGAAGCTTGGGCATTTGCAGAGGCTGACCCCTACAGGGCGGCCACGCACAACAAGGGGATCATGAACGCCATCTCGGCAATCACGGTCGCCACCGCTAACGACTGGAGGGCCATCGAGGCTGGAGCCCACTCCTACGCAGCACGACACGGCTACTACGGCTCCCTGACCAAGTACGAGATCGACGACGACGGCAACCTCGTCGGGACAATCGAACTCCCGCTCGCTCTCGGTATCATCGGCGGAGCTTCGAGAATCCACCCCACTGCGCAGGTGAACCTGAAGATCATGGGGATCGAGAAGGCACAGGAGCTCGCGGCCATCGTCGCATCCGTCGGTCTTGCGCAGAATGCCGCTGCGCTCAGAGCTCTGGCATCGGAGGGCATTCAGAAGGGTCACATGAAACTCCACGCAAGGAATGTCGCTGCCCAGGCAGGCGCAAGGGGTGACGAGGTCGACAAGGTCGCTGCCCGTATGATCGAGGAGGGCAAGGTCAGGATGGATCGGGCCATCGAGATCCTCGAAGAGATCAGAAAATCCTGACAGTTCAGTCTATCAGCATCTGACGAAGTTCCTTTATCTTGTCTCTAAGCTGCGCAGCCAGCTCGAACTCCAAGTCTTCTGCTGCCTGCTTCATGGCCAAGGTCAGCTCCTCCAGCAACAGGTTAACGTCCTCGGTCTTCATCTCATCAGAATCTTCGATTGACACGCCATACTTGCTCAGCTTGTCCTCATGAAGGATGTCGAAGACAGACTTCATGCCCCTGACAACCGTCTTCGGAGTGATCCCGTGCTCCTTGTTGTACGCTTCCTGCTTCTTCCTCCGGCGGTTCACTTCAGTCACCGCGGCCCGAATGGAGTCTGTGATCTTGTCAGCGTACAGGATGACCTCGCCCTCCACATTACGTGCAGCTCTCCCCATGATCTGAACCAGTGACCGCCGAGAGCGAAGGAAGCCCTCCTTGTCAGCGTCGAGAATGGCGACGAGGCTGACCTCGGGAAGATCAAGACCCTCCCTGAGGAGATTGATGCCCACGACTACATCTGCCTCTCCCCTCCTCAGCTTCTGGAGAATCTCCACCCGCTCAAGGGTATCCACGTCAGAGTGCATAGAGATGGCCTTTATCCCCGTCTCGAGAAGGTACTCCGCCAAGTCCTCTGCCATACGCTTCGTCAGCGTGGTTATCAGCGATCTCTGACCCTTGTCAATCCGCTTCTGAACCTCGATGATCACGTCATCGATCTGGTTCGTGGTCTTCCGCAGATCGATCTTCGGCTCCAGCAGACCCGTCGGACGGATGACCTGCTCTGCCACAAACTCCGACTTCTCCAGCTCGTAATCACCGGGCGTGGCACTAAGGAAAAGCGTCTGTGGCATCCTCTTCTCGAACTCCTCGAACTTCAACGGACGGTTATCAAAGGCACTCGGGAGCCTGAAGCCGTAGTCCACAAGATTCTGCTTCCGCGAGAAGTCACCTCCATACATACCCCTGATTTGAGGAAGCGTAGCATGGCTCTCGTCGACGATCAAAAGAAAATCATCTGGAAAGTGATCCAGAAGCGTGAACGGAGGCTCACCCGGCGCACGACCGTCGAAGTGACGGGAATAGTTCTCAATGCCCTTGCAGTGACCGAACTCCTGAAGCTGCTCGATGTCGTAATTTGTCCGCTGCAGAAGACGCTCAGCCTCCAGCATCTTCCCACGAGTGACTAACTCATGATGACGCTCTGCAAGCTCCTTCCGAATGCTCTCAATACCACGCTCACGAACCTCATCCAACGTCAAGTACTGGTTACCAGGGAAGATCGCAACCCTGTCAACCGTCCTTAAACGCTTCCCAGAAACAGGATCCTTGATCGAGATCCTCTCGACCTCGTCCCCGAAGAACTCAATCTGGATCGTCTCATCTTGGTAAATCGGGTAGATCTCCACAAAGTCACCCTTGGATCTAAACGTCCGAGGTCTAAGCTCGTACTCGTTCCGCGTGTACAGGATGTCAACCAGATTACGCATGAACTTCTGGCGATCTAACTCCATGCCAACCTCAACCTTGATCACCATCTGACGATAGATCTCAGGAAGACCAACTCCATAGATACACGAGACAGAAGCTATAACAATGACGTCTCGACGCTCTGCAAGTGAACGCGTCGTAGAGTTCCTCAGCTTCTCAATCTCGTCGTTGATGCTGAAGTCCTTGTCGATGTACAGATCACGAGTCGGGATGTACGACTCAGGTTGGTAGTAGTCATAGAACGAGACAAAGTACTCCACCGCGGCAGTCGGGAAGAACTCCTTGAACTCAGCGTAGAGCTGAGCGGCCAGTGTCTTGTTGTGAGCGATGACAAGGGCCGGTCTGTCGAGTCTCTCGATGACCTTGCTTGCAGTGAACGTCTTTCCCGATCCTGTCACGCCAAGGAGAGTCTGGAACTTTCTTCCCTTAACGAATCCGGTGGCCAGCTCCTCGATAGCCTGTATTTGATCTCCCATGGGCTCGTACGGTGCATGTACCTCAAGCGTCACACTGTGATATGAGCTGTGTCTTTAATAAATTCAGTGGAGCAGGTTGCAAGTGATAGGGGTGAAGTGGTTTTGACTATTAGAATGTGGTCCGGATCCGACGGAGAGGGTTATAATTTCCAATTACAGATTATTCATGGATGTAATTCTTCTTATACACTGGTACAGCTAATCGATATGGATGGAGGTTTCTTCTATCAGAATATCAAGATTAAGACGAGGTCATACTCGCCATGAAATAGTTTGATATATCTTCCTGTTTTGGCTATTTTATTCCGTCGTGCCAAAGCTTGAGGATAATATCTCGCCCATTCTAATTGGCCTGAATTTATACTCAGGGTTCATGCTCAATCTGATTGTTTTCCTCATTTCATTTATTATCCATATCTCGTTTAGCCTCTTGATCTCAAAGAAGGTTGACGAAGATGATTCGCCCACGGGAGCAGAGGAGAACAACTGACCACATAGCTGCGATAGACTCCTGACCTGTAGGTACCATCCTGTGCCGAGCGAGCAAGAACCCTCAGGTTGGTGCTGTGGATGCTGCTCTAATGCATGCAGTATACAGTACAATTGCACTGAAGACCAAACATCAGGTGGGCTGCTCGGTTGATAGTAAAATCAGTTGGTTATGGAGTGGGGGAATGCCTCACTCCTCAAGGGGAACCAACTCGAACTTGTTCTGATAGTAGGACTCGAGGTTGTCGATCTTAGCGATGGTTCTGTTGTACCAGTTGTCGACCCTCTGTTTTACGAGTTGTTTGATCTCTCCGAGTGGTCTGGTGGAGTAGGTATAGTGGAACCCAGTCCTGTCCTCGATGGACACCTTCTTCCTGTCGATGAGTCCGAGGTCAGAGAGGTGTCGTAGTGCCTTGTTGATGAGTCCGATATTCTTCCTTTTCAGTCTCTCCTTGAGGTACTGAGAGGTTGGGTTATTAAGGATGAGGATCTCCTCGAATAGCTGGTATTCAAGTATTGAGAGTCCGTAGATGAATCTGATGAGCTTTCCGAGTTCGAAGTCGGTTTCGAAGTACTCCCCTGTCCTTGAGAATTCCACAAGCTCAGAAATCATTCTGCTCCCATAAATATCTTACACTCTGGGATCATTTTAATTGAAAATTACAGTGGCACAACTGACAATTCCTTATAGTGGGATTTTTGAGATTATATTGTGAGACGACTGCTGGTCATCCTGACCGTTTTCTTCCTCCTCTCGAACGCGCCTGTGAGTTCCGAGGTTACACCTCCTGTGATAGACGGTGACATCACCGACCCCGTTTGGAGCACCGCGGACTCCTACCAAGTGCCGATGCAGAACCAGATCACCGTTGACTTCCGGATCTTTGTAGACAAAGTGAACATGTACTTTCTCGCGATCATCCCGCATGATGGCCCGAACGATGTGATCTCATTGGACACGACGCAACCTCACGACTATTTTGGACTGGAGTTCGACAACAACGGTGACAATGTTATCCACGGAACTGAGAGTAGTCCTGACGATATGGTTCTGGTCAACTACTTCCAAGAGGGAGCACAGGACTTCCTGACGCAGAGGTTCCAAGTGATCAATGATACAGAGTTCGGTGGTAGGGAGGATTCGGTTGGAGTGGCGTCCACCGACGGCAGTAATCTTATCTTCGAGTTCTCCAAACCTCTCGATTCTGGGGACAGCTTGGGTGCTGACGTCTCGCTCTCTCCCAACGACTCCATCTCCATAATGCTGGCGTTCTGGGACGACCGTCCTGTGCACGACGCCAATGTGTTTGTCAACAAGCCAGTCGATGGTTCGGTCTTCCTGAAGTTCCAGCTCAGGGGTGATCCACTGGAGAACGTTTTCATGGGTGGGATATCCATGATCGGGATGCTGGTCTCCTTCCTCTTAGTTCACAGGAAGTTTTACGCCTAAGACACTCTTCTTAAACAAGTTTCTTATTCTCATCTGGCCAATTAGGTCTGAGATTGTTGAACCCTAGCAACCCAATTATTGAAGAGGATGGATCGGTGCTATCAGACCAGATCAAGCTTCTCTCTGACATCCTCAATGAGGTGCTGATCGAGCAGTCAGGAAGGTCTCTCTTTCAGTTGGAGGAGACGATCCGTCTCCTCACGAAGAGCTACCGGGAGAGCAGTGACACGCAGATTGCCATGGACGATCTCCGGACTGTTGTGGGGACCCTCTCTCACCGAGAGAAGATGATCATGGTCAAGGTGTTCTCCATCTTCTTCCGCCTCGTCTTGGTCCTCGAAGAGCGCTACATCACCCGAGCCATTGAGGAGGGAAGGAGGGCGAGCTCCATGGACAGCCTCCAGTCCGCTGTTCAGTACGGGAAGAAGCTAGGGCTCAGGGCGACGGATGTGATCAGCCTGCTGGACCTGAACTCCATCAAGCTGGTCTTCACCGACCATCCTACCGGTGGTGTTCAGGATCTTCTGGAGAATAATCTCAGGGCTATATACTCCTACATGCAGTTGCTGGACAACCCTGTGCTCAATGAGCTCACTCGGCAGAAGTACATCTCCAAGATCAAGTACCATATCACCCTTCTCTGGCAGTCTACCACTCAGGGTGACCGACAGAATAGGGTGGATGAGAAGGTCAGGTCTCTGCTCTACTTCTTCGACTCATCTATCGTGGAGGCCATCTCCAACATCCTTGACAACATGTCCCGGGTGATCAGCCATGTCTATTCTGACGAGATCGAGACCACGGGGAAGATCGACTACAGGGTGCCATCGTTCATCAGTGTAGGTTCGAACGTTGGGGGTGATCTCCGGATGCTCTCCGATCCGTCCGAGTCCTACGACACGATCATCTTGCAGAAGCAGCAATGCCTTCGGATCTACCTGCAGAAGGTGGATCTGCTCATCACCCAGCTCTCGAATTCTTCCGAGGTGATAGGCGTATCGAGGGAGTTGGAGAAGGGGCTGGAAGCGGATGCCAAGCTCTTCCCTGAGTTGGCCTACAGGATACAGACTAGGCACAGATCGAGACCGTACCGTCAGAAGCTTGAGTTTGTCCGGGCCAAGTTGCTGAATACGCTCTCCGTGCTTGAGGTAGACAACGACGAGCTGGTCTACGAGCAACGGGGAAGGGAGAAGGAGGGTCCTATCTACTACCGGTCGATCGACCTGCTCCGCGACCTGCGACAGATCCAGAACTCCCTGAAACGTCACAAGGCGAAGATCATCTCCAATGGACCTCTCCGTGATCTGATCAATCTGATCAAGATCTTCGGATTCCACCTCGCCAGTATAGATTTCATACAGGACGCCTCACTCGTCTTCAAGGTCCTCAACGAGATCTTTGCGATCACGGGCATGGGTGATCTCGACCAGATGACCTTGGCCCAGAGGATGAATGTCCTCAGGGAAGAGCTGGAGTCGCAGAGACCACTGGGCATCCTCAACCATATTGACAAGCTCAGCCCCGAGAGCTTCTCGTTCATCGAGTCCTTGCTGATCATCAAGGACATTGTGGAAAAGATCTCTCCCCGAGCAGTGGGGAGCTTTATCCTTGACAACTGCAACGACGAGTCTCAGGTGATCGGGCTCCTGCTCATCAGCAAGGAGCTCAACCTCTCCGTTCTGGGTGAGCAGTCCTCGATCGACATCGTTCCCCGGTTCAGCGAGTACAGCACGTTGATTAATGGGTCTCGTTTCTTCAAGAGCCTGTTCATGAACCCGAACTACATGACCCATCTACAGAACAGGGGCTATATTCAGGAGATCTACCTTGACTTCACCAACTATGTCAAGAGACTGGGATTCTTCTCTGCCCACCTTGAAATTTTCAAGATCAAGCGTGATCTGATAGAGCTTTTCGGCAGGTTCAAGATACGGCCTAGGTTCTTCCTCGGGAGGGGAGGAGCTGTGTCCCGTGGGTTCAAGGCATCGCAGTTGGGGCTGATGGCACAGCCGATTGGATCGATGGGGAACATCAAGATTGAGGAGAATGGTGAGATCATGTCCTCGCTCTTCGCCAACCCAGAACTCACATCGCTGAATCTCGAGCTGGTGGCTAATGGGTTGTTGGTTCACACAATCAACGACAAGTTCATGCTGGGTATGAAGAACCCATCGATGGCGAGCCCGAGGTACACCGAGGTACTGGAAAAACTGGCCAAGCGTAATCGTGAGGTCTATACAGAGGCTTGCAGGTCACCTATGATCCGCGAGCTATTCCGCCACTCAACGCCGTCAGATCTTCTGGCTCATATCATGGGGGTGGAGAACGATTTTACCGACTTTCCCTGCAACATCGACGACCGGGTATGGATACATTCGTGGAACCAGAGCCGCAACATCTTCCCCATGTACTTCGGGGTCGGAACCGCACTCTCTGAGCACATCGAAGAGACGGGGATCTCGATCCTAGCTGAGATGTATCAGAACTGGCCGTTCTTCCGCTCTCTCATTAACTACTTGCAGATGGTGCTAACCAAGATGGACTTCAAGTTGATGGACGTCTACCACAGTCTCTGCCACATGGAGGAAGAGTCGAAGGAACTGCTTGATACCATGCGTCACGAGTACTTGCGAACCAAGAAGGCAGTCCTACGCATAACCGGGCAGGAAGTGCTGATGGAGGGTGATCCAGCAATCCGCGAGGCAATCCTCCGAAGGCTCCCACATCTTGACTCGATCGGTATTCTCCAAGTCTCCCTCCTGAAGGACTGGAGGGCTACTGGCGACCCGAAGTATCTAAAGGGTTTAATTCCCACGGTCAACGCGATTATTGCCGGTCTCAAAAACACCGGGTGATACTATGGAGTTTGTCGATCTCTCACGTGCGAACAAGATGTTCCTACTGCTTCTTTTCCTTCAGATCTGGGGAGCTGGGCTCACACTCGGGTTCATTATGCTCAAGGGCTTGAGTGGGCTTGATCCCTTTGCATTCACACTCTTTCTCATCGTCTTGATAGGTTCGGTGGTCACCTTCTTCGCCATCTTCAATGACTATCCCCCGTTCCACCTGCTCATCTACCCTGCGGCGATCTCGAATCTGATCATCTCACTCTTTGGGACAATAGACTACATCAATCTCGTCATCTCCGTGCTTTTGCTCTACTTCCAGATCCGGTTTCCTATCGAGGTGAAGGAGAGGTCGTACCGGTCTCCGAGGGTGACGGAGAGAAGGGTTAGGAAGACCCGTAAAACCAAGAGTAGGAAGTAGTCCTAATCCTCATAAACTCAGGAGTATACCCTTAACTGTGAAGCTTGAAATCATCAACTTACTCCGCTGTCCCAGATGCGAGAAAGCAGATCCTAGAGGGAAGTACCAGATCATGGGGGACTATAACAACGAGAAGATCTTCGATGGGCACATCACCTGCGACTCAGGGCACAGCTGGCAGGTCAGAGATGAGATCCTGAGGTTCCACGAGGAATCAGAACCTCTGGAGCTATACGATCAGCTGGAGATAGACGAAAGTTTGGTTTCCAAGTTGCCAGATGGTGTGGATGAGTCGGACCTTAATGATCTCAGGGTGGCACTGAAGCGGTTCATCGACGGACTTGACAGAGATGCATACGCAGTCTCCGGAACGATGCTCCTGTTCAGCAAGCTTCTGGGCCATACCGACAAACTCTTCGTCATGTTCTCCCCTGACGAGAATGAGCTGAGAATGATTCAAGAGGTGACTGCCAAGAACGGTGTCTACGACAATTTCTACTTCGTCAGGCACGATGGCTTTGTCCTGAACCCAGCGACGTCAATTACCCGGATCTCTCTCTTCAACAACGAGGAGGCGGATCTTCGTGTATATCTGTCTGATGTTGAGCAGGGGACTGTACTGGGTAAGGTGGGTTCCAAGTTCCTGGTGTTGGGTTAGGCTATAGCGTCGTCTATCTCCTGAGAGATGCTCTCGGAGATGGAACTGCGGATCTCGGATAGCTCATCTGCAGTGGCTAACCTGTAATATACGCTTCGCATATCCAATAAGTTGGGAACCCTGTGAATAAGTTTGTTCTCAAGCAATCTTCTGATGGCGTATTTTACTGCTTTGTCCTCGTACTTCCCGTTGAAGAATTTGAGGATTTCCCTTGACGAGAGAACCCCCTCCTTCTTCAGAAGGGTGATTATCTCAATCGCCGGTATAGGGAGAGATTGCAGTGCCATATCCTAGACATGTGTTACGATCAAAATAAGGTGGATGCCAATTTTCGTTGACGGATATTTGTAAAGCTTTTTTACTAGTAGTAGCGTCATGCAAGTAGGCTTCTTCTACAATTACATTGCGGATTTCTTGTGAGACAAGACCGATTGACTAAAATTCTCCTAGTCTCGGAGTCTGAGAACATTCATCCCAGCATCAAAGCACACAACCACGTTCTCCCCATTTTGTACACCTTTGTTGATGAACTCCGTGATGTCATTTTCTCTCTTGAGGTACAGAGTTTTCATCTCCTCTTCTGCCATTTGCGCAGTTGTGAAGAGCTCTGCAGTGTTCGCCAGTTCTGCTAATTTCCTCGCTTTGTGATCCCCAAAACGGTACTTCTCTCTTGACAGATTGGAGATCACGGATTCCCTGTCCCCGTACTTCTGCAAAGTCTCGAAGAATGCCTTGCTTCCGATACCCTCGTGGCATTTGGCAACTAACAGGATTTTCCCACCTTTCCGGATGATTCCCCGAGTGTTCTCTAGTCCCTTCTGACTCTGGTAAAATGATCTGTCAAGTGGGGGTTCCACCACGGCTACTAACCTGTCAACAGGTTTGTTGAAGATGTGGGTGTAAACTCGGTCTGCCAACTCAATTGCCTCTCTCTGTGATCTCCTTAGATCTCCGATTGACATCCCAATGATCTCATCTCCTCTGAGTACGAGGTGCACACCCATGACCTGCTTGTCAATGAGTTCAAAGGCATCCCAGAAGTCCATGTATAATGGATTGCCCTCGGTAGCACAGGGCGCACTCCCTTCGTCAAGTGCCCAAGAATGGTTATTCTCTACGGTTTTCAGGGCAGCGAGCCCTGGAATGATCGACTTGACCCCACCCGTGTAACCCGCGAAGTAGTGGGGCTCGACCGAATTCACGCACAGTATCCGCTCGTAGCGGTCGATGATCTTACTGAGGTAGACTTTAGTGCCCCGGGGAGTTCTCCCCCAATAGGTGTACTCCTCCAATGGCTCATGGGCACTATGGATGTGTAGTTTGAGACTTTTCGCTTTTCCCCTAACGAGCTCGTCAATTTCATCCTTGGAAGGAGGGCTGTGGGTACCGGTGGCTATAGCTAAGAGGTCTATTCTCCCCCTCATAGACAGCAACGGCTCTGTGACGAGATAGCTTGGTGTCGCCCTATGGGCGTCATTGATGATGAGGAGCGTGGGTTCGGAGATGAAATCCCTTATCTCTGGATCGGAAGTAATCCTATCTGCGATTTGCGTAGGACTCAGGTGTTCCTCAATTTTCCTAGGATATACGACTCTGACCGATGGATCGAGGTTTTTGAGGTTAATCATACCTTGGGTCATCTCCACTGCTCATGATCCTAGCCTTCGAGCTTAACCCTTCGGAGAACAATACCCTCAACCACGATCGGGGGATTGTTCGTTGCAATTTGGATAGCGTTTGAGAGCTTGGTCTCTGAGTCCGAGTAGATGGTGAATAGTGGCATGCCCTGTTTGACAAATTCCCCTACCCTTGTGTGGAAGACCATGCCTGCTCGTTTGGTGCTTGGCGTACCTGCTGCGGAGCAGATCTTTTTGGTGATGGAGTTCTTGATACCGTAGACATACCCGTTGTTCACCGCTGTTATCGTGTGGGAGTATTCCCCGATCTGTACATCTGAGGACTTCATGTTCTTCTCACCACCTTGTGCTTCGATGATCTCCTGCATCTTGCTCAGTGCCTTACCCGAGGTGACGATCTCCCTGGCCAATACTGCGCCCTGCCGGGGGGTCGCTAGTCCTCCCATTTCCAGCAGGGTTCCCGCGAGTTCTACACTTTTGTTCAGGACAGGTTCGCTGATTTTACCCTCCAGTGTTTCCAACGCCTCTTTCGCCTCCAAGGCAGGTCCCACGCTACTTCCCAATGGATGGCTCCCAAGTGTCAGGATGCCCTCGGTATCTATGTTCACGTTGCGGCTTAGACCGATGAACTTGTGGGCGAAGTTGAGCGCGATCTGCTGGTTCTCCATCTTGGATCCTGGTCCCGTAGGAATGTCCACAACCATGTTGTCGATACCCATTGCGATCTTCGTGGAGACGATGGAGGCCATCATTTGCTCCTCGGGGTCGATGTCCAAGAACTTCTTCACACCGATCACGATGTCGTCCATAGGTGACAGCTTGAGCGGAGCATTCCATGCAATCATCCCACGAGTCTTGGGAGCGATCTCGGTGATCTCCTCCGGGCTAAACCTGACATTGGCCAGCACTTCCATGCTATCTGCTGTTCCAGAAGGGCTGGTGATCGCCCTGCTACTAGTCTTTGGAATGAGCAACCCTGCGGCGGCGACGATGGGCACGATGAGTAGGGATACTTTGTTACCGGGTATACCTCCAATTGAGTGCTTGTCAAAGGCCTTCTCTTGGAAGTCAAACTGGTTTCCGCACTCAGCCATCGCCTTTGCGAAGTCTGCGGTCTCCTGCGGGCTGTATTTCTTGAAGTAGGAGGTCAAGGTGAAGGAAGCGATTTCGAGACTTGTATAGGATCGCTTGGAGATGTCGTTGGTTATAGCGTAAATCTCGTTCTGGCTCCACTCCTTCCCGTTCATCTTCAGCTTGAGAAAATCGAGGCTGAGCGGTGATCGCCGGATGGAGACTACGACGTTCTCCCCGTCCTTGACATTCAGCCACTCCGCGTCATATTGTGAGATCCCGATCACCCCGTCCTCGATCATGCCCTCTGCGACAACGGGGGTGGCGGAGAATGATTTTTCAGTGAATTCGTTCTTAATGGATATGATCATTGTATGCCTGAATTTGAGGTTGGAGGCCGTCTTGTGGCTGATCATGGCCACCGGTTCGGTGCTCCGGATATCTAGGACTTTTACGGGTAATACTAACATCTTCCAAAGTTACGAGGAAAGTATCCTTAATTAATCATCCTATTCGACCTTCTTTAGATACTCCGATAAATATCGATCACTTATTAAATGAATGCAGAGCAAGGAGGATTATATGAGCGAACTTAAGATATTCAGGATCTCAGGATTCTACAAGAAGGCAAAGAGGAAGATACCCATCAACATGGATGTCCGGGCACTCAAGGAGGAGGACGCCTTGGAGACCATGTACTCTGTCATCGGGAGCAAGCATCTCGTGAGACGGAGTGACATATTCATCCCCAAGGAGGGAGGAATAACCGTCCTCGAGAATGCAGATATGGCGAGGACACGTGAATTCGCAGATATCGACGAGGAAGGATTCGTCATTCCAAGGTGAGAAAACTGGGTCTCGGTTCAGAGGATTTTCAGCGTCAGGCGCAGCAGATCCAAGCACAACTTCAGGTTATTGATCAGCAAATTGCGAGCCTCCACCAGCAGAAGGTTCAGTACAATGAATACATCAAGGAGGTCTCCAACACCATCCAGACTCTCAAAGGGTTGGACAACCCCCTAAATTCCAACTCTTCAATACTACCTCTTCCCGGCAATGTCTACCTCAAGACCAAGGTCATCGACTACGAGAACGCATATGTCAATGTTGGTGCTGGTGTTGTTGTCCCAATGCCCGTCAAGAAGGCCATCGAGACCCTCGAAGAGCGGGTAAAGACCTTCCTCGATATCATGAAGCAGATGGAGCAGGAAGTGGATAAGATGGAGCAGAGCAAGATGCAACTCCAGCAGATGCTTATGGGGTCAAGAAATCAGGGGATTGCTCCTGATCCGACCAAGTATTCTTAGATCGCCTTCACAATCTATTTATTCATCCACAATCCCTCAGAGATTAATGTTCAATAAACTCCGCAAGG
>WAMJ01000266.1 GCA_015522385.1 Candidatus Heimdallarchaeota archaeon
AGGTCGATCATATACTACGGTAGTGTAAAAGACCATTTATATCTTACCACGTTTCTTCATCCAAATATTCGATTTGGGAAGCACCCGGTTCGAGAATGGAGATTTGTCTACTTTGGGAGTTGATATTTCTTCGAGATGCAGATCCATCCACTCGGTAAGTATCTTACTCTGACCCGAGGTTCTTAAAGTGAGGGTCTGTCAATAAGATATGATTGACATCCTACAGTTCCTTCTAGGATTGGACCAAGGTCTCCTGATGGTCGTTATTGTAGCAGTCCTCACAGCGGAGGTCTTCGCATTCTCCTTCCCCAAGGAGGTAGTGCTAATCTTTGCAGGTTTCATCTTTGGCCTCTGGATCGGGAGCATACTAAACCTACTGGGTCTCATGGGTGCGGCTTGGCTTGGGTACGAGGGAGGTCGTCTTGGAAAGTTCGGAGTGGAGAGACTGAGGGGGACGCATCTTGTGAATAGGTATGAGTCATTCATTGAACAAAGAGGATTGATCGCGCTGATGCTTGCTAGGCTGTTTCCCTTCACCCCAAATGATGTCCTCAGTATCACCACTGGCTTTGTAGAAATGAGGAGACTGCCATATCTCCTTATCACATTCGTCACAGCCATACCGTATGCTATTTTCTGGGCATACCTCGGAACACAAGGACTGGAGACTATTGGGAAATTTGTCCCCTCTGTGTTTGATCCCATCACATGGGTAGTGAGCGTCATTCTCGTCCTCATTCTTCTCTGGTGGCTATCCATGCGGGTATTTTCTCCAAAGAATGAGCAGATAGTGGCTCCTCACCCTCCGCTCTAAAGACCTAGAATGATCAGAAGAATGGCACAGATAGGCCGCATACAAGGATTAAGATAATCGCAACATATTTATTACGACATTAGAAACAACACTATTCCACATTGTAAAGACTTATATTACTTCCCGCAAGTATAGTTTATGGTTTCGGTCACAACGAATGAGAACATAAGACCAACGGGAACGGTTCAGCAGAACTGCCCCCAGCTCACCAGTAGGTTTATGTGGGCGTACACCTTGGCAACGATCTGGTTAGTCACGGGAGCGCACATCGACTCCTGGGCACACAACAGCCTGTCGGAATCCCTCGAGACATTCTTCACACCGTGGCATGGTATACTCTACAGCGGTTTCGGCGTCACAGGTCTGCTGCTCTTTGGAGCGCTAGTTCGGAATAGGATGGAAGGCTATACGTTGAAGAACAGCTTGCCTGATGGAATACTGGTAGGATTCGCAGGGAGTATTATATTCACGCTTGGAGGAGTGGGAGATATGTTCTGGCATGAGGTCTTTGGAATTGAGGCAAATATACAGGCACTATACTCTCCAACACATCTCCTACTTGGTATCGGAGGGACCTTCATGGCATCTGCACTGCTCCTGAACTACATGCACCGCCCTGCAGATTTTCAGAAGCTCAGCCTGCTGGAGCAGCTCCCGGTAGCGATAAGCGCAGCCCTTGCCCTCTCAATGCTGGTCTTCTTCACCCAGTTTGCCATACCAGCACATGTCCTGTCTGCAGGTGGCAAACCCTTTTTCACCTTTGGAGCAAGTACGATAGCAGTACAAGGTATCGGAGTCACAGGTAGCATCATCTACTCAGCGTTCATCGTAGGGCTGGTCCTGAAGCTCAATCGGACTTTGGATTTCAAGTTCGGCGCTTTCGCGATCATCTTCTTCATCAGCGGCATCTACTCCACAATGATGAGGTTTCCCCTCAGTGTTGGAGAAATTCCCGCATCCGAGGGTGAGATAGTCACCCGATTCCTAATTCCAGTTGTGGCACTGGTAGTTGGACTTTACGTCGATATAGTTAGGGCAAGGGTTCCTAGTACATGGCAGGATCAGCTACTTGCCCTCACCGTCGCGGTCTGCTACTTTGTCCTCTTCTTCACCTTGGTTGGAATCTTCATGGGTCTGGCGTGGTCTGTGCATCTGTGGACCGGGATCATCGTGCTTTCAGCCATAACCGGTGAACTGGTTCTGATTGTGTCCTCCTGAATCCACGATTATCCTCGCATATCATTTCATGAAGGAGAGTCTTGGATCAATCGGTACTGTCAAACCACTCCTCTTTTACCTTTGAGACCTTGTCTTTCTTCTTTCGTTTGGCGAGGAGGTCTACCGAGTTGAGGTGCATGGCAAGATCACCCATCTCACTCTTCACATGAAGCAACCACTCCTCAAGGTTGTTCTCGATCTCTTGCTTGATCTCAGAAGTCTCCTTCCCGGTGTATATGTACTTGTGCTTGAACCCCATACCCTTGCCCCCGATCCTCTTCCTAGAACAGAGTTCAATCTCCACCAGCTTCTTCAAAGCAGAGTTCACCTTGTTTTTGTGCCAGACATATCCAGTGGATTCAAGGATCAAGTCAATGTCACTCTCTCCCAATTGGTGCACCGCGACGAACACCGTGAACTCCATCTCATTAAGTGAGAAGTAGCTTTTCAGGATCTCTCGGTAGTCAGGGTATTCATGGAAGATCGAGTGAATCTCCGGTCTTCGTACGGAGTTCATGAAATTTAGGTTAATTATTTTGGTATTAAAC
>WAMJ01000267.1 GCA_015522385.1 Candidatus Heimdallarchaeota archaeon
GCACCCTCCCAATCACACCGATAGTCGTTATGATTTTAACCATAAATAGGGTATACGGACCGTTAATATTAACCATTACTTGTTAAATATTAACTAAATTTGTAAAGTGTTAATACCATGCATAACCGGTAACAACAGGTGATCAAAAGAACCCGCGTACATACGTTTCTGCATATTTTGCAGTTTGTGGGATAGGGTACAGTAAACGGAAAATGTTTTGCGTTAACACGATAAGATAATTATATACGGAGGGTGATGGCAGTGTGTGAAACGCCATGCACTCTTCTCACTCATGGGATCACAACCAGGACCAGTCTTCAACGCCACTCAGCTACTGCAATGGACGGATCTCTTCATCTTATACTCCGAGAAATTCCGCGATGTGGCCGAGGAGGCGAAGAAGAACCTCGAGAAGGTGCACAGTACATCCATAATCAGGCTCTACCCTATTGACGCCTTCGACATGCGTTCAGGGATCGACGCCATTGTCACCGCGGCCGCAGAGGTCATCAGGGAGTACAAATCCGAGGAAGCAGAGTACGACATCGTGATCAACATCACCGGGGGCACGGACGTGATGACCTCCGCTGCCCTGCTCGCAGGGATCATGCTCGATGCCAAGCTCTACTACATCAAGACCAAGAGGGACGAGAAGACGAACGAGTACCGCGACCCCGAGGTCATAGACATCGTCCCGCCCAAGCTCCTCGTGGACGACATCGACGAAAGGAAGTACTCCGTCATGCGGACGATCTCCGAGCACGTCGGCGATATCTCCCTCGCAGACCTCGCCGAGGAAGCAGGCTTCAACTCCTCCGCGGCAGTCAAGAGGCACATTGACGTCTTGGAGGAGAAGGGAGTTGTCAGCTCGTACAGGGAGGGGAAGAAGCGGTTCCTCAAGCTGACCAACAACGGGCGCATGTTCCTGCTCCTGAAGTCCCTAGAATAGAGCTTGAATTATTATCCAACGCAGGAGTGATATGTCATGGACAGTTGATATAGCACCACACTATTATTTGAGATATCCTATGATAAAGGTCAGGGAACGATAATAGGGACGAGGTTCAAGAAGCGATGAATTTTAAAATCAGGAAGAGAAAATATGGATAATGGGAAATATATGTCTAATTGGAGTAAAAGGAATTGGTAAGACTTACCTGATTAATAGGCTGAAAAAGGTTGATGACAACTTTCTATATTATACTGGATCTTCCATGATACGGGAAGTGGTAGGTGAGGAGTTTTCTAACTTCGATGCATTTACACAAGAGAAGAAGGAGATGTTCAGAGAT
This sequence comes from Candidatus Heimdallarchaeota archaeon, assembly GCA_015522385.1. Next base: position 1,293 of record WAMJ01000267.1, read on the forward strand.
CTCGTCATCAAAAGATTTGAGGAGATACAGAAGGAGACGGGGATGAATTTAGTAATCGATGGACATATGATATTATATAACATTCACAAGAGGACAATAGAGAGCGTGGTCAGAAAATCAGATATCGATTTTTATGATCATTATATACTCCTTCACCCTACGCCCGAGTTGGTATATCAGAGGAGGGTGGGCGATAAGTTAAAACAAAGGATAATAGATATTGAGATAATCAAACAGGAAATAAAGGAAGAGAAGGAGAAAGCCGAGGAGATATGTGCAGAGTATAATAAGACCTTGGATGTCATAAATCTCCCGATGGAGAATGCAGATAAGAAACTACTACAAATCATAAGGAAATATCAATAGCACCCTAGTACTCTGTTATTTGCCCTTTGAGAAAACTCTGACATGAAAAACTTATAATTCACTACTTTTAACTTGATAATAGGAAACATGGGTATGTGCGAGGATGATTTGAAACTATACCCTTGAAGAAGGCAGAAGGTAACTACAATGACGCTTACGCATTATACAGATCTCAAACTGATGAAAATATTGGCCACCATGACAAGACGAACCGACATATCTGTCTATGACCTTGATCAGTCCCATATCGATATTGGTCGGTTTCTAGCATACCAAGTGATAGATAGTTTGGAACTTGAGGAGGTCGACATACAACATGTCCTTGGAGTACGCAAAGGGGTACAAATCAAAAATGAGAGGGAAATTCTCTTCATCGTATTTCTTCGGTCAGGACTTTATATTGCAGAGGGATTTAGAACTCTATTTAGAAATGCTCCATTTGCCATAGTAGACCCTAAACGATACCTTGGTCTAAATGAAGAGGACTTAGTTCATGTACAGGAGTTTCCAGGCAAGACGGTCATTATACTCGATGCGGTGATCAACACTGGGAACACACTTTTCCCAGTATTGAAACAGTTGGGCAAGAGGGACAGAATCATAGTATGCTCTCTTGTCACCCCTAGAACAACAGCAGAAATACTAAAGGAAAACTACCCATCGATTGATTTCTATCTGGCTCGATTGTCGTATGATCAATACGTGGGTAAGGGAAAAACAGACACTGGCAATAGACTTTTTGGAACGTGGAGAGATGACGAAGAAGACACTGATTGATCTACCCATCGTGCGAAGTGGAGCTAGATGCCCGTATACAGAGCAAGAGCTAAATAAGTCAGATGAATATATCCTTGAGCTCTGTGAGCAGGAGATTGAGAGGGTGTGCATATCAACAAATTCTATTTGTAATCTAGGATGCCGGTACTGCTATTTTTTCAATCCGGAGAACAGAATAACGAGTGACAAGAAGCTCACATCCGATGAGATTTTCACAATCTTGGAGAATATCCATAGGTATGGACATGACAGGGTTCAGAAAAAAGTGAAGGTTAATTTTGTAGGTAGCGGAGAACCGCTACTCTCATGGGTTGAGATAGAAGAAGCATTAACCAAGTTCCATGAAAGGTACCCAAAGCATGAACTTCGATTTTACATGGTGACAAACGGAGTGCTCTTGACTAGTGATATCATTGAGGGGATGATAAAGTTCAACCTTACCCCTAGTATTTCACTGGATGGCCCCGAGTTTATTCACGATGCCAACAGAATAGATAAGTTTGGGGAGGGTACATTCCGAAGAGTAATTGCAGGAGTAGAGCTTCTGAGAGAAAATGGTCTACCAATCATTATCAACACCACGATGACGTATGACCTCCTTGATAACATAGAGGAGTATTTCGATTTTATACAGGATCTAGGGGTGAGTAAGGTTATCTTCGACCGATTGGTAGATGTCCCAAAAACAGTCCCCGCAGTACCTTACGACGAATACTATGAGAACTTGGATAAGATCCATTCATTCTGGAAAATGAAAAGATTAGACATAGAAATCGGGAATTTCGAAGCTTACAAAAGGTCCATCAATCTTAGAGCAGACAGGGTTTGCACCATGTTTGGGTCTACATGCGGTGCTGGAACAAACAACATCATTTATCTCCAGAGGGAGGTGTACCCATGCGGGAGAATGTTTGGGGATGAATGGTGGGTTCTAGGAGAATACAGCCAATCACTAGAGGAGATACAATCATCAATGATACAGAGGTATCCAAGGAGACGTAGAGAGTGTGAAGAGTGTGATGTACTTGCCGAATGTATTAAGGACTGTCTAATGGAGGAAATTAACCCTAATTATGATTGTACTCCAAGAAAGCATTTTCTGAGAAAATACAAATCAATTCTTAGAACAGATACACGATAATCTTATATTATGATATGATCATCTAAACCCATGAGCAGAGGTAGCGGAGGAAGAGGGAGAGGAAAATCAAAGGGGAGAGGTAACTCGTCAAGAACTTCAATCAAAATGACACCAGATAGAGCCCGCGCGATTCAAAGTCACGCGGATAGATCTGGGAGGAATCAGGATTTCAAATCAAGAGCTATGAGTGCTGCTGACAAGAACAATTCTGAATAGGTGAAATGGTGAAAGTTGTAGAACTAGAGACAAATATTGAAGTAAATGAAAGTTTACGACCCCTTTTTGATAGATTCGTTCAGAAACAACTCAGATTAGTGATTCTTTGGAGAGGGGTATTCGAAAGACCCACCCGGTGGGAGCTGAAGGGTGGACTACTTAGAATTTTCTATGGAACCAATCAATCAACCTCTAAGCTTTCAAATATTGAGAGGATATATCAAATTACCCACTGTCTTTTAAACGACTATGTAGGGGGCTCAACCGCAGAGTTGATCGATGGACGATTAGCTGTTTTCCCTGACATCTTCAGAATCGAGAGGAATCGAGACAAGAAGAAGAAAAATGATATTGAAGTGGTTCTTTCATTGATCAACGACACAAAAGAGTTAGATTCCGAATTGAAACAGAGAATTAGTCACTGGATCAATAACGAAGACTATCTCAAGGTGATCAACACATTAGATGAACTACGTGAAGAGGTTGAAGTATCAATCTTCGACCTTATTACGGAAGCGGAATTATTAGTTACCATGTCTCATGTATTTCGATATACTGTTGTTGAAAGAGTAAGAGATTATGTAGACTTGGAGCTAAATCACAAATATAAAGATTCACTCATTGATAGAATCAGAAGGTCAGATCTTCCCAATCTATGGACCGATATCATAGGGGAGGGGTACGTCTCCAAAGAAGTCGTACTAACGACGGATATACCATACCCAGCACTTGGTCTACAAAACGATCAAGTCAAAATAGACCTAAAGGGAATAGATTTGGAAAAGAAGCGAATTCGGATCCACCGTCAGGCCGGGATAAAAAGACATGGGTTCTGTTTCTTCTATGACAATGGATCACAGGTTCTTTACCGAAGAAAGAGGATGTTCACAAGGTTGGCTAATTCTAATAGGCAGATACAGGAAATGGTCAATAGTCCGGCGAACCGACCATTTCTGCACAATAAAATTAGCAGATCAGAATTTATTCAATCGGTGTTGAATGAAAAAGGAATGTTCTGCGTCCAAGGCCCACCAGGAACAGGTAAAACTTACCTTGCTACGGAGATCATATCACAGTACCTCAAGATTAAACCCCAAGCCAAAATCCTCGTTTCGTCAAAAGAGCATTATGCACTTGATCACCTCCTTCTTAGTTGTCATGAAAAAATAGGGTCACGAGGGTTCCGACCGCTGAGATTACTCTCGAAGAGAAGAGAAGAACGGATGAATGGAGAAAGTATTGAGAAATTTTTACTGAGAGAACGAAAAATGAAAGCAAGGGAGATTAGAACATGGAAAAGAGGAGAAGCCATCCTATCAGACTTTCCGGACAATCGTGTTGAGTACATGGCAATAGAGACATCTAATGTGATCTTTGTGACAACAAGTGACGGATCACTTGTAGATATGATCGACAATTCCTACTTCGACTTGGTTGTTGTGGAGGAAACAGGGAAATGTTATCCTAGTGAACTCCTCCATCTCTCAATCATGGGGGACACAATCCTGATGATTGGGGATCAACACCAGCTTCCCCCCTATCAAGTCGAACAAACAAGCAGACTTGTGGATGTAATTGAAGAACTTGTTTCTAGATCAGATGAAAAGGAAGTGAGCAAACGATTTGGCAATCACTTCAATAGTTTCTCTACGATCAATTTTAATTCAAAAGACAAGATCCTATCATGGTTCCATCCGTTCAGGGAGATATTTAACAACCTACCGGAGAAAAAGAGGTTCCGGTTAGAGAACCAGTACAGAATGCCAAAATCACTGTCTGACATAATAGGTAAGGTCTTTTACAACGGAAAATTCCACCACAAGAAAAAGAGGAAGGCTACTATTCCACCATTAAAATTTCTTGAGGACAGTAAACTTGTGTGGATCGATGTCCCACATATACTAGATCTGGAGGAAACAGGTGAACAAGCCACCAGCAGAGGCGAGAGGTCAAATTCATATGAGATTGAGGTTTTGAAGAAGATACTGACAAAAATTAGACGGGAGAATAATCCAGATATTGTGGTGATAACACCGTACTCAAAGCAAAAGCAGCTAATACTTTCAGACCTAGAGATAAAGAACTGCTTGAGTAACCTTTACGGGGATCTTTGGAAAGAAAGGATTAGGACAACCGATGAGTTCCAAGGTCACGAGGCGGATTTCATACTTATCAGTCTCGTTCGTAACAATACCATGAACGCTGATTCAGCATGGGGGTTCATCAGTAGTCCCCAACGTCTAAATGTCATGTTTTCACGAGCTCGGGAAGGACTCGTGGTAATCGGCTCACAAGCTCATATTGAGAGGAACAAAGAAGGGAACTCTATGGAGAAATTCTTCGAGTTCTTGGAAGAGTTCAGAGAGCTGGGTAAAATCATTAAAGCGGAGGAATTACTCGGTGGATAAGAGGGACGTGATCATTGACGGATATTATGTAAAAGGAACCATTGAGTTCCAGAAGCATCATCCACTAACGACTTGGTGGATTGGTATTATTCAACAACTGGAATACCGTGACACTTTGCCAGACTTGATTGAGGAATTGGACATCACAGTACCAGCGGACTACGACAGAGTACAAATTTCGGAGTACCTTGTCATGTCCCTATTATCACATGGAATAATCGATGTCGACTGGGAAACAGGTAAGGTAAGATTATCCAAACCATTTGATGAATATGCAAAACGAGGCACCTTGGGTCAGAGAATGTTTGAGACTATAAAACTACATACAGAGTGGTGGATTGAAGGTATGCAGGGTAGTGTCCTGTCAGTACTTCTGGCTCAAAAATATGATCTGAACTTTTCGGATGAAATTCCAGAGGGAACTATCAGAGTCTCCGCAGAGAATGCCCTCACCATTTTAATCGAGAAAAATTATAACATTAGGGAACTGATCCCGTCCGTCCATAGTGGATTTCTTGTTCACGGACGCAAATCTGCATTTCTTCGAACTTCTTTGTCTCCTTCCGGAAATAAAAGTATAAGGTTCTCCATGATCAAAGCCGGAAGGAGATATTTGCTTCCACCAGACCTAGAAGTCCTAGAAAAACCGCTTTTATCACGGAAACCGAGCATCCTCAACGATCAGCAAGAGGAAAAACTATCGAGATTAGAGCTCTATCATTCACCCCTAGTTGAGGCATACTTTCGCATCACCCAGACATTCGGTTCGTACGAGACAGTGGATCGCCAGTTAACCTTACAAGTGATTGAATTTCTGGACTCTATTCTTCAAATGCGAGAAGAGATTTTAGATTACTATTCCTCTAGTAGCAAGATCTCCCAAATCGCTGGGGAATCAGAGCTCTTCTTCAACAAGTTTAGTGAGATGATTAGTAGCGCGAACGGGGATAAGCGTGTTATCGTCACATCTTCCTTCCTCAACCCCTCAAATATCAACGAAGGTCTGGAATTAAGCCTGAAAGAAAACACGCTTACCAAGATACTTGTAATCTACGGACACGCAAATGATGACACACCCTCCGAGCATACCCAGAAGATAAGGGAGTATATCTCGGAACTGAGAAAATATATTCCCGAAGTAAGTGAACGGTTCGAAATACACCCTGCACGGGTAAATTCACACGAGAAGATTCTGATTACCACCGAAGGAGAATGGATGATCTGTAGCTGGAATCTGACCAGCAGCAATCCAGTAGGAGTTATGTTTGAAAGTGGGGTATGTGGTAGAGATAGTAGTGTCGCATTAGAGCTCTTTCATAAAATTGAGGATTTGGTAGATAATGGAGAATTTCTTACTGAGTTCAAGAAATCACTTACCCACTTACAACCAGAAAAATCAAGTTTAGAGAAGGAACTTATGCAACTTATAGAGGTGTTTGAATTCACGAAAAAGATACATAGCACCGACAGTCTCTGGAACAAGGAGCATTACACAAGGAGCGTAATGGGTCTTCTCAGAGGACTCCTACCTTTTATGAGAAGGAGCAGAATACAGCTTGTGGATACTGCTTTCAGCAGAGATTTACTCCTGAGACTGATTAATAGGACAAGGGAGTCTATCTTCCTCGCCACTGATAGGTTGTCTCGGAATGCGATGGATACAAGTGCCGTTAACGACCTTCTGAGATTAGGTACACGTGGAAAAAGGAAGGTAGGTATCCTTTGGGGAAGAGAGTATGAGAAATCAGATCACACAAACGAGGAGACCCTTTCACAGCTTCTTGAAGCTAAGGAAACAATCAATGAGCTTGACAGAGAAGAGATCTACCTGTTCTCTCAGACCGACCCGATGGAGAATCATAGTAAATTTATCGTCGTTGATGAGACTGTCTGTTACCTCACATCAGAGAATATCCTCAGTTATGGAGGTGAGAAAAAGCAGGACGGATCACGTGAGCTCGGAGTTTACTTCGAAGCCCCAGCAATCTCAATTCAGCTTCTCAGTAGGGCGACTATGCACCGCCAACATGTCTTCGATGGCTTTACAAGGTACGGAAGTGAGTGGTTCGAGCTTGGAAACCAACTTCACCATGCTATAGACAATCTCAATTTGCCCGATATAGATATCAATAATCCAGCGGTTATTTTTGAGGCAATACGAGATGAGCTGCAGAGAGAAAGGGAAGATAGATTTGACTGCACACGGTATAGGAAGAGTTTTAGAAATTTCCAGAATTTCATTGGGATACACGGCGAGAATATGAGAAACGGGTATATGTCACTCCTCCTCATACTGTCACCTGACCACGGGTGGATTCCATCGGATACTGAAAGTGATATCCCAAGCTATGGGCTTGAAATCAAAGAAACAGTAGAAGACGATACACAGGAAGATACGGATCCCATTGTAGATGAAATTATGGGAAATATGGTATGGATAGAACCAGGGATGTTCACCATGGGGAGCAACAAGTACAAGAACAGTAATGAGACACCAGCACACCAAGTAAGGATCACCAAAGGTTTCTGGATGAGTAAATACATCGTCACGCAATTGCTATATGAGAGAGTTATGGGGAGACTACCATCCACTGGAAACTTTAAACACATGCATCCAGAATACCCAGTATTCTACGTCTCCTACGAGGACATGATGGAATTTGTAGAGAAGTTGAATTCCCTTTCTGGAGGTGGAGGATTTGATCTTCCAACAGAAGCAGAATGGGAATACGCATGTCGGGCAGGAACCAAGGGAGACTACTTCTTCGGAGATCGTGACAAGATCGATGAGTATGTATGGAGCAAAAAGAATTCAAACAAGCAACCACACCGAGTGGGGGAGAAAAAGCCAAACAACTGGGGATTGTATGACATGCTTGGTCTGGCTTACGAGAATGTCAAGGATGATTTAAGGAAGTACAAGAGATCGAATAAGCCTATCAATGACCCTGTTGGATCTCTCAACAGCAAATACTGTGGAGCTCGAGGAGGAGCTTGGGGGAAGTGGCCATTTGTACAAAATCCCAAGAACAATCACTTCCGATGCTCATCTCGACCATTTAATAGCAAGGATGAGAAGTCACACCGTCTATCTTTCAGAATCGTGAGAAGGACTAATAGCATCATGTAATAAAGGTAAGTGCACTAATAAGCTTCATCATGAACTTTCAACTTCACATAGCTAAAATTCAGTAGACCTACAGTACCCAGCATGTCCTTCGCGCTCTTCCCGTACACTAACCCGAGAACCATTAATCTCTTGTGGCACACGAAGTATATTAGAGTCTAGGGACAGCGGGCATGAAGTGAACATGAACATCAAGTGAGATGATCACATGAAGCCCCGAATGTGCATCCCCTATTCCCCTATTGCCTCCATTTACACCCTCACGGAATCCCACTGGTCTGTCGCTCGGGCTTCGTGAAGTGTCTTAAGATACTGGGACCCTTGGAGCTTGAGAGAAAATATCTGGTCTGAATCCATCCATTCGGTCCAAATGACCTCCTGTGGGAAGATGGGAGAAAACTCCATCTTATTATAGTCTATGGACGGATCAAGACCTGTTCTCCAAGTTGAATGAAAGGGGGGAGGGAAAATAATAACACTCTGTAAAATAGCCTATATTACAAGATGAATGTAATAATTATCTCTGAAAAATCAAAGATATAAGTCAAGGAAAATGTTACATGTTCCCTCATCGATAACGAGACCTGTAAAGTAATTATGGATAAGAAATGTATTAATATCAAGCATCCCTAATTAGATCAATGGAAGAAAGGGAGCTGGAGAATCTTGTAATACTGGGGAGAGCAGCTCCAGATCAAACAAAGGACGGGAGACAGACTTTGTGCGTAGGTGCATGGAGTGATGAATTGGGTTTCGTCAGGATTTATCCGACCTCCATCAAGTCAAATCTAAGAAGGTGGAATGTGGTTGATGTCCCAGTAGAGCGAAATGACAAGGACACCAGAAGTGAAAGTTGGAAGATAAAGGGGTCAAGCACAGGATGGAATAAACTTCACACCAAGATCAAATTTCGCAGAAGACAAGAGCGGGAAGAGAACTTAGAATTACTGTCCCGTATTCCCAAGGTAAATTGTATAGGCGAGTTAAATGAAAGACAAGAAAGCTTGGGGATAATTGTACCCTCGAAGATCAGGAAGGCGTACCTGATTGAGAGAAAGAACTATAGTCCACTGGTACAGACCACACTAGACGAGTTCTTCGATGAGGACATTAAATATGGTTCGGAGGTCTTCAGAGTGCTTATAAAAGAGAATTATCGCTATATCCCCATGGTGGACTGGGAATGCCCAGGTCCCTGCAAGATGAAAAAAGGCTACCACTCCGCACAGATTCTCGACCAGGAAGTCTATGAGTGGTTTCGCAAGCACATCGATAAGCCGAAGAGGGTCTGGGAAAAAGTGTTTGACAACTTGCAACTAACAAACGATGAGTACCAGAAGTGGTTCTTCGTCGGTAACCTGAACAGACACCGCAAGAGTTTTATGATAATCAGTGTCCTCCGATACAAGACAAAGATGGGGGAAAACATGCAGAATCAACAAGAAAGTAAGAAACAAACAGCATTGGACGATTTCTTCTAGAAGTCAATACCACGCTTGTTTTCAGAGTTGAGGAATTTCGCGATGACATTCCTATGGCACCGTTCTGGACTTATCTCCGTACACACAAAGACTGGGATTCTGTTCTTAATCGTGTCGAGGAGTTTCTCTCTGTTCTCTTCAGTCAGGACATTGACCCTGTATTCTTCCCATAGCTGTGACTCAGTTAGATCACCGCGGTACAGTCTGTTCCTCAGACTCTTGACTACCCCAAGTTCACCCCGGTGAATATAATCGATACCCTGCTGATTCAATGCAGTCTTCAGGTTCCACTTATTGAATTCCGGTTTGAACCGAGAGAACGGAGTGTCCCTCACATCTACCACGAGCAACCTCTCAACATCAAACACCTTAAGACCCCGAATAAATAGATCTAGATCCTTGCCATCAGTTCCTGTCGTGATGAAATCAATATTCTTCCTGAATTGCCTTAGATTCCACAGACTTCGCTCAAAATACAACCACTTGGGTGGAACTTTGTCGACATGTCTCCTAACCGTCCCAGATATACCCATCAACTTTCCGATATCCTCAGATATCTCGCTGGTACTTTCTTCGTTGGTTTCCACCGCATTAAATTCACTGGGAGAGGTAAGGTAGTCATCGGTTTGATCAAGATCTTCATGGGGATGGTCCGCGCGGGTATGTTTCAGGTCAGCACTGATTCGATCATCCAATAC
>WAMJ01000268.1 GCA_015522385.1 Candidatus Heimdallarchaeota archaeon
GGGCAGAACCGGGTGTTCTATTCATTGATAAGATTAATGAATATAATAATACATATTACTGTGAAGAAATTGTAGCTACAAACCCCTGTCAATTGGCAGCATAATAAAGTAATTTATTATGAAAACTATACTAAAAACGGGGAACACCCTTATGGGCAATCCCGTGCTAATCCAGTATTGGAGTGTGTAACGACTATGAATAAAAGAGAGTTAGTTAAATTAATAAGTTTTATGTCCACCTTTGATGGAGGTCTTTATCGGACTGGCAAAGGTAACGCTAGATATATACTAAATATGAGAAAAGAAAATCTTGATTATTGTGAATGGGTAAAGGATACAATTTTAAATATTACTAACTGTACTATTAAGGAGAGAAAGGATTATAATACTGATGGCTATACTAGAAAAGTGCAAGTCAGAGTTGAAAGCCGGAATCACCCATTTTTAACAAAAATACAAGAAAGAATATATATTCAAGGGCATAAAGTTATTGATTTGCATATGCTAAAAATGCTAGATGCAGAAGCATTAGCCATAATTTTTATGGCTGATGGTGGGACATCCTTAGACACTCGCTTCAAGACCCCACATTGTAAAATAGATTTACATACTAAAGGGTTTTCTGAGGCGGATAATTTAGCATTAAGTAAAGCAATATATGAAAAAACAGGGATAAGAACAAATGTACATAAACATAATAAATATTTTTATCTCAATATTAAGACAGCAGACCATAAGCTTTTTGTCACTACTGTCTTGCCATATATTTTGCCTAGCTTTTTATACAAATTCGAACGTATAGCTCCAGCTTTAAATAAGTTGGATGATGAGATAGTCTGGACTGAATGGAAACATTCAGAGATTAGCAGAGATGACTAATCCCTCTAAGAAGAGAGTAACAATATCGGGCGAACAACCTTTACCTCCTTATGGAGCATGTTTATTAGGAAGTTTTAATCTTGTTAAATATGTAAATGTAGAGAGTAAGAAATTTGATTTTGAATCCTTTATAAAAGATATCCCACCAATCATAAGGGCTATGGATAATATTATTGATAATACAACTTATCCTTTAAAAGAGCAAGAAAATGAAGCCAAAAATAAGAGGAGAATGGGCTTAGGTATTACTGGCGTGGCTAATGCTGGAGAAATTTTAGGGATGGAATATGGTAGTGATACTTTCTGCTCATGGTTGGAAGAAGTTCTAACAGTTTATCGTAATACAGCATATAATTCAAGTATAGATTTAGCTAGAGAAAAGGGGAGTTTCCCTGCTTATGAGGAAGAGGAATATCTTCAAGGAAATTTTATCAAAACCTTGCCGCAAGGTATTAGGAGGAAATTGCGGAAATACGGTATTAGAAATAGTCATCTACTCTCTGTCGCTCCTACTGGGACTATCTCTTTATCTGCTGATAATGTTAGTAGTGGTATTGAGCCTGTTTTCTCTCTTTTTTATGAGAGAACTATTCAAACCTTTGATGGCCCTAAAGTGGAGAAGGTAGAAGATTATGCCTATAGAAAATATGGGATAGAGGGTAAAACATCTGATAAGTGTACAGCACAAGAACACTTAAAAGTATTAGCATTAACACAAAAATATATAGATAGTGCAGTTTCTAAGACAATTAATATCGATCCAGAGACTAAATGGGATGATTTTAAATCAATTTATTTAAATGCTTGGAAGATGGGTTGTAAAGGTGTAACCACATTTAATCCTAATGGGAAGAGATTTGGTATTCTGAATAAGATTGATAATGAGGGGGGAAAGAAAGAAACTAATGATTCAGGTGCTAAAGCTTGTTATATTGATGTAGAGACTGGTATTAAGAGTTGTGAGTAGATAATATAAACATAGGAGTAAAAAAATATGCCAATCTTTGAATTCAGATGTGCAAAATGTGATTATGAATTTGAGAGGATACAAAAGAGGGATGAAAACCCTCCACCCTGCCCTAAGTGTGGTTTTGGATCATATAAGAAAATAAGTGCAGGTAAGTTTAGACTAAAAGGGGATGGTTTTTATAAGGAGGGTATGAATTAATCCTATTATTCTTTAATTCTCTTCCAAAAATAGAAAGAGACGATGACAACAAATGAGGGCATAATGATAGTCTGTAGGATGTCTAGGATGTACTTTGAATAGACGGGGTCTACCTTATACATTGCTAGACCCAACCCTATCGTGAATGCCCACATACCAGTAACTATCAGGGCTACCAGTCTACGAGCAAGATTCTGTGGCTGAGTAGCTTCCTGATATTTTATGAACAATTCTACACCTAAACGAGAAGCCTCACTCTTCTCCTCTTCTGTGTAAACTAATTTATCCAATCCTTTAGAAATTCCATCAACTACCTTCTCTGTAGTTTTTCCACCACCAAATAGAAATTCAAACATAATTTATTTCGGATCCCATTCTATATGTATATGATCTTTTTCCAATACTACATCATAATCTCTTCCCAAGAGGGTACGAAGATCAGAAGATGCTTGTAAGTAGGAAATATTCTCTGGAAGATTCCATATACGGATATCTATGGCATCCCCAGTATAATGTTTACTCCCCTTTTTATGTGTTCCATCCATGACAGAAGTAAGGACAACCCCCTCTTTTACATTATATGAAAGCCATAGCTTATCAGAGGCTAGCATTGCTAGAAAGATGGGATCTCTCACACCTTCTATTTTAACACCTTTCTTAATCTGCATTTGTATTCTTTTCCTTATCTTTTCCCAGCATCTTCTGAACAGTATCAGTCTCATAGATTCTAATACACATCCAGATTAATGTGGCAAGTGAGGCAAGACCGGATACAACCCCAGCCCATACACCTAATAATAGAGTAATTGCTGTACCATCTCCTACGTGTTTAACACCTTCTGGGATGTGTTTCATGGCATTATGTAGATTTTCCATTAACGTGAACCTCCACGACTACCAGAACGCCCACCAGAAGAGCGACTAAATCCCCTCTTCCTCCCCTCATTACTCATCTCTTCTAGGATGGCATCACGACCTGGAGCTACAATTGTCTTACCATAATATTTAGCAAGAGGAGTTAAATCACCCTTCTCAATTGCTTTAGCAGCTCCATGCCCTGTACGATATAGATCTGAAATAGCTGGACCTAATGTGGAAGCCGCTCCAAGGCCGGGGTCTTTAGCTACTGATCCCATCAGATCACCAATTAAACCCAGTCCACCAATCATAGTAACACCACGAAGATACCTCTCTGTCATGGTTAGATCACGATCATCACCCTTTATCATCCTACGCAGCTCATCAATACCCATTCCCAACCCTGCTGCCGGTGCAGAGTACCACAATAGAGGCATCACATTACCACGTAGAGCAGGTTTTATCACATTCTCTTTAACGAAATGACCTTGATGGAAAGCAAATGTCTTAAATTTCTTAAACAATTTTGCATGTGGACTTTGCCATGCAAGAGGTAATTGATCAGGAGTATTACGGAAATTGACCATATTTGAGAATTCTAGACCTGCTCTCTCTATATCACTTACATTAGGATTACGATTTACTGGGAGACCAATCTCTTTCGCTTCTTTCAGAATCCTCTTAGCCTTACTCCCTTTTATAGAACCAGCCTGTACCTTTGCAACACGACGCATCACATCCTCTGCATATACTTTACCAATGTTGGCACCCAAGCGGCGCTGGAATTTCTCAACTCGTAGAAATCCGGTTATCTTAAGGAAACCTTCTGCAAATTTTGTTACGTGGCTTGCCTCACCTGCCATTTCCATCATTGTTGTCTCTCTAGCAGCACCAATAGAGTCTGCAAAATGTTTCCCATCCTTACCTAGAGAACGGATTAGCCCCTTGGTAAAGTTGGCAAATGAACGGTATGGATTACCACTTGTCTTATTTAACATATATGTGATACCATTAACGGATGCTTGTAGAGCATTTGGCATTTGGGCCATACCTAGTTTAGTTACTGTTTCATAGGTATCAACTACCTCATAAAATTTACGAGCTCTATCACTAAGATTAACTTGCTGCCTGATTACAAAAGAGGCTTGATCACCAACCATAGTATAATATAATTGTCTGACCATTTCTGCATCTTTAGTCCCACGTTCAGCATGAATTTCATCAATCATCTTATTAGCAATGAAATCGGTTTGTAATACACCTTTATCATCTACTCTATCAAAGATACGTGCGAATTCAATTCGACGATGAACATCTTGAAAATACTTACCCAGTACTACTTTAGGATCTTTAATTAAGAAAGGTTCAAGTAATTCCTCTGCTTTTGGGTGTAATTTTCTAGCTCTCTCTAGATGAGTAGAACGACCATGCTTGGTCATAACTCTTTTGAGACCAAGAAGCTCAATGGCAGAATGCTCTGGGAGAGAATATACTGAGTTATTAACTTTAGCCACCTTCATAAATTTAGCAAGTAATTTTTTATCCTCCCCAAGAATAGAAGAAAGAGCAGCTTCAAATGTTTCTTTATCCATTTTAGAATTATTAGCCCACATTTCAGACCAAGCTTTTTTTCCGGGTCCAGTAGATAAGTAGGCCTCATCATATACTCGTGGCCAGTAACCTTTCTTAACAGCTTTCTCAATTAACTTTTGCCCAGCCTCTTTTGAGAATAGACCAACCTTTGTTCCTTGCTCTATAACAAGATTCAATTCTTTCCTAATTGCCTTAGCAGCTTCAACAATATGCTTAGGAGTATTCCTCGTCACTCTCTCTGTATGTTGGAGTAATCTTTCAACTCCCTTCATATCATCTTTGGAGAGGTGTGAGATATGGCCCTCTAAACGAGTCATCTGTTTACCAAATGCCAAATCAATATTTTGTTGTGCCCTCTTCATAAGATATGCAAGATGTCTACCGGGCTTACCAAATGATTTTAACACAAATAGAGGTTTACTTGCAAAGTATGCATTCGATGCAACAGTTGCAGCATCCTCTCTACTCCATTTACTAAGAGCACCTAATATCTTACCAGCACTCTTATAGGGAGATAAACCAAGCAGAGCACCACCAGCAGCACCCTCTGGGCCACCATAATAACCACCTAGAGCAGCACCAGCAGAGGAGAGTCCCATACGGATAAGAACTTCCTCATTCATCTCACCACCCTGCTTCTGTGCCAATTTATTTATAATCTTTTCTTCCTTCTGAGCAGATCGGGCAAATGCACGAGCCATGATAGAGTCGGGATGGGAGACATCAGAGATAATTCTTTCAATAGGCTTATCTGCTCCATCAACCTTAGCCGTCATCTTGAACTTAACAGCATTAGGTTCCTTCATTTGGAGCATATCAAAGCCTTCTTCAATTTCCTTCTCTTTCTTGTAGAAGGCAGTCATCTCCTTCTCTTCCCACATTTTTTGTTTCTGAGCAGCACGGGTAATTGCTGGAGTACTTTTTATACCCGGAACTTCTCGAATCTGCTTAGGAGGTACTTGTACAGGAGCATGACCCATCTTACTCGGGGGAGGTAGAAGTTTGGGATCTATGACTTTTGGAATTAAATCCTTATCTGTTAAGCGTGGAATATCTTGTATATATTCTTCTAATGTTTTTGTGGCATCCTTAAGAGCAAGATCCTTATCACCAGTCTGTAGAAATTTAGAGGCAAAAGTCTCACCAATCTTACCAGCAGCTAGGAATACTGTTGGACCCATGACAGTAGCTAGAGCAGCCACAAGACCAACCTCTTTAGGTTTAATCTCTCCTTCAGTAGCTTTTTGGTATGCCACCATATCAATAGATGCTAGAGGGGCAGAGACAGTAGCAACTTTAGCACTCTCTTTTAGTAGAGTAGCACCAGAGGTAATTGCCTTATACTCACCCCAGAGAGGGACTGCCCAAGTAGATGGATCAATTAATACTTGTGTCGCCTTTGCAGCTACAGCAGCAGCACTTGTCTCATCTAACCCTTTCTTACGGATCTCCTGATTCATCTGCAATCTCTCTTTATGCTCCTGATCATTCTCAGGACGAGATCCTATCGTATTCCCATCCTCATCTTTAATAGGAACAGCTACTCGGGCAGAATCAAAGAGAGTACGCCATGCATTTTGGACAAGCGCGAATGAATCCCCACTCTTCAAATTAGAATAGTATTCTGAAGCAAAATCACCGATATCATCTAGGATAGAAGTTTCCTGTTTTTTCATCTGAGGACGATCTTTCCATCCTTTTGGAACTTCAAAATCGTTGGGATCTATATCCTCGATATCCTTTTCTACAGGTGTTTCGGGAGTGATTGGTTCCAGACTGTTGGGATCATTTAAAGATGTAATCCTTGCCTGTTCTGCATCAACTTCTTGCATTGTCATCAGAGCAGATGGATCATTGAGTGTATTTTGTGTAATTGCCATTATCTATTCTTTCCAAAAGTATCACTCCAATCTTCATTCCACCAAGAAACAAAACGAGGTAATCCATTTGTATCTATTTTATATAATCCTTTACGACCATGAGTTCTATTGAAAAATACTTGTAATTGTCCTTGTTCTAATTCTTTTTCTGCTTGATCTGTTAAAATAATCTTATTTGGTTCTAGCCCCCAATAAGCATCTCCTTGATAAGCAAAGTATCTTGATAAATCAGATTTAACAATATCAATATTCTCACCCTCTTTAGTTCTAGTAGATGTAGAATCGGCTAGAAATTGAAAAGAGGTGGGATCATCTTTATTAATTTCTTTTATATCAAGACCTAGAGTATTAGCTACTTGAGTATCAGCAACATCACTTATTTTTTTCTCTGCATCTGCTTTCTCTTTGATATCTAAATTCCGTAATTGATTCTCTAGAACTTTGACCTTCTCAGTATTACCATTCGCACGAGCACGTTGAATGCCATCTACAATCTTTTCACGGGCAGAAGTTTTAAGAGTAGACTCACTCTCCCCCTTATTCTTAACCCCCTGTAATTTCAACTTCTGCAATTCTTCCATCCCGGCAGTAGTGCCAGCATACCCCAATTCTGCAAAATTCTTTAATTGATCAGGAGTTCCATTTTCAAGTAGATTCGTGAGTGCCTTATCCCCCTCATCATCTAAATATTTATAAAGTACTTCTTTATTCTGTAATAGGTAATCTTTGATCTGAGTAGGATCACTTTCAGAAGCAGCACGTAGAATAGGAGTAGCTTTCTTCATGTGGTCTTCTGCTTCTTTTAATTTACCTTGCTGTTGAAAATCCTTAATCTTTGCACGACTAGCTTCAGTAACTTGGATTAACTGCTCATTCTTAATCTGACGATCTTCCTCTGCCTTCTTTTCCTGCTCTGCAATATAATCAGGAGCAGTAGTTCTCTGCAACTCCCCTAATTGGATCTGTGCTTGCTGAGTTTGAATATTCCTTAATGTACGATTTTGACGTGCCTCATCCATTTGAGCACCAAATTGCATACCACGCATATAACCCTCTATAGGGGCTGTGGCAGCCTCACGACCATAAGAAGCGATTAATTGATTAAGTGACATTTTAGTATGTTCCTGAGCTGAATTGCATTGGTCTTGTTAAAGCATTATCACCATATTTCTGTTGCATAGAATAAAGATTACCACCACCCGGAGCAGAAGCAGCACCAGCAGTTCCACCACCTCCACCAAAGCCACCATAACTTAGCATACCATATAGACCCATACCAGATTGTATGGCTCCTGTCCAAGCACCAGCAGCACCAAGAGTTCCAGCAGCTTGTGCTTGCCCCTGCTGACCATATAAATTAGCTACATTAGAAGCATAATTACTTCTCATTCCAGCCAGTCCTGAAGTTGCAGATTGGCCAATACCAGCCAATCCAGCATATCTATTCATTGGGTCTACATATCCACGCTGATACTGTTCCTGCTCTCTAGCAACTTGTGTTTGATAATCTTGGAAAGCACGATTACGAGCTGCTCCAAATTCCTGAGAAGCAAGGTTCTGTCCCAATTCCATAAGGCCACGATAACGAGATCCACTCATTAATTCACCACGTCTTGCTTTAACACGATCAAGAGCTCGTAATCCTTCGGAACGACGGAATTCATATCCGGGGTCTTTCCCTTTATTGAAATCCTCTGCTGTGTAAGAGAAGGAAGAAGGCATATTCTCTGACCATCTTATTGCAGGACCAGAACCTACTTTAGTACCAGCAGATCTTGCTAGAACTTTACCACCAAAAATCCCTGCTGATGACAAAGCCTCACCTGATGGTCTGATTCCTCCTAGTAATGTTCTAGAGGGAGGTGGACCTCCATTTACATAACCACTATTAAGCATTGATTCATACTTATTAAGACCACGCAACCCAGCCTCTCGGAAGGGTTTGTACTGTTCTTGGGTTATATCGAACTGGCGAGCTTGCTCATCTATCCCACGCTGAGTGGCATCAGAGCTTTGTTGTGCAGCTCTACCACTTGCTTTTGCACCTAGATATCCAGAGACAAGGGCAGTACCTCCAACAATTGCTGCTGCTGTAGCAAATGGCATTACATTAGTCCTCTTATATATTTAATCATATCATGATTCTGTATATTTTTATTAATCATTTTTTCAGCCCTATCTACATCAAAATAATTCTTTTTGCCACAGTAATACCAAATATCCTCAAGTCTCTTATTAATATCTTCATATTCTATGTGGATGGCATTTTTAATTGTGTTTAATTCTTCTTCTAAATATTCTAATAAATTTCTATTTATTTTCTTACCAACAGCTTTCTCTAAGGAGAATAGACATTTATCAATGTCCCTATGGATGACAATAATAGGATCATCTTTTTTTATAAAATTCTTGATCCAAGGATATGCTGTAGTTGAATCACCTTCCCAACCTTTTGGGTAATCCGAGTATGCAATCCCTTCATGAGCGCATTCACCACTCTCATCTGTTAGGAAGTGAGAAAGCCAGCAAGTTCGGGAACGTGGAAGGGCTAGAATATAGAACATAATTATACTGTTATATCCACAGACCAAGTGGAACTTACTACGGCACCCGTACCCAATGTAGCCTGTATAGTAAGAAAATCTCCAGCAGAAACTGATACACTATTTGTCGAATCAGTAACCATAGCTGTTGACAATGCAGTAATTGTAACGGTTAGTGGAGTAGTTCCACCATTTTTATGTAAAGTATAAGTAACATCATCACTAACACCACTACCATGCTTTACCCTAAAATTAGTAATAGTGCCAGAATAGGGGCAAATAGATTTGGTGAATTCTGATAGAGAAGAATCAGTGTAATACCCCGGAGAAAAAGCGCAATAGTTTGTAGAAGATGAAGTGTTGCTAAAGGCTGAACCTATTAATCCACCAACCATAGAATGCACTGTTGCCGGAGGATCATTCTTTTTCTCACTAATAGTATTCCAACCATCAGTCGCATCATTTGTTTGTAATGTTATACTCTCATTTTGATCGAGTGAGAGAGAAGAATTTGATCCATCTATATCATCTAATCCATTTGGTGTAATAGTAAGTGAAGTTGAATCTAAATTTTTAATCGTTACCTTAAACTCACCAGTCTCAGAACCAGTTGATGTATTTGTTATGGTTGAGACAGCAGGTAGAGTAGTTGTGAGTGAAGTTCCAGTAAACTCTAGAGTATCTTCATTATCATTTTTATCAATTATATAATCGGCTGTTTTTGCATTTACTCGACTCTTGAAATTTGCATCAAGTTCTGCTTGTGTTAGTTCGCTACCTTTTATACTTCTTTGCCGTATATTGCTCATATTTATTTACTTAGTAACCCAAGCCCCATTTTCATAAAAATTAAAAACATTTGTAGTAGTATTATATATTATCATCCCATTTTTGGGACTTAAGCTATCCCTCTCAGAGATTGTCATTTCTTTAACCTTGAAGGTATCATTAGAAAAATATTCTACTATTTTCTTATAAAAGATATTAATCCATTTTTTCCATGCAGTATCAGCTTGTATATTCCCAGAAACTAATTCAATTATAGAAGGTGGTGGAGATATTGCCATAATTAAACCCTATTCTTACCGATTTCAAACTCCAGCCCTTCAATTCTTACTTGCTCATCAAAAGTCCCACTTAATTCAAAGGTGCGTGAGCGGAAAGACCCAAGTCTGGTTATTGTATGATCTGGATTACTAATATCTATTGTTCTCCCAATATTGAAAGTATCATGATTACCATCTGCCCACTTAACAGTTAATATCTGACTATTTGAAGTTTTATCACCAATATATCTTACTTTATGACCAATCTTACTAGCTCGTGTGCCAAAATCAAGGTGTCCCATACGAAGTGTTATTGGAATTTGTGTTCCAGATGATCCTGTAGAAGAGACATATCCAGAAGATACATATAGATCCCTTGTAATTGTTACTGATGCACCAGCACTCTCAGTTACAGCAGGAGCAGTCACAGTGGTTATTGATGTAGAAGTGGGAGTTCCAGATACAATATAAGAGGTATTATTCCCGGCATTAGTAGCACCTACAACATCAATCTCATCTCCATCACTAAAGACAGATAGATCAGTTGAAACAGAATTTATCTTACTTGTTGCATTATCAAAAGAGATATCAGTTCCAGTTACACTCTCTACACCTTCCACATATACAAGAGAATTAGTAGCATCTTGTGGGTTAAAATCATCAAGAATTGAGATATAATCTCCATTACTTAATATCCCCTTACCACTAATTCCTGTAGAAGTTGATGTACTGATTGTCCACCCGACGAGAGGGAATTGTGGAATCTCAGAATATGAGTGTTCCCAGAGAGTCCATGTTTTACTTCTTGCATTATAAACAAGAGTATCTCTAGGGATTATAGTTGCTCCACTCTCATATAATGTACAAATATAATATGTTTTACCACCACTAGAGAATCCAGAGCCAATAACATCAATACCATCTACAATCTTAGCAGTAGTCAAATACGAATCTGTTGGAGGTGTACTTACTTTTTCTGGCTTAAATCCAGCAATTCTATAAGACCCAATCTCTCCTGAATTAGAAGCACCAATAAAATAAAGAATATCACTCTCTATCCAAACACTCTTACCATCATTACAACCAATATTATAAGATATATCATCTCTGGATGAGAGAGGAGAACCTGTTGTATTCGCAGCATCCCAAAAATACTCTATAGTCTTTGTCCCAAGTACAACAATATTGTCGTGTATTTTGCCAATAAAGACACCTGTATCTGGTTCTTTCTCAGCAGTAAGAACATTCAAAGTATCCCATTGTAGAGGATTCTCTACATCACATCCACTAATTTCCCCATTAGTAGATAAGACATACATAGTTCCATCAAGTGTTACAGTCCCATGTGCTAGGGTATTTCCTAGATCTGCTGGGAATCCTGAGAAATCATAAGCAGGTGATCCGCTCTCAGCAGCCCAATTACCAACCCCGGTCATCTTCAATACATTATTACTTGAAGAGATAATCCATCCTTCATTATTCTCAGTGTCAATCAATACAAGGTAGGAACCAACTTCTGCAAAATAACATCTTTCTACACCAGAAGTAATTGATAGGGTCGTTCCAGAGATATAAGAATCAATGTATACTGTATCATCATTGACAATATACAATTTATTCTGAGAGGACCAATAATGGATTGCTCTACCTTTATCTCCAACACTAAGTTCAGAGGCTACCTCAATAATATTAACAGATGGCCTTTGAGTGGCGTATAATATACCCTCTGGGTAATTATCATAAACGATATTTGTGCTCAAAGAGGAAGCAGTAACGATAGATGCGCCGGAAAACTCCTCAATGTTGAGGGATGGAGTGACTGGAATCTTTACTGTCTCACGGGCCATTACTGTTGTGTTCTCTGATCAGGTTGTATAAAAATAGATCCATCCTCTGTATCCCAAGATAGAGCTAATAGAAGTGCCTCTTTCGCCTCATTCCTTAGAATCCTTCTCTCCAAAATATCAAGTCCAGTCCCAGCAGCAAGACGTACAGCAAGGCCATAAGTTATTGCTTCTAACCATTCAGATGGGAAATCAAAGTTATCTCCTGCTGCATCCATATCTTCGATTGGGTCTTGGTAGAGGATTTCTAAGGTGTAATCTGATGCAAAGGTGGCACTTGGAGAAGGCCAAATATGTAATGTTCCATTATCAAGCTTGGGGTCATAATAATAGTTAACAGGAGTTCCCTTGCTGTCCTTGTCAGATAGATTATAATACTCTTGACGAGTCATCTTGGTTAGGACGACATCAATGGTTGAGCTAGTCTCTCTACGATAGATATCAATAATACGCAGAGGTCGATTCATACTTATTTGTCCAGTAGCTCCTAAGGTGTATTGATAATCCCCTTCTACTGGAGTGATTGATGCCTGTTTAATTTTCCATAATTGTAGTCCATAGGCTTGCCATGCCTTTAGCATCTTATTTAATACACGAGAGGAACGATTGATTTGATCAGTGGTAGGTGTTACACCCTCTCCTATCTCTCCAATTAAGAATAAGGAATCTTTGATCAATTCATCACGATTAGTTGTATAGTCTACGCTTCCTGAAGTTGCCATTTATTTATATACCAATTAAATTTTTATAGCGAAGTCGTAATTATAGACCTCGGCTTTTGCGTCACGGAGAAGAAGCAAGAGTAAAACTAGAGGCAGATATCTCATATCACCATCCCGCCGCTATAAGTGCATCAACCCAGTCTTGTGAACCTCTGTCATACGAGCGAATGCCCATGTGAGAGTCGAACATGTACGGGTTGGTGCCGAGTGTTTTCGTTAAATTCGCCCCAGCGATGACGTTTGGATTGCCTGCGAATGTCGCTAATGCGGCATCAACCGCAGGACTGCCTGTAGAAGTTGACCATGAATTGTTATAAACAGAAAACCCGATAGCGACTTTAATGCCGTTTGCAAGATAATAATTGACGATGTTTTCTATTGCTAATTGGTAGTTTGCGCCAGAAACCCCTAACACTGAGTCAGCTTGTCCATTGGCCATAAATATCCAGCGTTCATCGTATTTTCCGCGCTGAACCTCAGTCAGTGCCGCAGATAAATAGCCGTTTTGATCCCATCCTGCATCACTGCTGCTAAATGGAGTTCCTAGTCCAGTTCCAAGGCTGTCACCAGTCCAGTGCTGCGCCCATGACGTTGAACCTACCGCGCAATTTCTGAAATGCGCCCATATTTTTCTTTTTATCCATAGCCCTTCTGAAACTTTAGGCCATAAACTTCCGTAATACCCATTTACCGGCGTTATATCATCACCACGCGGCTGTATTGGATCTGCGTTGGGACAACCTCGCAGCGCGACAGTTGGTGCACCATCCTGTTCTGCGACAGTAGCAAGTTGCCGCTTGCCTCGCTCATTAGACTGGCCAATAACGGAAACTATTACTGATTTGCTACGCGCAGTCATCAATAAAAATCTTTCTTAATTGGGTTGAATGGAGACGATATGAGTCTATTGACTATATCCTGTATATTCCCCGGCAAACCTGATGGCGAACTGGTTGTCCCATCTGATGTGATTAAACAATGGCAATCTCTAAATTGAGTGTTTGAGTCCGGCGTTGCTGTTCCTGCTGCGGCAGCTCCCCAGCCCCACCCGTAAGTAGCATCTAGCGTACTGCCATTTATCGCGCTCATATCGTCAGTTTGTGACAATGAACCGTTTTTGTATGTATAACACGTCATCGTTGGAGCATCAAAAGCAAAAAAGGCATGGTTCCATGAGCTGTTTATAAATTGAGTAGAAGACGCTGTCCCGGTGTTTGTACCATCGCCATCATCGACAAAAAAACGAATATTGCCGTTGGTTGCAAATATCAGCCTTATCCCTCTCGCTCCCGTAGAAGTTGTGGATCCAATGTACGATCCCTGCGATGTCGGTGCAGCTCCATTTATCCAGAACCCAAGCATAAATGAGTTTGCTCGTAAATCTACCGCTCCAGCACCAACGGGCTGTTCAACATGACCAGTTGAGCTTGCTGCTGCTTTTGTCGTAAATGCACCAGGATTAGCCCATAACTCAGCATCTGTTAGTGGAGAGATGATTTGAGCGTCATAATTATTTCCACTTCGGTCAACGACTGGACCACTTGTGACGGCTTGAACACCGGGCAGCCAGAAATTGTAGTCTGGGTGCAGAATGACATCTTGTTTTCGCTGAACGTTACCTAAATTCATGCCTGCACCTTATAGCTAACGATTACATCATTAGTCCCGGTATCAGTTCCTGTAGACTTCCAAGCGATCAATGTTGATGAGTTTGTTGGATTAAAAGACATTTCAAGTTTATCGTTAATGTCAACCTGCTCTGCATCCGCAGCGGAACCTGCAAAAAGTGCATCAATCGCCGCTTCTGCTTCTGTTGTATTGTTTGCGCTTATTGAGACACCAATTTTTGTTAAAATAGATGAGCCGGTATCATTGAATTTAACTGAAACAGCGATTGCGCCAGAAGGAACGCTTATTGAGCCGAGCGTTCCAGATGCTGTGAAAACTTGGCTTGTCCACACTCCTGCAATACCTACGTCTGCGACATGCCCAGCGCCGCCTGTGCTCTTCTGGTTCTCAGTAGCAGGTTTAGTACTCCCATCAGGAAGTGTAATTGTTTCAGATGTACTCTCTAATTTTACTTTAATATCCATAGCCATCTTCTTCTTATACTCCTATTTTAATAGATTAGGTATTCAACCGGAGATTTCCTTATCTCGACAATCTATAATGAATTATCATTTGTTCCATCAGGAACAGGAGTCTTATCCCCTATCCAAGATGAAGAATCTTCTTCTACATCTGCTTGCTCACTTCTATTAATAGCTACAGATGGATCTTCTTTTACACCACGAACAAAGTCCTGTGGATGCCTTGTCTCCCAACAAGAAGAACAGACCTGTAATCCTGTCCATTCTTCTTTTAATTTGGAAGCCCTAGTTTTTATACCACAGCGATCACAGATTACACTATTATCACCATGTTTATAATAGGGTTTGTATGACATAATTTAATTAAGTGGCTATAATGCCATGTGTTCTTAATTTAGCTAAAATATTATTAACTTTTGTTGTCAAATTACCAACCTCTGTCACAAGTGTATCAAGTGCAGCAGCAGTAGTATCTAAATCCGTTGCTGCATTGCTTGTCACAGTTGTAGCTCCACTTGCATGAGGAGTATAGCTAGTAGGGGCTGAAGCATCTGCTTCTGCTGCCTGTTGTGAAGTTAAAACTTGTGTACCACCTAACTTAAGTGGTCCAGAAAAATTTGTTGCTGCCATATTATTTGCTCCTGCGGATGGCTATCCGCGTCAAAAACCAATTG
>WAMJ01000269.1 GCA_015522385.1 Candidatus Heimdallarchaeota archaeon
CGCTATGCACATCGAAGACCTTGACGACGGAAAGCACTGGGTTTGCTGGATGGGGACTGGATGTGGAAAGAAAGAGTACACTGCTTGCTGTGACTCCCCATCACTAGCTGCTCTCTAATTCAGATGCATTACGAATAAATCCCAATTCTATGTCACAAATTGACATGTCTATTATTGACGTTTATCTTAGAGCTTATATACTGTTGGTGTAATTCTACTCTGAGAACTATCATGACCCAAGAATCCAAAGAAGTGAAAAAAGGGAAGATTGCTATCTCCGGAATGACTTGTGCATCCTGCGTAAACTCAATAGAGGGTTACGTGGGGAGCCAAGAGGGCATTTTAAATATAAATGTCAATCTACTCGGAGAGGTTGCAGAGGTAGAGTACGATCCGGCGGTAATAGATACTGAAAAGATCATCGACCTCGTAGACGACATCGGTTACAAAGCCGAGGAGATTAAGGATCAGACTGCTGGTGAGGCCCAACTTGCCATTTCGGGAATGACCTGTGCTTCCTGCGTAAACAGCATTGAAGGATATGTTAAGAGCCTTGATGGTGTTGAGGATGTCAGTGTGAACCTCACGACGGAGACAGTAAAAATCGTCTTCGATCCTTCAAAGGTCGGAGTCAGAGATCTGATCGAGGCAATAGACGATCTCGGCTATCATGCAGAAATCAAGTCAGAACAGGTGGATCTTGACAGGTTGTCGAAAAAGGAGGAGATAGAGGGCTGGAAGAAGAAACTCATATTCAGCTCTGTCTTCTCTATTCCTTTCCTTTACGCCATGATCCTAAGATTCATAGGTGACCCGTACCTTGCAGAGACTAGAATATTCAATATCTCTCTTGAGGGATGGATGGGTCTAATCCTCGGCACACCTGTCCAGTTCTGGGTAGGGAAGGACTTCTATATTAAAGCCTACAAAACCGCAAAGAAACTGGCATTTGGCATGGATACTCTTGTCGTACTTGGTACATCTGCAGCGTACTTCTACTCGGTGTTTGTCATCATCTATGAGATACTGGTTCCAGAATTTCAAGGTGATGTCTTCTTCGAGACCGCAGTGTTTCTTCTGACCTTCATCGTCCTCGGGAAGTACCTCGAAGCGAGTGCCAAGGGAAAGACATCAGAAGCGATCAAGAAACTCGTAGAACTGCAAGCTAAAACTGCAGTTCTCATTGAGTACGATGAAAAAGGTAATGAGACGGGTGAGAAGGAGATTTCGGTTGATCTGATCCAGAAGGGTGACGTGCTCAAGGTTTATCCAGGAGCAAAGATACCCTCAGACGGAGTAGTGATCAAGGGAACTTCCTCTGTTGATGAGTCCATGCTCACTGGGGAATCACTCCCTGTCTCGAAATCAGTTGGGGACCAGGTCATAGGAGCGACGATAAACAACCAAGGAGTACTCTACATCAAGATAGAGCGTGTGGGGTCAGAGACTACTCTTTCTCAAATCATCAAGCTTGTTGAGGACTCTCAGGCATCAAAGGCTCCTATTCAGGGACTGGCGGATAAGATCAGTTCCATCTTCGTTCCGATCGTTGTGCTGATAGCCATTCTTGACTTCATCCTTTGGTATACACTTATTTCCATAGGGGTGGTTCCGTCTGACTGGCTGCTTAGCGGTACAGGACCATTCCTCTTTTCATTCCTTCTTGCCATTACAGTACTTGTTATCGCATGTCCGTGTGCATTGGGCTTGGCAACTCCCACCGCGATTATGGTCGGAACTGGCCTTGGTGCTGAAAATGGTATCCTGATCAAGGGTGGAGAACCGTTAGAGACTGCTCATAAGATAGATGCAATTCTCCTCGACAAGACTGGTACAATCACTCATGGCAAACCCGTTGTGACCGATGTTATCCCTCTGAACGGGAGCGACATGGACACAGTTCTAAAGATGGCAGGTGCCTTAGAGAAGAATTCTGAGCACCCTCTTGGTAAGGCCATTCTGGACTATGTCAATAAGAACATTGAGTCCATCCCTGAACCCACAGATTTCGAGTCCATTACAGGAAAGGGTGTAACTGCAATAGTGGATGGGAAGAAGGCCAGCCTTGGAAACAGGTCCCTCGTCGAGGGTGACCTCGACAAATCGGCCGAAGATCAGATGGTCAAATTGGAGGAGGACGGAAAGACTGCAATGGTTCTCACTGTTGACGGAAAGCTCACCGCGATCTTTGCAGTCGCTGATACAGTCAAAGAGGATTCCAAGTTCGCAATTCAGGAATTTGAGAAGATGGGTATCGAGGTCTGGATGGTCACTGGAGACAATGAGAGGACCGCAAGGGCAATAGCTCGTCAAGTGGGGATCAAGAATGTCTTCGCAGAGGTTCTACCAAAGAACAAGTCGGACAAGGTGAAGGAACTACAAGAAAAAGGGCACATAGTCGCTATGGTCGGTGATGGGATCAATGACAGTCCCGCACTTGCACAGGCCGATGTTGGAATAGCCATTGGTGCTGGTGCTGATGTGGCCATCGAGACCGCGGATATGGTTCTCATGAAGGACTCTCTTGCTGATGTCGTAACTGCTATAGATCTGTCAAGGAAAACGTTCAACAGAATCAAGTTGAACTTCTTCTGGGCCTTTGGGTACAATGTTTTGGGAATCCCCATCGCTGCAGGTGTACTCGTCCCTATCAGTCAGGCTCTCTATGGAGTAACCTTCACACTACCTCCTGCATTCGCAGGTCTCGCTATGGCATTCTCGTCTGTATCTGTAGTTACAAGTTCTCTCCTCCTTAAGAGGTACAAGAGTCCTTTAAAGAAGTAAGGAAATCTCGGGTATTTTCCTAGGTCTAATGTAGTAGCTTATTGAATTGCTTGAATATTTTCTTTAGTGTTTATGCACACCCTCGTGGAATGCTTGTTGACAATGGGAGCAGCAGAATTTTATCTCAGAGCCATCCTCTAACTTCTCAATAACCGGTGCGTCATAGAGCTTCACCCCACAGTGATGAC
>WAMJ01000270.1 GCA_015522385.1 Candidatus Heimdallarchaeota archaeon
ACTACACTGGCAAGGATGCCGGTGACAGAGTATCCGTGTGCCTGACCAGTATTTCCGAGGGTAGAATCAGAGACGCCACTGAGTGAATCTACACCTTTAGCACCCATTGTTTTTGCATATGAGTATCGAATCCCATTGTAGTAAAACGTATCTACTCCGTACACATACTTGATGATATCACCCCGTACGCCATCAGAGTATGTGGCTTCAATAGATTTCCACTGATCAACA
Source organism: Candidatus Heimdallarchaeota archaeon (assembly GCA_015522385.1). Next base: position 232 of record WAMJ01000270.1, read on the forward strand.
CTCAGTGGATCGTCAATCACAACCACTGTTCCTTTGTAGTCATCACCACTCGAGGGTGCTTTTCTGAGCCAGTCATCACATCCAATGTACCTTAATGCGGGATCAGTACAGCCCCCAACAGATTGAACAGTGGCTAAAGTACCTGGAGTTCCAGTTGTCACTATCCTAGATTGTGTGTCGGCACTATTGCTAGTAGCAGATACACCACTCCCAGCAAATGCTGATAGAATTAACAGGAGGAGTATACCCCCCCCTTTAATTTAACTATGTAATACATGGTGAATCACCCAATTCAACAACATATATTAATTTTATGTTTCAAAGAGCAATATTAGGACAATATGATAAGATATTCCACACAAATCACAAATTATTCCAGATATTTGAAAATACTGAATGTGTAGAAATAGAGCACTAACCCCGTACTAGATGAGTTTTTATTAATAATATCGCATAAATACAAAGTAATGAAAAGATTTAATTTAGAGCACAGATCTTCCCATAAACAACCATGGATGGAAGATACACCCTTTGCCAAGGGCAGAATCCACTTGGTGCTATTTGAGGTGTTACCCCTGAGAGATAGCGGATGGTGAGCTGTAAATTGGCACATTGAGTGCGAGCCATTGTAGACATACAATATCTCCAGAAGGTCATGAGACGACAGATTGATTACTAGTGCGTTTTCGACCTCTTTAGTCTTCTCGCCAATGGGATTGAGAGCACTCCGAGAGCAATGACCATGCTAGAGACAGGAGCTTCATGAAGTATTGTGGTGTAATCCTCGTCGTCGTGTTTGTACTGTAAGGTTATGTCGATTGGTGAGAACCCCGTGTAGAATATGATCACCCGGAATTTGAAGATATCGTCAGAAGGACTTAGGGGATTGTAGTACTCTTCCACCTCATAGAACTTTGCATCATAGAATCCGTTCAAATCGACCATACCCCCCACGCCAGGCTCGTACAATGTATTTTTATATGAAGATAAGTCCGTACTGAAATTTTTTGACTCGTCGAATAGGTAGACGAAGGTCGCGTTTGGATAACCCGTGTCATTGTATCCCTTGGAGTATATACCGACGGTCTCACCATATTTCCACTTTATATTAGTGTCGTTGAGCGAGATCACCTCCGTCTGGTACCCGGGACCCTCGAACGGGTAGACCCCTGTGTAGAACGGGGTAAGTTTGGCAGAACCCCCGGGGACAGAGAGGAGAACAAGAACTATTAGAATTATTGTCTGTACTTTCATGTAATCACCCGGACATGTGTGCCAACACCTATAATATCAATACACCCAAGTGAACACCAGTAAGTAATATTCATAAACATTTTCATTTCAAAGCTCTATTTTGAGCATCAACAAATAATACCAAAGGATCTAGATGATGGCACCCATAAACGTGAACTGGTCATGTATTGGCTGAAATCAGCGATTTTAGCCGAATATTGAGATGGAGATGCAGCAAATTAGAGCACGCCTAAGAGTGGCTGTATGGAATTCCCACTCTCCTGTACCCCTATACGATACGGCACGGATCACCCTTGTAGGAAACAAGTAATGATCAAGCCCAGAGAAGATGTTCTAACGCGTTAGAACATTAGGTATATAGTATATTTTTGGGAAAGTAGGTACATAGGAGGTTAGAGAATCTACCCTAAAAGACTACTACTGACACTACTTATCGGCGTGATGATCGTCACGGGTGTGACGCACCAGACGGGCTCCGTCGATATCCAGCAGGTGGTATACGATCAGGTGTACCCCGAAATCCCTGCCGAGCTAACCGACAGGGCAAGAACAGCAAATTTCATCCGCTCGACCAGAGCAGTGCAGACCTTCAACATGAGCTCTATGGATCAGATCTTCTACAGGGTCGCCACGCTCCAGCTCATCGACCCGACGCTGGCTAATCTACCGGCGGCGGTCAAGAGCCAGTTCATCGCGGAGGTTCTGCTGAAGCAGAACACCAACGGAGGGTTCGGTGCTTGGGAGAAGGATTCTTCCTCGCTCACCAGTACCTACCAAGCGGTTCAGGTCCTTGAGTGGCTGGGTCAGAGCTACAACAAGACCCTCGTTCAGAGCTACCTCGACAGGTTGCGGAACCTCGTCAGCGACGGGTTCAACTCGCACCTGCTCGACGGTGACAGTGACATCTACTCGACCTCGTTGGCAATCACCACGTACTCGCTCATGGGACTGACTCCCGTTAATGTGTCCAACCTCGTGAGCAAGATCCAGAATGCACAGAATCTTGACTCGACATTTGTCCCTGCCAACGAGCTCGGTGGTTTCGGTATGCAGACCAACAGCTTGAAGGGGATCTACTGGACCTCTGAGATCCCCGTTTCGAGCATTGCAATCTCTACCTTGAATCTGCTTTCCTCGAGCGTAGTCGATTCGGCCAGCGCCATTAGCTTCCTGCAGAGTATGCAGCTCAGCACCGGAGGTTTTGTCAAGTCGCCGTCCTTGGTCACGAGCGGGTTGTCGTACACAGCTGTTGCACTCCGTGCCCTTAACCTCTTGGGATCTGCACCAGTTGATGCCGTGAAGGCTGAGACCTACGTGCGATCCTTGGAGCAGACCAATGGTGGCTTCCTGCTCAAGGACACCAGTACGTCTGCGAGTCTCAAGGGAACATATTTCGGGGTTCTCGCCCTGAAAGAGCTGGGTGTCACACCGACGAATGTCACTGCTACAGAGGATTTCGTGCTCAACATGCCATTCCTCCAAGACGGATTCGGTGCCACACCCGGTGCCAGCCCCTCACTCAGGGAGACCTTCGATGCAGTCGCTGCATTCTCGTACATGAGGAGGACCTTCGCCAAGGTCAGTTCGATCACGGCATATGTTGACACCTACGCCCAGACGGATGGAGGCTACGGTCTTACGGGATCATTCATGGACAGTACGTCACGCGCAGTCGCTATCTATGATATCCTGAACCTCACCCTTCCTACCGCAGCGTCGACGATTAGCTTCGTCCAAGGTCTGCAGCAGACCAATGGTGGGTTCAGTAAGAAGGTGAGCAACACGACCACCTTCACGGTCTCGACCTACCGTGCGGTGCTGACGCTCAGCAGGCTGGGGGCGGAGCCCACAGACAAGGCAGGGGCGATCAGTTACCTGCAGAGTCTGCAGAACCTCGACGGAGGTTTCGGTGGATTTGCTGGGGACACTAGTGACGTGTCGAGCACCTACCGAGCGGTGAGGGCACTCAGTATTCTGGGGGCAGAGCCCACGGACAAGGCTGGGGCAATCAACTTCCTGAGGTCCTCGCAGGTGGCAGATGGTGGCTTCAAGCGCAGTGTGGCAGATGTCACCCGTCCGAACAACATCTCGCACGTGATCTACACCTACGCGGGAGTGAGGGCTCTGAAGATTCTGGGTTCTGCACCCACCAATGTGACGGGTGTCTACGATTTCATCGTCTCCCTCAGAAACAGGGATGGAGGATACGGAAAGCACCCCAGCTTCACCTCCGACATCGCCTACACCTTCACCTCCCTGTGGGTACTGGCCAACTACCACGAGATCAGTGGCTTCTCGCTCGGCATCCCGCAGGACTGGGGAGTGCAGCGAAGTCACTATGACAACATCTCGGTGTCGCTCAACGGTGGGTACGCGCCCTACATCTACAATATATCCGACTCCACCGGTGCTCTCGATCTCTCGGGAGTGACCTCGCAGTCAGGGGAGTTTGTCATAGACACGAGCTCCTTGCCCGTGGGTGTCTACACGGTCAACGTGCTCTTGACCGACATCACAGGTGCGCAAATAAATACGACTCGTCAGTTGCTGATCAGTGATGTCACGGTGAGCAGCACAACAACGGTAAGTTCTAGCAGCACGACCACCACCACGTCAACAAGCACAACGACGAGTAGTACGACAAGTGATCCGGTCACTACGACGACTACAACTACCCCTGCGGACACGACATCTAAGGCCTCACCTGGTCTTCTACTTATCACCGCGTTCGTAGCGATCGCGCCGCTCGCCATATTAAGAAGGCGCAAATAGGTGGATCACAATGAGAAGATCAGCTGTACTTCTACTGTTCATCCTGATCCTCTCAGCCACCGCAGTTGACAAGGGCGATCACACCGCCCTCGATACATTCATACAGAACAGCCTCGACACCGATGCTCGACGGTTCGAGTCAATGGATCAGGTCTATTACACAGCTATGAGCCTGAGCTACCTACAGGAATTGATGGATATTCCATCGTCCTATGAGCAGAGGATCTTTGATCTCAGGCAGACCATACTCACCTTCATATCCAATTCAAGGAACACTAACGGAGGTTACGGGAACTGGAAGGAAGCAATCAGCTCCATGGAGTCGACATTCCAAGCAGTCCTAATACTTGATGCCTTGGGCGAACCACAGGTGAACAGTAGCGAGATCCTGACGTTTGTTGACCTACTGAGGACTGAAAACGGAGGATACTTCCCCCTGCTCAACTGGGACGCCCCCGATGTGACCAGTAGTTACAGGGCACTAAAGATTAAGAGAATCCTCCAGCCTTCACTGAATCTCTCGCAGAGTGACCCCCTGCTTCCATCATTCTTTGAGACGACGTACGAACCCCCTGTGTTCATCCTCGGGGGATCGGGTTATGGAGAGCTCAACAGCTCATCTGCAGAGTTACTGTCATCAGGTCTCGTCCTCAAATCATACACACTTCTAGGGGGAACAGACCCCCATATAGCCAATGTTGCAGAATTCGTAAAGAGCCTACAATCCCCCAACGGAGGAGTGGCAGGAGTGGTTGGAGGTCTGCCAACGACTGGTTACACCGCGGCCGCTATCGACTACTACCTGCAGCTCTACTCGGATCCGCAGTACAACGTCAGTGAGTACTTCCCCACAAGCTTCCTCGCAGATGCAGTAGACTACTTACTCTCAAATCGCCTTGGAGCCTCGGGTTTCGGGACAAAGGGTTCCAGTACATCTGCCTCGTTGTCCTCGACCTTCTTCGCTATGAGGACGCTCTACGGGCTAGAGTCAAGGGGGTTACTGAACTATACTCTCGACTACTCGGGAGTTCTGAGCTTTGTTGTATCCTCCGAGGAGAGTACCTACGGTTACGGGAGCTATCCAGGAGATACCCCTAGCCTCACCGACACTGCACGGGCGCTGCTACTCAAACGGATCATCGGGCACAACACAAGCAGTGGTCTCACCGCAGACTACGTAATTTCCTCGTTCGATACAGACAACGGGGGATTCGGGTTCCGTCCGGGAGCAACGGCGAGGGTGAAGTACACATACTACGGTCTTATAGCCACAAGGCTCTTAGGTATAGAGTTTGCAAACTTCGGTGAGATCACGCAGTTCATCCTGTCTGCCCAAACTGATCTCGGGGGATTCAGCCAGATCGCGGGTGGCAGGGTGCCCTATGTTTCCCACAGCTACTGGGCAGTGAGCACACTCAGCCTGTTAGGGGAATTAGATGAGCTGAACCGGACGAGTCTTCTCCAATGGGTCGAAGGAGTGAGACACACCACTGGGATGTACTCCAACTCACTCGACTCTAAAGCGTCCATCCTCTCTACCTACAGGAGTATCGAGATCCAACGTCTGCTTGCCCATGACGTGGAGATCGATGGTAATTTCACCACAGAGTTCCTGAAGTACCAGACCGAATCTGGTGGATTCGTCAACACTTTAGACAAGACCGTCCCCACGATGGAGGCTACGTACTTCGCCAGTCTACTGGCCATGGAGTTGGGCATTGAGCTCAATTGGAGCAAGATCACTGGTTTCGTTCAGTCACTAGAGAATCCTGACGGTGGCTACGCCCTTCGACCAGCGTTTTCCTCCCGCATATCCTCTTCGCTCTACGCCCTTCAACTTCTGAATGTCCTACAGGGGGATGCAAAGGTTGAGGTAGAGGGAAGAACTGAGGACTTCTTTGCCCCATTGGTCACGGTCGACTTCATCCCGAGGCTACAAAATTACGACGAGTTCTCAGGATCGTACAAGGTGCTAGCCGACGTCCGTGATCCCGAGGGAGGAGTTGCAGACTCTTATGTAGAGATCAACTGGGAGAAGGGGGGCAAGGTCGAGTATCTACGGTTCCCTGGGAACCAGCAGGAAAATGGTTCATGGATCTATACCTTCGGCCCGTTCACGGAAGAGGGGATTGTCGAGTTCAGGGTCGTTGCGATAGATGCCAACGGGAACAAGGGTACTTCAGACTGGTTCTATCTCACATCCAAGGCTAGATTACAGGGGGAGAATTGGGAAGAGGAGGAACCCATAGACTTCCTTGGGATTGCGTTCGTGCTTTCCTACATCCTCGCCTTCATCGAGGGACTGTACCTACTCTACAAACAGCAAAAAATGAAGAAACAGGAGGTGAAAGACATCTTTGACAACGAGAATACATCTAATTTTCACACGCTGTACCTGCTCATCTTTATGGGTGTGTTCAGCCTGCTTGCAAGGGTCTACCTGGCCACAGGTACGCAGATCTTTGCCAACTCACTACTGATCTTCCGTTTCATGGTTGCAACTGTCGTCATTCTTGCGGCGAAGTACCTGATCGGTCTCAGATCATACGGACTGTTCGCACCCAGCGTGCTGGTTGTCTCGATGATCGCCGTCGGTCCACTCTGGGGTACGGTGATCTTTGCCAACGTCTTTGCTGTGGGCTACTTGGCAAGGATGCTTCTCGACCCTTACAACTTACCTGTTGGGTTCAGAATTGGAATCCTCATGCTCTTCAACGTCGCGACTTTGGGACTTCTGGAACTGATGGGAGAAATCTACCTGATACCCGTGCTCAGCGGTTCTATCTTCGTGCCCATCATTATCACCCCGTGGATCGCGGATCGGTACGTCGCTCAGGTCAAGGAGTACGACCACCTCCACGCATTCACCCGCCTTGTGGTCACGGTCGTGATCACGTTGGTTGCCTACTTACTCATGGGGAATGACACGATCGTCAGTTTCATCGCCCTTCACCCTGAGTCATGGGTGATCCTCTTGTACATCTTGCTCAAGATGAGCCAAGTACAGAAGTACTCTCTCTTCGATAAGCAGAGGTTCAGAAGACTTTTCGAGAGATCCGATGACCCACTGTCCATCTCTATACGAAACCGCAACTACATTGCTCGTTACAATGCACAGATCCTGAATCCGGTAATCAATAAGTACGATATGAAGATGCAATTTGAGAAGTGGAACGTCCCCAGCCCAGGAATACTAGCAGTTCTCACTGATCTTAATCAGGTGGATGACCTCTTCGATCGGATACCAAATGATCCACTGTTCCAGAGGGGATTCGTGATCAAGCCGACACAGAGTCTGGGTGGTATCGGAATAATCGTGGTAAAGAGTATTGAGGATGGGAATTTCCGGGTAGGGTCAGACCTTTATTCACCTACTGCACTTAAGCGAGAATGCCGAAAGATTATTCTGGGAGAATACCTATCGTCACAGACTACCTCGGATCAAGACATTGTCTTGATTGAAGAGCTCATAGAGCCCAACGAGAAACTGGCAAAGATCTCTACAGGTCTCCCCGATATCAGGGTCATCGTCTTCAGGGGTATACCTGTCATGGCGATGGCTCGGCTTCCAACATCGCTCAGTGACGGGAAAGCTAACCTTAAGCAAGGGGCAATTGGTGCAGGGATCCGCATAAGTGATGGGAAGATCTTCTACGCTGAGTGGAAGCAGCACGAGGTCACCGTGCATCCCGATACCCTGCAGCCAATCATCGGGTTCGAAATAGACAAATGGAATGAAATACTGGCCATCGCCTGTTTGACACAGAAAAGCAGTGCTCTTGGATACGCGGGAGTCGACATCGTAGTGGACAAGACGGGAGACATCTTTGTTCTGGAAATTAACAAGCGCCCTGGGCTGGAGATACAGAACATCAATCAGGCATCGTTGATGAGGCGGCTGGAAATTGTGGAGGAACTTGATCTCGATGCAACTGACCACTCACCTCTGAGAGCAGCTAAACTGGGGAGATTACTTGATAAGGATAACTGGAGTGTCAATCCTGACACCCTAGAGGAGGAATTAGAATGAGAAAAGAACTATTTACACTTATAGTCTTTCTGATGCTTATGGGAACCGTCTTTGCGGTTGTCTATACCCAAGAGAAAGACGATGTGATTAAGGGGAATATCGACTACAAGCTCTCCTACACATACAACATGAAGAATTCGGGACCATTGAACCTCACCAAGGTCACAGTTCGATTGGCAGAGGTGAAAAGCTGGGAGCCAGTTCAAAAGGTCAGGGACTTCAAGGCACAGACCCCAGCAAACTTCAGTACGACGGACGAGTACGAGAACTCCTACCTGTGGTATGAGTATGAGGACTTCAAGGTGAATCAGTCGATCTCACTGAGGTTTGACGTCAACCTGTCACTTCCGATCCTTGACTATACAAACCTGAAATTCCCGAAGATAGAGCCTGGAGATGATCTACTTTACCGCCAGTTCATGACCTACAATCCGATAGCGGACAACCTCGATCCCGGCATCCAGAAGCTAGCTGCAGAGCTAGCATCGTCTGGTAATGACTTGGAATTCGTATACAATGCGTACAACTTCTCTTCAACCTACATCAAATATAAGCTCTTGACACAGATCAGGGGAGCGAAATTTGCGTTGCTCAATGGATATGGAGACTGTGATGAGTATACCAGCATGTTCATCGCTCTGCTCAGGGCGAGAAATATCGGGGCAATCGAGCATACTGCATGGCTGGCCGACTTCGCACCCGGATTCGTCACCACCGATGCAGGGGCTGCAGCACATGCCTACCCCATGTTCTACATCCCCGGCTACGGGGTTCTTCCCGTAGACCCCACAAGGGGAAGCACCTCGCTGTTCAACAATTGGTTGAAGACCGATGAGAAGAGGATCACCCTAACAAGGGGACCAGATCAGCCATACAGGAGGTTAACCTACCGCTGGATTCCAAAGGAGAACTACTCCAACCCACTGATCGTCTCCAACTATACAATCGCCATCGACTCGCAGGTCATTGAGTATTTCTCTCAAATCAGGCAGGCACTCATCTTCACGATCTTCGCGGTCCCCCTATACTTCGTCGTTTACAGCTCACTGAAGGGAAGGCAGGCGAAGAGGTTGAGGGAGGAGAAACTGAAGAAGATGCTTGAGCCCCAGCAAAGGTGATCGGGGCTACCTAGGCGATAGAAGTATCGAGGAGGATAAATTACTATCTTAACTCGTCATAGGTACTGAACTAGATCCCTATTCACACTATTCGTAAATTCCTCCAACATCACACTGGTTATCCTGTTAGAGTTGTCCCAATCGATTATACCATACCAATGCTTCAGATGCTTGGTGATAATTCGCTCCATATGTCCATATCCATCCACTGTGAAGGTCACTCCGATAAGATTTTTGTACTCACTGAAATAGAGGTTGAAGTCGCTGAATCCCAGTGAATCAGCGAAATCTTCCCTCCCGGTTACCTCTTGGAGAACTTGCAGTACTCCGACAATCGCCATCCCTGCAAGTCTATTCGAGACTGGCTTCACGTTCTGGTTCTGGTTGGTGTACTCCATGAGGACAAGGCCCGTTTCCTTCTCGATAAGCAGGATTTTGGCGATCTTCATCTTGGAGGTGAGGAGAATCTCTGGGACGAGAAGGAGAGCCAAAGACAATGACAGGATCTCGAACAGAGACAGAAATTCCAGCAACAGATATGCAGACATGTTTAGGAAGTTACTGACAGTGAAGACGAAGTCAACAAGGAGGACGAATATTGGATAGAGAAAAGGGATGTAGTAGCGGAGTTTTCCACCATGTTTCTTACTAATGGAGAAGAAAATGTGGAAGTATTCGAGTGCCAACCATATGTCCGATATAACAAGGATGGCAACCTCAAGGGGTGTAAAACGGAAAGCTAAGCCTGAATCGACAATCCCGTAAGTGACAATGATCAGCGTCATCCCCTCGAAGAAACTCAACACGTTAAATCTCAGAGCCAGCTTACTGTAGTAGTGAAGGTGCAAACCCATAAGGATGACGAGATTCCCTACTATCGAACCAATAGAGGCGATAAGAAAGAAAAATTGAAGGTAACCCTGGTCGACCATGATAAAGACGGAGAGGGGAAGCATTGTAATTGGAAGCAGGGTCTTGAGGAGAATCCCTATGGCAATCATGACATGGGTGAGCACATGTATATTCGTCGATAGCTTGATGAGAAGACTTCGGATCAGGGCAATTTCACTGACAAAAGACAGTATAATGACCGAGATTAGAAAGGCAGTCCCTAGTATTTCCACAAAGTTCACCCTCAATACTGAGAGTCTTAGAGTATATATTACAGGGAGCTCTAAACTCCTCACTCTCAGATTGAATGAATCCCCTATCCAATCGATTGTATATAATCTATCGGGTTTAGGGGATGTGACCGTAAGAGCCAAAAACGCACATAGATATAGTGAATTTGGAAAAAAAGGAAACTAATTTTTTGTGAAATTAAACCCATATGTATCCAATCATGCATATATCTAAAAAGGTTAGATGTTGTATATAGTGGAGAGAGTACTTGGTGTACAGGGATTATCAAAACTGTTAATAGTAAAGCAATATATATTTATTCGCTGATTCATTATGAGTGCTGTAACCCTCACAAACTCTACCAAGATTCTGGATCTCGTGAAGGAGTACCCGTTTCTCCTCGACGTACTGATCGAATTTGACTCCAAGCTCAAGCTTCTGAAGAACCCACTTATGCGCAACACCATTGGCAGGAGGGCTACCCTTATGGACGTTTCGAGAACTGCAGACCTCGACCTCGACAAGCTGGTAAGGCTGATTCAGAAGAGTATAGAGGAGAACTCGGGGAATGAGGTATCCATCGATGATCTTGTTGATGAGCGTACCGAGCTGCTGAAGTCGATTGTCAAAGACCTTCACAGGGGAGAAGATCAGGAGAAGCTCCGCGAGAAGTTCAATGCGACCCTAGGGGACGTTGATGCCTCGGAAATCGCCGCCATGGAGCAGTCACTGATCGACGCAGGAGAGCTTACCAGTGCGGAGATCACTGCTCTGTGCGATATCCATGTCGGGATATTCAACGACTCTTTAGTCAAGCAGTTGAGCGTGGACACGGTTCCGGGACATCCACTGCACAACTACCGGAAGGAGAACGAGATTGCCCAGTCCCTCCTGAAGACACTGAGGAAAGAGCCCACGGAAGAGAACCTGAAGAGGCTATCTGAGATACAGACACACTACGTGAGGTTGCAGAACCAGCTCTTTCCTGCCTTGGAGAGAGTGGGTTTCAATGCACCCACGCAGGTGATGTGGGCCAAGCAGGACGAGATCCGTGACCTCTTCAAGGAGGGGATGCCGAGGTTGGATGATATCCTCACGGAAGTTGAAGAGATGATCTACAAAGAGGAGAAGATCCTGTTCCCAACATCCATCGATCTCTTGGCCCCAGAGGACTGGGAACTCGTCGGCAGGGGAGAAGAGGAGATCGGATACTCGTGGATTCAGCCTGAGAAGCCCATGGTGCTCTCGATGATGCCCGCGACACCTGAGGAGACCAGTACTGAAGAGGGGAGTGCTGAGGATGACAGAATTGAGCTCAGGACATGGAATCTCACCCCTGAGCAGATCGATCTCATGCTGAGAAACCTCCCCGTGGAGATGAGTTTCATAGACGAGAACGACGAGGTGAAGTACTACTCCGACCACGACCACCGAATATTCCCACGCTCCCCTGGGGCCATCGGCAGGAAGGTTCAAAACTGCCACCCACAGAAGTCAGTGTCCACGGTTAACAAGATCTTGCAGAGCTTCAAGGACGGTAGCAAGGATGTCGCAGAGTTCTGGATCCCGTTCATCGGTAGGCTCATTCACATCAGGTACTTCCCGCTCCGTGACGAGGAGGGGAACTACCGGGGGACAATCGAGGTCACGCAGGACATCACGGACATCCAGAAGCTGAGGGGAGAGCAGAGATTGCTCTCTTGGGAGAGTTAGATCTTGATTCCGAGGTTTATCACCAAGAGTAAGGATTTAATAAACTCAGTTACTATCAGATTATTGTCCTATGTCGAATAGTCTTCTCGAAAATCACGCCAAGACAAATGGTCAAGTAAATACCCCGCCTGACATTGTGGAGTTCATGCTTGATTTAGTTGGATACGGGAAGACCACAGAATCATACCGTTGGAGGGTACTTGATCCTGGAACAGGAGATGGGAACTTCATTGTTTCAGTCGTTAGAAGATACCTAAAGTATTGGAGCAAACAGGGAGACAAGGACGTTGTGTCTCTTAATGAGAACCTCCAAGAATTATTCGTGGGCATCGACGTGGATATCTTGAAACTGGATCAAGCAAAAGAGAGGTTAAATGAGACCTACCTCAGCATCGTGGGATCAAATAGCTATCCTGATTGGAGCCTTCACCACCAAGACTTCCTCCGGTGGAATTCGGGAGTGGATAGTTACTTCTCTGAAAGTGTAGAGTGTTTTGACCTTGTGATTGGGAATCCACCCTATGTTCGCTATGAGAATATTACCTTGGAGGACAGGAAGACATATTCCCAGCTATTCCGAACGGCTCATGAGAGATTTGATCTCTACCATCTTTTCGTAGAGAAGGGGTATAATCTTCTAAGGGAGGGAGGACGATTGTGCTACATCATGCCTATCCGATTTGCCAAAGGGAGATCCGGACTAGAACTTAGGAGATTATTGCTGGGAAAATCGAGGATCAAGACCATAATAAACTTTGACAACTGTTCGGTCTTCGGGAGTATCCTACCCTACCCAATGATCCTTGATTTGGTCAAAGGAGACGTCGGAGAGGGCATGTCGATAGATTACTTCCATTTACACAAAGAAACTATAGAGGAGGGAGTGCTCAACAGTCTTCTTTCCAAATTGCAGGCTGCAGAGTATAGCTATTACCATGTCGACCAATCCTCAATGGACGCAGGCAACATGGTCTTCCTCGACAACGACTTGACCTCCGTCCTTGAGAGGATTAAAGCAGGGATGAAATGTGTATTTAGCGAGGAGTACGTCATGTACTCAGCAGGAACTGCAACCGGGAGAAAGAAGGTTTACGTCGTCTCTGAGGAGTTCGCTGAACAACTGGGTCTGGAGAGGGACCTCTTGAGAAAGATGGTAGACACTCGGTCAATAAAGAGCGAGAATGACATCCAGTACAAGCTCCTAATCACACCCTACAGGTTACGACAAGATTCCACTACAGAACTTGTTCCAGAGTCCAATCTCCAACAGCAGTACCCAAATATATACAACTACCTCCTGTCCCATAAAGAAGAGCTGTCGGGGAGAACCTGTATAAAGAAGAATGATCTATGGTACAGGTTCCATGAACATCCGAATCTTATGAGGTTCAACTCACCAAAAATCTTCACACCAGACATCTATCAGAGGACAGCTTTCCTCCTTGATGCAGAGGGAGAGTTCCATCCTGATCACAGTGTCTACTGGATGCTTGCAGAATCTACAAGTAAACTGAGGGTCCTCCAGAAGCTTCTGAACTCTGACTTCTACGACACCCTAATCAAGATCAGGGCGAAGAAGCAGAAGAATGGGTATTACAGATTCCAGTCCCAGTTCATCAAAGACCTCCCCTACCCAAACCTAAGTGACTCTGAAATTCTCGAGGCAGAGGACATCATGGAGTTACTGTTGAACACATTCGGGATTACATGGGATGAGTTTCAGCTTTTCAGAAATACTGTCTGACCTATCTTGTCGAAATATTTTCAAGATGTGTTTGGTAGCTCATGAAGAAATGTTCAGGGAGGAGCTCTGTTTCTGGAGAGGAGTACGGAATATAGGCTATATCACCTTTCAATCTATTGGGGTCTCTTGCTAGAACCAAACTTGACTTCGTGTAAAGTCCCTTCTCCACTGCAGCAAGAAGGAAAATTTTCATCCGTTCCATATACGACAGGCGCTTACCGAATACATCACGGTACGTGAATTGGGGAATAATAGGGGTGGTGTTTCTCTCCTTCTCTGCATCCTCTGTGAGGTTCATCATCACCAAATATCCAGTCCAGAGATATGAATTTGTTGAGGAGGAGAGAAGCCCTTCACTCATTGCAGCGTTGATATCTATTGCAGAGCCGATAGCTTCTTCTATTCTATTGTTCACATTATCAGCTCTGCTTCCAACAGATTTGTATTCAAGTGCAGCAACAATACTTCCCTCATCATCAACAACCACCAGATCCCATTTCTTAGAAATCCTGTAATATCCAGGTACTCCATTCTTGGTATAAATATTTTTAGGGTTGAATCCAGCCCCCTCTGCCAACTCCATGGAGAGTTTAACGAAGCCATCAAGTTGTTTTCCACCCTGAGCCCTATTTTGAGCATTTTTTTGTTCCTGCGTTGATAATGTCTGAAAGTACTCACCACAAGCAGCTTGCACCCTTTGTTTTAGTTCCTCGATGTTCATCCCTAACCATAATCACCAGTGGGGGAAATAAAGAAATACAATCTCAGATGTTCCAATGTAACATTAAATATCTAGGCGAGGTGCTTGAATGCGATTACCCTGAGAAGCTCGGATGCGTCATCAATCGTGTTTGCGCTCTTCTCCAGCGAATCGATAACATCCTTCAGGATCATGATTTCGAAGGGATCAAGTCTATCAGAAAGCTCCTTCAGATTCGTCCAGAGGATACGGTAGATCTCGTCCAGCACCTCCTCGATGATCGAGACTTGGTAGGACCTGAAGACGGAGATGGATATCCCTACTGACAGGTATCCCAGTGCCTCATGCAGAGACTCCACGAGGACGTCGAGGATCTTTAGGTACTTCTGGATGTTCTCGAAGATCAGCTGGGGAGGAGGTGATGACAGCATGTCCAGCTTTCTCATTGAACGAATGACGTGCCCGGCCGCCTTGTCCACCCTTGTGCAGAAGCGGAGGATGTCGTAGGAGTCGATGAGCGGGAATGAGCCTGCATAAGTCTCCTTGGTCAGATAATCGAGATAGTCGTCTGCCTTCCGTTCGTATACCTTGGCTTCCCTCACCGTTGCCTGTATATCCAGATCCTCGTACACGGTGAAGGAGACGTCCTTCTCAATGGTGTCGAAGACCTTCTTGACATTCTCGAAGTGCTTGAGAACAACTGGTTTCTGCTTCCAGATAGGACGGGTGTCCTTGAGGAAGAGGAAGATCATCACGGAGTGGAAGAGAAGTACGCTGAATCCCACGAGGAAGTTGAAACTGTAGACGTCGTAGCTCCCGAAGAGAAAGAGCCGGGTGTGTGCCCAGTCGTACACATAGTCCGTGGATAGAACCCAGAGAACTGAGCCTATGAAGTAACCGAAGTCGAGGAAGAGCCTGAAGATCCCAACCGCCTGCCCCCTCTTCTCCGCAGGTACGATGTCTGTGACGATCGACCCCGGCAATGGGTAGTACACCCCCAGTCCCAGTCCTGCGAGGACTGCGGCTGTGATGAGGACGGGGAAGAACGAGGAGATAGTGAAGAGGATGATCCCAAATGCCTGCACTATCAACCCCAGCATGATAGGGAGCTTCCTCCCGTGGAGTTTGGTCACGGGGATTGCCATGAGTATCCCACTGGACCAAGACAGGAGGTAGACTGTGCTGACTACGGAGTACTGGAAGCTCGACATCCCGAGGTTGAGGATCATAAGGGGCAGGATGATGATAATGAGGGAGTCTATGATCCTCGTGACAATCCCCGATCCGAGAACGACCTGGAAAGTGGGCTTGAGGTAGTAACGATGGGTGTCGGGTAAGGGAGTTCCATTGCTGAGGTTCAGGCTCTCCTCATCGAGCCCGAAGTCCTTGTAGAACATCTCGAAGACCCGCTTGACCCGAGAGTCCTCCCTCTCTATCTTGGACTCCCTCCTGATGTACTTTTGTGTGTCCCTGACGGTGAAGAGGAGGAATCCCAGACCTACGACGAGTATCGCTCCGGAGAGGTAGTAGGGAACTATGTTGTCCTTCGAGATCTCGATATTCAGGGTTGTCACCGAACCGAGCGCAGTACCAAAGTAGACACTCAGTTCCATGAATGACACCGCTGTTGATCTCTCGTCAAGGCTGGCAAGGTCCGTGAGCAGGATCGTCGCTGCGACGAAGACCAACCCCGTCCCGATTCCGACAAAGAAGTTGCCGAGGACGAACCCCGCGAGATTGTCCAAGAAGAGGATACTCACTGTGCCCACAATGAGGGCTGAGTTCCCCATCACCGAGATGATCTTTCTCCCCTTGACATCGCTGAATACACCACCGAGGAAGTTGCCGAAGGACTTGGTGATCCCGAATACAGAGAGCGTGATGGCTGCAGCCATGACGTTTGACTGGAAGTCGCTGAACTTCTCGGTGAAGAGTGAGAGAATCGTCCTCTGTATACCTATTGCTGCTGAGATGAGCATGAGGTGGAGAACCACACTGACAACCTTGATCCTGTTGGACGAGAGGGAGAAACTGCGCGTCAAGAATAGCGAATTCTTCGGAATCATCTTAAAATTTGTGGCAGATATCTGGAATTCATACCCAGAGGAGGTGGATTCAGTCACCTACCTGTGGGATTGTGTGTTGAATATTAGTGGATCAGGGGGTTAAAGTGGCAAAACAGATGAAAATACTCGAAACAATTAGACTACTGCAGAGGCGTCGACAACCTTGTAGGAGTCAACACTTCCGACCACGAGATCGAAGATCTGTGTACTGGTGTAGGTTGGGTGAGCAGCGATTGCGAGTGCGACAACTCCAGAGACATGGGGGGTAGCCATCGAGGTCCCACTCCATGAAGCGTAATCGTTGCCGGGGAGGGTGGAGAGCACATCGACACCAGGTGCGAAGACGTCCTCACCTCTGTTGGAGAACGAGGCGATATTGTTGTCAATGTCGATTGCACCGACCTTGAGCACACCGGGATATGCTGCAGGGTAGGATGGGCTGTCTGCACCGTCGTTACCAGTTGCGGCGACGAGGACTACTCCGTTATCCAGAGCGTAGTTGACTGCTGCCTCAAGCTCTGTGGTGCTGGAAGGACCACCGAGGGACATAGAGATCACGTCTGCATCGTCAGCAGTACCTACAACACCATCGGGTCCGTTGGTGGCGATGATCAGACCGTTTGCGATTGCAGAGTATGATCCAGAGCCCCTGTCGGAGAGAACCTTGATTGAGTAGATGTTGACCTGAACTGCCACGCCGAGGACACCGACTGCGTTGTCCTGAGCAGCAATTGTACCAGTGACGTGAGTTCCGTGACCATGACCATCATCACAGGGACTGGGGTCATCGACAGTGCACTCTGCGCCAGAGATCTCCCTATTTCCAAGGTAGAAGCTGTATCCCCACTTGAACAGACCCTGAAGATCCTCGTGGGTGACGTCGATACCAGTATCGAGGACGGCGACATTCACGCCGGTCTCGTCGACAGCGGTCTGTGCAGTATCTGCGTTAATTCTACTGATACCCCAAGGGATGGTTTGTGGTGGTGAGCTCCCGCTCCCGGGTCTTCCGATCATGATCTCCATCATGGGATCGGGTCTTGCACTTGCCAGAGCAAATGTACTTGACATGAACACTGCGATGAGCAGGGTTGCGAGTAGTTTGTTGTTGTTGTTCACTATAATCACCGAAGACGCATGCGATATTCGTAGCGGACTGCGACGCAAATCGTCTTCAACATACCAAAAAGTACGAACTTGATAAATGTTTCGTCCAGAATTAAAAAATTAATCTAAAATATTTAATTGTCGCCGATTTTAACAGTGGAAGACTGAGAGCATGTTTTTCTATATATTTCCTATATTCCACCGATGAAATGTTGAATCGTGCAGGCATGTAACTGGATGGATGATCATTGAATTTTCTAAGACATTTCATAACGATTCACATACTCGGATAAAGATAAAAATTTTGAACAATTAATTGAGATAAACTTATATTCCACATATAGCTTGAGAACTCATGAGAAAAAGCACGAACACCATCATCGGATTTTCGATATTCGTACTCCTCATGCTGGTACCGGCCAGCTATGCGGCCGAGACAACTGTTCAGAGCAACTCAAGCACGTTGACAATCAGAATCACAGACGCATACTATCTTGATGCCAGCGGAGACGGGTTTATGGACGACGCAGAGGTGCTGTTCAACATCGACACCTACTCTAATGGCAGAACCCAGTTCCAGCTCTACTTCACACTGACCCTTCCCTCCGGGAGACAAGTGCAGTATGCCTACCATGTAAACACAGTCCTCACCTACCTCGAAGGCTCGATGATCTTTCACAACGACGCCACTGAGTCGGGTTGGTACAACATCAAGATTGAGGCAGTGCTGCTGACGGGCGGAGCGAGTTACACTGCACTGGACTACGACTTCGACCCACCGGGTCACACATCGGGAGGAGACCCCGACGGTGAGCTTACACTGGGTTAGGGAATAGTACAAAAATGATCGGTAAATCGGAGATGGCCATTCTCCTCGCACTCGAGGAAGATCCCCTCCTCCCTCTCAAGACGGTAGCAGAACGGGCAAGACTCTCGTGGCCCACTGTCAAGAAGAAGTACACCGAGCTCCACGAAACAAATATTCTCAGGAACCCTATGGCCGCATACACACCAGAGGTTATGGATCTGGAAAGAGTCGTGGTGTTCGCGAATATCCCTACCCTAAATGCTCTTCAGATGGTCGAACTTGCCTGCAATGAGCACCCTTATACCAGTTATCGTGTGCGGACACTTCACGGGAAATTTGGACTCTTCATCCAGTTCAATACCCCTGTCGGATCACGGAAGAACGTTAAGACCTTCATGGATCAACTCGTCGAGATCGGTGTCGTGTCAACCTACATGCTGTACGCAAGTTCGGGGAGGAGGAAAGACTTCTTTCCATCCCTCAGCAAGTTTGACATCAAGACGATGGAATGGGACTTCTCGTGGAGGGAATGGATGGAGAATCTCCACAGCGGAGGGAGGGCAGAAATAGAGCGTAAGGGGAGGCTCGAAGACTTCGACAGGATCAAGAAGGTTCACTTCGACATCCTGAGGATACTCACAAGGGATGCCTCAATGAAGCAGAGGGAGATAAGTGAGGAACTGAATCTAAAGAAGAGCACGATGAACGACCACTACCGTTTCGTCATGAATAATCTGGTGTCGCACATAAGGCTGAACTATGATAGGTCAAGGTTCAATCTCTCGGAGACCTACCTGCTCCATATCCACGACTCAAAGAACCTTGATCCTCTCATCAGTCACATCCTGACTGACACACCTCCCTTCAGGCTATCCGTTGACCTCATGGAGGACAAGAGTATGACCATGTGGGCAAATATGAGTCGGAGCCAGTTCAAGGAGTTCAGCTACGCCATCTGGGAGGAGTTCCCACAGACTGAGTTCTATCAGCTCAATACCTCGGACGAGGGAGCAGCTAGATACTGGTTCTACCCTGCTAACTTCGACTTTGAGAGGCACTGGTGGAGGGATTCTCAAATCTATATGGTAGACGATCCTATAAATCGGGTACAACGGAAATTAGAAGTACCTGCAGTTAAATCCTAAGGATAGGAGAGCAGAATAGCCCAGACCGCGTCCACACCCATGTGCACAAGTGCAGGTGCTACGATGTTCTTCGTCTTCTGGTATGTCCAACCGTATGCAGCACCTGCGAGTGTTGCGAAGAAGACGTACCTCCAGTCCTCGAAGTGGGCGAAACCGAAGATCATCGAGGAGGCGATGAGAGCTGCAACAAAGGGTTGAGGATACTTACGATAGACAAGCAGCCCCCCAACCGTGAGTATGATGGCCACGCCAAGGTAGAAGGGCCAGAGCGGCATTCCCTCAAAAGCCGGAATGGGTGCACCCTCGTAGTCACCGAGGGGTCGTTCCAGATCACCTACCCTGTTGGCAACGTCCGTTAAGAATGGGACGAGAGATGCCAACCAGCGGAGAATAACACCCCAGAAGGGGATGGATGCGATTACAATACCCGAGAAGACAATTGAGGAGACAGCTTTCTTGTCCTGACCCTCACCTTGCATCCAGAACATCCAGTGCTTCTGAATGAAGTCCCTGAAGAGAGTCTCTTCCATTATTCCCTGAACGAGGAAGATGACAACGAAGACGAGGATGATCGTGAAGATCGGATTCGGAGTGATATCGGTCTCGAGTATCCGCCCCGGGTTCCAAGTCAGGAAGTTGCTCAGCAATCCGAGTGGGACGACTGCAACTGTTGCAGCCATCGCACCGATGTTTACAGCTTTGAGGTCGTCCTTGGACAATTTCCAGGTGAACCACGGTACGTGAGCACCTTGAGTGACCGCCGCCCAAAGTAGGGAGAAGAGCCCAATTAGGGCAGGGGCAGGCAGCAGAGGGTAGGAGAGCGAGCCTATGTGGTCACCTATGAGGTCGAATTCAATTGGGAACCATGTCCAGATGATGGCGAGGATAAGTCCCCTTTTCCAGAATAGAATAAGCGTAGGACCCATAACGTAGAGCACAATAACTAAGATGTCGACTATGGTCACTCCAGAGAGCACATGCACACCAACGACAAGCAAAGCGGAGATAAGCAGTGGGACCAATACCCGGATTGTGGGAGAGAGATGTACGGCAGGCATATCTGTTCCAGACCCGTCATAGCCTAGCCTGACAGCCACCAGACCGAAGATGACGTACCACTGAGTCAAGATTATCCCAATTGTGATGAGAAAGAAGATCTGCAATCCATTCATCCCTTCCTGTGGACTGATAAGGACGAAGATGATGAGGATGAGTGAGATTATGAAGTGCGTGATGATCTGCCTGTTGACTTCCATAGCTGTAGGGAGATGGTGGGGTTAATATCTCTTACCCCTTCATTGGAAGCTCTTGAGAATATCACTCACGTCATTCATGTAGTCCACAAGTGAGGCTGTCTTCAAACGCTCGATGAGCGATGTATTGGGTCCGATCATCTTGTTCCAGACCCCCATAAGCAGGTCCTCCATGTCCTTGATCTCATCCTGTACCATCTGGTAGAGCCGTATGAGTCCCTTTTCCTCGCACAGATCGAGGGCCTCCTTGAGGAGTTGGAGCGACTCATTCGCCTTCAACTGCACGAGTTTAAGCCGTGCGTTGAGCATGAGGAACTTGATGTAGATAGGGTAGGACTGGGACTCCAAAGAGGCATCCAACATTCTGCCTAGGAGGTTTTCGAGCGAACTTATGAGCTCCTCGTTCTTCCCCAACCTGAGCTCGAGAATGTAGAGGTCAGCAAGCTCTATCATGGCGATTGAGTACAACCGGAAGTCGTATAGGGGGGAGTTGAGTATATCCTCGAATACCTCTATTGCCTTGAACTTGTCGACGGCCCTTTCCTTCCCCGTGAGGAGAATGCCCTCAAGTAGCCTGTGCCGGTGTTTGATGAGTGGTTTGTTGCTTGACTTCACCAACTCCTCATGCACTCCGAAGAACTCTCTTGCTTTGCTATAGTCCTCCTCCTCAGCGTAGGAAGAGATGATCAAGAAGAGCGTCTCTGATGTCCAGAGGTAGTCATTGTGCTCGAGGAAGATTTGGAGGCTATCCATTAGGTACCCCCTCCCAACCTCAAGGTTGCCGATACGGAGGTGGATCATGCCCATCCCCTGGAGGCTCTGTGCGACCTCGAACGGTGTCCCTAGTTGCTTGCGGATGACAAGGCTCTTCTCTATATTCTCGATCGCCTGGGTGATCTCACCCAGTTCGAGATAGAGCTTGCCAAGATTGAGGTATGACCATGAGGTCTCAATCTGCCTGTCAAGTCCCTCTCGAATCTCCATGCTCTCGGAGTAGTTGACGAGGGCCTTGTTGTACTCACCCCTTCTGTGCTGAACAACGGCGAGCTTGTGGAGTAACTGAGCGAGCTCCTTCATCTTCCGATTCTCTCTGTAGAAACCCTCTACCTGCGTGTACAGGGATATCGCCTCGTCAAGCATCCCGAGGTTCTTCTTGACGGTGGCAAGGTTCTCCAGAGTATTGTTCTCAAGCCACTGATTGTGGAGCTTGCGGAAAATCGTCCCCGCGCTCTCGTAGTTCAGCTCAGCGTCTGCAAACTGCCCCATTGTGGTCTGAATCCCAGCAATGTTGTTCAGGGCCTTACCCACATACAACCGGTCATTAGATTCCTCTGCGCATTTGACGAATTTCTGAAGGGCCTCCTCCTTGTCTCCTTCGTGGAGCAAGATAACTCCTTGGAGAAAATCGATTTTGGGTTGGATGGACTTGTTGTCCCCCAGCCTTCGTTGGAGCTCCTTGATCGTCTTTTTGTAATTCGTCTGGGACAACCACTGGAGGTAGGCGAGCTCGAGGTATCCCTCCGTGATAATCAGGGGTTCACCCTCCTCCTTTAGCAGAGATTTGAGCCGTTTAATCAGTTCCTCTATGTTGTGTCCCAAGAGCCTGTCAAACTTGATCCTGTAGAACTTTGCATATACCCCGTGCATATCATCCGGGATCCACACATGGAAGTTCCCCTCGCTGATCAATTGCTTGATGTCAGACTCCTTCACATATAACAATCCGTTCGGGGTTTCAATAAACTAGCGAGACGGGTAGGAAAAACATATAGATCTAATTATTACTCTCCCAGAGCTCACACAGTGATGAGAATTTTATTGTCCGGAGGTTTAACATGCATGCAAGTGATTTTTCAATAATGGGTAGAATGAAGACGTAATGAGTAATGAACCTTTGGACGAATTACTTGAAGGAATAGGTATAACAAGAATCCTTCTGGCTGTATCGGGACTGAGTATCCTCTCCCTGCTCACAGACGGAGCTCTGGGTGGAGGGATCATCCTTGATGGGTTCTCCCTAGGTTTGGATTTCATGTCATTCTTTGTCTCATTACTCATTTCTTCGGTCATCTTCATCATCTTCTGGGTACTGATAAGCAAGCGGTTCAGGGACAGTCTGAGGTTCTCGAATTCGGTCACATGGGTGATCACCGTTGTGTTTCTGCTCTCGGCCTCTTTCGCATTTTCCCTGAATTCCAAGGAAATCTTCCTTATCGTCACGATACCCTTTTTCAACCTCCTCTCCTTCTCACTCTTCTCGTTCACAACACGGGCGATCTCCAAAACAGCGATGTACCCACAACGAGGGGTATACACCTCGGTCGGTGCGGTGATCGGGCTAGCCCTATCAGCCATCATTCTCTCCATCTCAGGCATCACAGGTAGGTTAAGGTCTTACTCCATCATGGCCATGACCTTAGCGCTGGCCCTCATCCCCATCTGGCTCATAATCAAGGGATGGTACCCTCTGCGAGACAAGGGTGTACGCTACATTGGTACCGACCAAGAGGACATTCTACGCCTGTCCTCGAAGAGCCTCAAACTAGCAGTTGCCTCTAGCTCCCTGTTTCTCATTGGGAGTGGTGCTGCGCACGGAGCCATTCTCCAGACTGTAGTAGGCATTGCAGAAACGAATCGAGAAGTCTCATACCTCTTCGCCATTCCATTTATTCTGGTGATCTCGTACATCTCTGACAAGGTAGGGAGGTACGCCCTGCTTATCGGCGCTGTCTCCATGAACAGCGTCTCCCAGATCATCGCGTACAGCGGGGGAGATGCGCAACTGGTCGCTGCCTTCGAGATAACTGGGTACTACCTTGCTATCGTCTTTATGTTGATGAAGATTAGTGAGGAGTTGGGTCCGAGGAACTGGAAGCTCTACGGGATAGCATGGGGAACTATCTTCACCGCTGATTTCGTGGGGGCTATCCTGACCTCTTCGCTGTTCAATGATCCCCTAGAATCTACCATCTTCTCCCTAACCATGATGATACTTGCAGTTGTCCTTATATTCTTCACTCCCCGCTACCTAGAAAGCGACATCAAGGTGAAGGGTGTGCTTGTCCTAGAGGACAAAAATGTCGTGACAAAGAAGGGGAAGAATATGGATGATATCAGGGAACTCCTGACCAAGAACGACATCGGTGGTGCAGAGCACATCGAGCTAGAAGATGGGAAGAAGGTCGTGGTAAGTAAACATGGGAAATACACATCTGCGGCAATCGTCAACCTCCATAGTATATCACTCGTTGAAAAGCTCCAGAGGTTTGCTAGGGAGATCTCCAAGGTCGAGGAAAACGAGGATATCGTGGACTCACTCATCACAGATATCTTCGGGAAGGTTGAGGATGACGAGGGGGCTGACGTCAAGTACATGGAGTTCTAATTATCCAACAGTGATTTCAACTGGTTAATCTCGATGTACTTCTTCATTTTGTTTGCCATCTCTGCCAGTTCATTGGTCGAGGCGTTCATTTCCTCCATCGAGGACGTCATCTCCTCGGCCACGGAAGCAACCTCCTCTGAGGATGCTGCGGTCTCCTCGGACAGGGCGGATATGTCCTCGATCTTGTCCCGGATATGATTGAATGTCGTCTTGAGCGACTCGGAGACAAGCTCAGATACCTTGATGATGTTCTCCGCAGCGGTCTTGGATTCCTCGGAGAGCTTCCGTACATTGTTGGCAACCACAGTGAATCCTCGACCATAATCCCCTGCACGGGAGGCCTCGATACCTGCATTGAGGGCAAGAATGTTGGTCTGCAAGGCAATCTGGGAGACTACCTGTGAGTTGGTGGTGATCTGCTCGATGACCTGCTTGATGGTCTTGTCGAGTGACCCAATACTATCGAATATCTCCTGTACATGCTGGGCCTGTTGATTGGCGACCTCGGCCATGTTCTGGCTGGATGAAGCCACCTCCTCCGATGATGCGGAGATATCGGTGGAGATATTAGACAGTTGCTCAGTTGCTTTGATTACCATTTCGGTGGTGTTGAGGTTCTTCACAAGGTTCTCCATGATCTCGATGGCATTGTTCAGAGCTCTTATGAGATCCTTGTGGATCCGATCTTCGACTGTCTTGGGGTCGGTTATCCTGTACGAGTAGTCCCCTTGGTTGAGGGCGTCAGCATACTGGGCGATGTTGCGAATATGGTACCGCCAGTCGACGGTCATGGAGACAAATATTGCTGTGGAGATGAGAATGAAAAGACCGTACCTGAGAAGCACTGCCCATAGTGGTTCTCCAACCTCTTCAAGATTAGGGTGGAAGCCGTAGAAGAAGGTGGCAGACACAATCAGGAAGGCCACAGAGTGCAGCCCAAGTTGAAGCCTGAAGTCATTGCCGAGTACCATTCTAATAATGAATAGCCCCCCAAGGGTGGGGAAAGCCAAGATGAGATTGAAGATCAACCAGTCCTGTTTTGAGTGTCCGAGAAGGGGGTCAATGTCGAATGCGTAAGCAACGATTACCGGTGATATTGTGTAGACAAGTCCGAAAATCTCGAGGAATCGGGCGGTCTTGTAGAGAGCAGGAGGGAGAACATACGTTTCTTCAACACCCATATTGAACCAGATTTGACACCACAATATAAAACAATTTTCTGCGCATTCCAGATATATGACTAGGAGAACTGATGTATTGACCCCCAGATGACATAGAGTGTAAATCTTTATGTAGAATGACACGCAAAACTCTACGATGTATATCTTTGAACGATTCAGGTGGGTGTATCTCCTGTTCGTCTTCTTTACATTCTATCTCCTGTACCAATACTATATCGCCGATTACAGACTGGCTCTGATCTTCCTGCTCAGCTTCCTTCCAACAATCATCTACCTTGCAGTTGCGAGATACTCGGATGTCGGAGCGAAGGAACCGAGGGGAGCGATCACGTGGGGGGTGCTGGTAGGTATGCTTCTGATCTACCCTGCGATCTACCTCGAGCTGTTCCTCCTCCCCTATGCCCTTACCTTGGTCGGTGTCTACAGCCCGTCTACGATGACGGAGGCGATCATCTATTTTTCTGCATTCAACATCCTTGTCGTGGCACCTGTCGAGGAGCTCCTTAAATTCAGTGGTTTCGTCTTCTCTACTCGATTCCACAAAGAGACAGACCTCCCCAGCGACTACATCATCTACATGATCGCCGTATCTGGTGGATTCGCAATCTACGAGAATCTGGTCTATCTCATATCCTACGCCATGGGCAACTCCCTCCCACTGACTGCCATCTACAGGTGGTTCCTCGATGAGCAGACAATCATATCACTTTTCGACTTCACCATCGGAATTCAGGTCATTGTCCTGAGGAACCTCGCGGCAGTCCCCCTGCACCTCGGATTAGGTGTGCTTATGGGCACGAGATACGCCAAGTTCAAGAGAGGGAGGGATGTAGGTGTCACAGGTTTTGGCAGGGCATTATCCCTCTTTCTCATGATCTTCCTGCCTATCGTTATCCACGGACTCTATAACACCATGAGTCAGATTATAGTCATTGTTTACGGGGAGCTCCCTGCAATTGCTTTCTCGATCAGCTTCTCACTTGTCCTCAACGTGGTCGTCTGGAAGAAAGCGGTGAGGCTCAGAGAAGTTGTCAAGGAGACTTTGGTTGACCCTCATTCTGAATCCACAACCATAGAAGAGAGATGAGGAACAAGGTGATGTAGAGAACCGTGCTAATCGCGAGGTTAATGACAAGTGCTAGCCCAGCGGTTCCAGCATCTGCTCCAAGGAGTACCAGTATGCCCAAGGCAGTGAGCTGTGAGCTCCCCAGTGCGCCGGGTGTCCCTGAACTTACTCCGATGGCATAGGAGAAGCCGAGAACAGACATCAACTGGAATATATTGAGTCCGATCCCAAATGAGTTCATGAGCACGGAGAATCCTACAAGTTCAAGACACCATCGACCCGCGGTTGTCAGGGTGAGGAGTGAGAAGATTCTACTGTCCTTAAGCTCCACGAGACTTCGGTAGTAGTCATTAGCTAGATTCTCCACAAAGGAGTGGATTCTGGAGAGTTTCCAGATAAACAGAGGTCTGGTGATTCGGAGAAGAGCAAGACCAACCCTCTTTGAGACCAACGCAGCTATCACCACTGCAAGGACCGAGATCAGAACAGCGAGGTAGGTGTAGAGCAAGATGACCTCTGACGAGGGCAATAAGAGGAGGGAGGTGCTGACGAATGACAGTATTATTACGACATCGAAGATCCTCCCCACTGCTATCACTGAGAGAGACTCCCCCCTCTGTACGGAGAAGTTCTCCCTGTAGATCTCCATCGCAACCAGCTCACCACTCTTGAGGGGACCGTAGATAGAGACCACCCCCGCGAGCATTCCTGCAGGAAGATAACGAAAGAGGGAGGCATCTGTGTAGGCTGCGACCCTGAAAACCGAGTAGTTTCTCAGCATCCTGAGGAAGAAGGTGACGACACCTAGGAAAAGGAGTAGTGCAATAATTCCTTGGTTACTTGCCACATAGGTTGGAAACTGTGAGAAGTCCGTGAGGAGAAAGACCACACCCACTAGGAGGATCGAGATGATCGTGAGGACTGAGGAGTTCACACTCACCACTTCCACAGTGCAAATTGGTTCTTCTTGTCGATTTTCACTCCGTTGAGCTTGAGCGTAAGCATGATCTGTCCCCGGTGGTGAGACTCATGTGAGACGAGGTAGGAGACGAACATGAGGATATTTTTTATCCCCGTGATTTTCGTCCCCTCATTTCCCAAATTAATCAGGTTCTGGATGGCTGTACCCGATGATTCCAGTGACTCGACGATGGAGACCATGGTATCACCAGGAGCCATATATTCCTGACGGGGTTTGATGGCACTGAGCCACTGGGTCCTCACCTTGGCCATGTGATGAAGTACCTTAACTAATGTACGTGCACGGGGGCGTGGGCTAAGCTCTTCATTCCCTTCCACCATCCTGATTACCATGAGGTTCATCGATTGATGAGTGTTCCATGCTGTGAGCAGATCATCTTGCACTACCTACTAATCTGTCGGGATTACACTTAAAGATTCCCGATAAGCAACTGACCTCTTGGAAACTGAACCCTTTTATCGTCCTCAGTCAAGCGTTTCTCTATGAACCTACTTGTAGATTTCGTCGAGCAGATTAAGACCGCGAGGTGGTACACCGAGCACAGATTCAGGAAGAGGGCTGAGGAGGGAGACGATGTGGAGAGTCTGCTCGTCACCGAGATTCCTGGAGACGGGGAGAGTCCCTTGCAGATCGCCACACACGCTGTGAGCGCTCTGCACAAATTCGTCAGGGGTGTTGAGGATCCAGATCTCGACCTCACAAAGCTCGAGGTCCCCGTGGACAAATCCCTCAAACCCTCAGAGCAAATCCACTCCCTCTACCAGCTTGCCGTTGATGATATGTCAAAGCTCGGGGACAGATTCTCCTCGCTCGACGACTCTTTGGTCAATCCCTACAACAAGAAAGAGACTACGCTGCGCGAGATGGCGAGGTTCTTCGCTTTCCACCTGATCGAGCACTCAGGGCAAGTAATTCGTTTCCAGCACCACCTTGCTAGCTGCGTCACTCACCAGGAGCGGTAAATCTTTCCAGTGATCTGCTCCAGACCACCTTGTTCAGGAGACGGAGGAGAATAATCCATACCAGCAGTATCGCTAGCCGAAGAATGATGAGGGAGTTGTCTGTCGATCCGATGAGAATCGATGCAGGGAGGTCTATCATCCCGCTCATTGGATTCAGGTAGAGCACGTACCTCATAGACTCCGGGAAGATTGACAATGGGATGAGCACGCCCCCGAAAAACTGCAGAAGGTTGAAGAGCGTGTACTTGATCGACTCCACGGTTCCAACGAAGATCGAGAGGGAGCCAATAATCATTACGAGGTAGTACTGGACAAAGCTGTTGGCAACGACGATTGAGATGACGAGGAGCACCTTCAGGGGATCGAGCACGACTGTAATTCCAGCCATTAGCAGCATGACCGTCATGGAGATCAGCCCGATGACGCTGTAGAGGATGAATGTCCCCCACGACGAGTAAATCTCCAAGGTGTGGTAGTCCATGGGGAGTGTGAGGTCAGCTACTGCTCTACCCGATATTAGTTTGCTTTGAACGATCTGCAGAAGGGTGTTCGTGTCATACAGATAGCTTAGGAACGAGGTGAACGCGGTGAACAGGAGGATCTGTGACCTAGTCAGTCCGCTGAAGCTGGCGTTTCCTGCGATGACGAAATCCCACAGAAGCCACGTGATGTACGTCCTCAAGGGGAGACCGATGAAGAGGAAGACGAAGTTCATCCTGAAGACCATCTCGCTCCTGAGGGTGATGAGTACCGTTGCCCGAATCCTCTCGAACATCACAGGCTCCCTCCCGACTGGTAGTTCCTCAGTCCGTAGTTCCAGAGGAGGGCGAAGAGCTTCAGCCAGATCAAGAGGAGGACAAGGAGCGACGTCACACCCACGACAAAATCTGTGACGGAGACCCTCATGGTGATGACCTCGGCAGGGAAGCTAGAGATGAACACCACGGGGATGACAAATGTAAGGACGAATCTTGTTCCGCTTCCGATTTTGTCGAGGGGGAACCGCTTGGCCTGGTCAAGTTCGGTAAGTGACTCAACGACCGCTCCGATATTCCCCAACCAGAATGACAAGAGGTTGAGCGTCATGAAGAAGATGTTCTCGAGTAGAGAGCCTAGGATCGCCAGTAAGATCCCGAGACCGAGGAGAAGAGGATTAACCGATGGTCGTAGAGCGATGGCGATGGCAAGAACCAGCAGAGCTGTCACCGGACGGACGAACCGGTCTGGTGAGAGGTTGTCCCCGATTAGACCAGTTGTCGGGCTCACAGGAAGCACGAGGATGTCATCGAGCAGTCCATTAGGTACGGCATAGGGCAGAGAGAAGAACCCAATTCCGAAGACCATGAACATCCCAAAGTTCAGCTCATAAAATGCGATGAGGTAGAGGAGATCCTCGAATTTCCACGAGCCGATGGTGCTGTTCAGCTCGAAGCTGGCGATAATCAGCCAGAAGATGACAAACTCTGTGCTCGCCAGCAGACGCTGTATGACATTGGTCACGAAGGACAGACGGAACACCATGAGCTCCCTTAGATTCAGTCTGACATAGCTCCAAATCATCTTATCAATCCACCAGTACCTTCTGGAGAGTGTTCTTCTCAATCCTCACATCAGAGACCTCGAAACGATCATACACTTCCTTTATGATACGCTCTACACCCTCTTTGTAGAAGATTCGGAGGGTGCTGCCCTCGTATCGTAGGTCGAATCCGAGATCAGTGAGCTCACTGCTCCTGTCCTCTCCCTCTACGGAGAACTCTACCACATTTGTCAGCCCGATCTCGTCGACCAATTGCTCAAGGCTTCCACTAAGTACCAGTCTCCCCCTTGAGAGGACGAGATATTCATCGCACATGTTCTCCAGCTCGGTGAGGTCGTGGCTAGATATCAGAACAGTGACATCATTCTTCACCACATAGGTCTTGAGGAGTTCCCTGAACGATGTCTTCGCCTTGAAGTCGAGTCCGATCGTTGGCTCGTCGAGGAGCAGGAGCTTTGGACCATGGAGCAGCGCTGCTACAAGATCGCACTTCCTCCTCTGCCCTAGGCTCAGCTCCCTCGGGGGGCGATCGATGAGATCGGTAATTCCGAAGAGCTGTGTCAGATCCTTCAGACGCGCTTGGTAGACCTCCTTTGGCACGCTGTAGATATCGCGTAGCCACTCGTAGGTGTACTTGACAGGGAGCGTAGTCCTGAGCAACGACCTCTGTCCAAAGATGACACCCACCTCCTTCATCAGCTCCTTGCGATTGGTAAAGGGGTTTTTTCCTAGGACCTCAATAGCCCCCTCATTCGGACTAAGTATCCCAGTGAGGAGCTTAATGGTGGTGGACTTACCCGCTCCATTCTCACCGATGAGCCCCACAATTCCTCCCTCCACATAGAAGTTGAGATCCCTCACTGCTTCTACGACACGGAAATCAGGTTTGAAGAACCCCTTCAGTCCATTTTGGATACGGACTCTGTAGTTCTTCGAGACATTCTGGAAGCGGATCTTCATACGAAGTTCGCAGGTGTAGAGAAATATAAAAGTTTAGGATGAAAGCACTCATTTTTCTGTTGGAGAAGCTACAGATCTCACTTTCCTTCAGTACAGAGTACACCATTTCAAAAGTAGATATACTAGTGCCCAACTGTGAGCATCCAGTTGGGTATCCTCCTCCATTCGAACATGCCATTCACATGGGCGTACGAGCCAGCTCTCCACAGCAGTTACAGACCGGTAACTGAGATCACGCTCGCACAGGACCTGCCCATAACCTTCCACTGGGCTGCTCCTCTCTCACAGATGATGAGCTGGAGGCACCCCAAGGTCATCGAGCTGATCAAGGAGGGCTTGTCCACTGGTGTATTCGAACTCATGGGCTCTGCGTATGCCCAGAATGTTATGGAAGCGACCAGCGATTGGGCGAACCGGGAGCAGATCACGCACAATAAAGATGTTTTAGAGAAGATATATGGAATAGTACCCCGTGGGTTCTGGAATCCAGAGCGAGTATGGAACGACAGCTTTGCAGGACTCATAATGGACTTTGGCTTCGACCACACTGTCATCGAAAGACGCATTCTTGAGCCCCTCAACCCCGAACAAGCGAATCGGTTGTACTCACAAAGAGTCAGGGGGAAGAAGCTGACCTACCTTCCCGACGACCAAGAGGTCCTCCGGTCCTTTGACTCGGTGATATGGTCGGGAGAGATGGACAGATTCATAAAGCTAATGGAGGCATACGTTGACCAAGGCAAGGAGAAGGCAGTGTACGCACAGGATACGGAGGCTATCGGTTTCTGGCAGATTGCCCATAATAAGGATCCTCGGACCTTCCAACAGAATTTCAAGAAGCTCCTCGGAGCAATCTCTGACAATTCATGGATCGAGGTCGTACCCCTTTCAGAAATGGCGATGGGAGATAGTATAGTCGTAGAGGGACTTGTCAGAGGACAGGCGTCTTGGATGGAGGATTCTGTCAAGGAGGATGGGTACAAGGACTACTTCGCCTACCTCGCAGAATCTCCAGAGATAAGGTACTACAGAACCCTTCACATGCAGGTCGAGAAGAAGTTGAGAGGAGCAAGTGCTGGAGAGGTCACCGAAGTCGCCAAGCAGGTTTACCTCAAGTCTCAGTTTGAGTTCGGCTGCGCACCCGGTTCCATGGGTGGAGACCATACCCGCTACCTCCTAAATGTCCCTGGACAGATGACATGGGAGTCACTAAGGTACGCAGAACGGCTATTGTCGTACAAGCAGAATGACAGGGGACTAGAATGGATGAACTTCCACGGGCATCCACTCGTCCGCTGGCAGAACGACAGCCACCGACTCCTGCTTAGCCCATATGGTGGGAGAGTCGTGGAGCTGATCTCAAATGGCAAGATCATCTCACCGTCTCCGTACTTCTACAACCGATCGGGAGCTATCCACGAGCTCGACCACCCCTCACCACGGTTCAGATTCCCAGAGTACGGGACCACCATGGATCACGGGGGATCGCTATTCGAGGACCGGATGGATGTCGATGGGAAGAAGTGGGGAACCCTTGGTCACGTGGAGACGATCTACAGTATCGATAGAACTATGGTTCATGAGAACAGCCTACCACACACGTACTACAATACGCAGGTCATCCCCTTCATCCCTGAGGTGAAGATGTGGAGAAGGGACGGTGACATCACATTGCAGAAGCGGTTGCACCTCTCCAAAGATATCAGAATTGACTACAGGATAAGCTCACGGGAGGAAGTCCACTGCGTTAATTTCTCCGTGACCAACGAGTTGTCCCCTTCCCCGATGGAACTGCTGAACGGAGGGAAGATTATCGTGGACGGGAGCAGTCTCTCACATGGAGGTACAACATGTACCCTTGACCTTGGCGACATGGAGGTCATTCATCAGAGGGCGGTCTTCGCCCACAGAGTGGTCGGATTGATTAATTGGGAAATATCCCCGGAGAACCCTCTTGAATTATCAATTTCACTAAATGTAAAGTAGGTCTCAGAACCTCTTCCGAGTCACGACCAGTGCAAGAATGGCAACGGAGATACCAAGCGCGAGATATGGGAAGTCCGCGGTGTTGGTCTCCGTCTCACCGAGAAGAGCGATTGAGCTGTCCATGTCCTCCACGACAGATGCTTCAACACCAATTGATGGGTCATATTTAATGTTTGAGCCGTGAGGGATTGCTATGGCGAAGACGTCACCTGCAGATGCGACAACAGGCAGACTGTTTCCGTCAATGTCAGCGGTCTCTACCCATGAAAGGAACATGGGTGCACCCTCTCCGTAGTTCATCATGGTGTTGTTGTTAAGAACTTCTGTCCTGAACTCTCCCATGTCACCCATAGATCCACCTTTTCCTCCCTTGTCCATCATGGATCGCTCCCTCATCATGTTCATCTCACCCCTCATTGACTGTACATCATGGAGCAGCGCTATGTTTGAAGTGTTAGATATATAGGGGTAGTTGATCTCAACGGACCACTTCCAACTGAGAACACCCAACTCCGATGAGTTCCCTCCGAGATCCAGCCTGAAAACCCCATCAGGTGAAGACACTGTGTAGGATCCGTTGTCATCGGTCTCGACAGGGTTGAGCGTGGAGGAGTTAAGGTAGTAAATTGACACCAGAGTGTCCTGTGCATCGAAGCCTGCAGTTCCAGTCTCCTCAAACTCCACAATCGCGTAGAGTGTCACGTTCATCTGGTTCTGGAAGGACGATGGGGAACTCATGTCACCCATGAATCTCCCCATGTCCCTCTCTTCGGGAGCATTACCATGAGAGTCTCCAGAAGCGCCATCACCCATATCCCCTTTTCTCTCCTCCATCATCTGCATCGATTCCTCGTTGGGTGTCATTAGGAGGGAGATGACAATTCCCTCATCGGTGACATCCAATGATCCATTCACAACCATGTGTTCTGTTCTAGTCTCAAACCCACTATCCATGTAGCGGGAATTTTGTTCTTCTGAGCCATGAGCCCCTGCCCCAGAGATTAGGAGCAGCGAGATCATCAATAATCCGGATAAGATCAATGAACGTTTCATAGTGAGATAACAATTGGTGATACACTATACATAACTTGTGCTAAAAATCGACTCAAATCTGTTTCCTCAAAATTTGAGCTAGATTTGAGTCACCATAGAACAAGCAGATATTGGAATCTAATATATCAATATTCGACACGTCAAAACCCTTATATGTGTGGAGGATTCTTACACTTAGAGGATATATTATGAGCACAAAACATAAGGCCGAATTCTATCTCAAAGATTTCATGAGTCCAGGATGCGCATGCAATCTAGAAGGAGCCATAAAGAAGAATGTTCCTACCATAGAAAAAGTGAGCATCAACTCTCTTGACAATACACTCTTAATTGAGTATGACAAAACAGAGACAAAAGAGGCGGTCAGAGATTGGCTGGAGAAATGTGGGTACAACTGTGTTGAGACAAAGAGTACCGAGACGGACCATGCAAAGATGGACCATGCAAAGATGGACCATGCAAAGATGGATCACGCAAAGATGGACCACGCAAAGATGGACCACGCAAAGATGGATCACGCAAAGATGGACCACGCAAAGATGGACCACGCAAAGATGGACCACGCAAAGATGGACCACGCAAAGATGGACCACGCAAAGATGGACCACGCAAAGAT
>WAMJ01000271.1 GCA_015522385.1 Candidatus Heimdallarchaeota archaeon
AAATCCTCGTTGTAATATTTTCTTCTGAGGTCAAAATCCATATATGATCCCTTCGAGCTCACAATTAGATATAGTAATCCTGCGGGAAGTATCACTGACAAAGAACTAAGTGAGCCTACCTCATCCTCGAAATATGGTGGATGATACTTCCTTCGCCATATTTCTATTACCACTGCCACAAGGAGGACAATGGATGGGACAATTAGCCCGTACCATAGCATATTCTGCGATCCAGTTGTATGTATCTTGACGTAAACAGAGTCGGAAGATCGTACAGATAACCCCATTTTACTAGAGCCTTCAAGGTATTCCTCAAATTCAAAATCAGTGGATGAATTAGACACACTAACGAGGTTTCCATAATTGTTCTTATATATCTCAAAAGAAACATTTTGACCTCTTACTAAGACGTGCACGGTCTCTCCTGCAAGAACATAGAACTGAATAGTAGGAAAGCGACCATATATATTCGGTTCTATCTCATCTTCAAAGAGAAGCTTTGAATCGTGTGGGTACTCCAGTTGTACCATGACAACGGTGACTAGTAGTACCAGAATTATTGAGAGTGAGTTAATTTTCTGAAATTTCATGAGAGGACCTCCGATCTCATATAGATTTTAAACACTATTATGATTAGGAATGGAATGATTAACACCTGAATCATTGACTGTGTCCATGATACTTTTTCTCCAATCTCGATTACTGCAATACCAGAGTTCTGAAATATTAGGTACAGTATTGAGATTAATGGAAGGTGCATTTTACCGGCAAGTAGATTGACTAATGTAATTACAAGGAAGATCTGTGTTATTTTTGTGAATGGCACGAGTAAGTATATCATGAGGTTGGAAAATATACTCCATGATAAAGTGTACCCAATAAATGAGTTGTATATTATGAGTAGATAGGACAGGATCACTGATAGGTGGATTATCCACACATATCCTAACGAGAATACCATTCTCCAGAGGAATACCAATTTCTTCCCGTCGGGATAAGTCCAGAGGTTTTGGACATCTACAGAGGATAAAGTAAATTGTTTGACAGATAGAAATGCAAGTATCCCCCACCATAGGAGGGGATAGAACGGATTCATCAATAGATTAACCATCGTTTTTTCAGGAGAGAACAGGTCTAGTTGGACTCTAGGATTGATAAGAACCAGTGAAAATATAACAACTGATATTGCGACTCCTGACTGTGTTCCCTCTAGTTTTCCAACGTATGTCCGAAGAGATTGTACCTTCGTACGAACTAAGCTGAGAGCGAGTGCTATAGTAAGGAAAATGATGTAGGGGATAATTCCTTCAAACAAATTCAGTGCTATTGAATCGACTTCGATAAAATAAATTCCCAAAAACTTGGTTCCATTACCAGCCTCTATAGATTGGAATTGCATGGATATCCATGCACCCTTGTTCTGTTTAAATTCAAAGGATCTACGCTCATCCTTATCCCGCCCGGTCATGTTAAATTGCATCACATTTTTGGTAATATTATCCTCGAGGTCAAAGACTTTAATGTCCACCTGAACAGAAAAATTTGTATGAATATACCCCTTTATTCGTGTATCTCTGTACACGGGAAAGGAAACGTCCTCCCTCCAGCTAAGGTCTGTTGTCGTATCCGCAACGGATATGTCATTCTGATTAATTGAGGCTATTAACCCTTGGAGAGTTATCAGCATCAGATAAGCCA
Source organism: Candidatus Heimdallarchaeota archaeon (assembly GCA_015522385.1). The sequence continues at coordinate 1,699 of WAMJ01000271.1, forward strand.
ATATCAATTTTGTCACAAATTTAATCATCCGCACCCCCTGTCAGATCTATAAACAGCTGTTCAAGCACACTACGCACTGGTTTGACTTCTGTGTTTGATAGCGTTCTGAGCTCGTCCAATTGCTCCTTCTTCTTTATGTCGATGAGGAGATTCAACCCTTTACTAGTGCAGGTGAATCCCTTCTTCCCGATTTCGATTTTGAATTCACTAAGATCATCCGAATTCGAGAATCTTATAGAATATGTCTTCACGAACTCATTGTCAAGAATATCCTTCATCGAAGATTGCTTCATGATGCTACCATTATGCATGACAATTACCTTATCGCATATTCGTTCGAGATCATGAAGGATGTGGCTAAGGATGAGAAACTTCATCCCTTTTTCATACGCTAAATCCTGAATGTACTCGAGTATCTGAACCCTAGCTCTTACATCAAGATTTGCTGTCGGTTCATCGAGAATCACATACTCGGGTTCACCGAGTAAGGCTTGGGCAATACCAAATTTTTGCTTCATCCCAGCCGACAACTTCTGGAACTTCTCGTCAGATTTATCCCCAATACCAAATCTCTCCAGAATCTCCACACCTTTCTTCTCTGCGATTATCGGATCCATTCCTCTGAGCTGCCCTATAAACCTGAGATGCTCTCTAAGAGTAGCCCATGGTGGATATTTTGAGTCTTCGTACATCACCCCGAGTTTACTTAACACTGCTCTCCTCTGGTCTATATGATCTAAACCATCTACAGTGATAGCTCCGGTCTCTGGTCTCAATAACCCGGTGATTAATTTAACAAGAGTGGATTTTCCTGCACCATTCTGCCCTATCAACCCATTCACCTCTCCATCAATTTTGAGGCTTAGTTTCTCGAAAATCTGGTTTTTCCCATACGCGAATGTCAAATTATCGATGTTAATCATGGTATGGATTGCCTCCCAAAAATCAGACTAATAAACGTTGAGCTTGTTCAGCAAAATAATCAAATCAATAATGAGAAGAAGGTCTATTTTTCTAACAGTATGACCTCTACTATTATCCTCCATGTTAGGTGAATGGCTATCGCTGAATAATAAGAGAAAACATGCTGTTGGAAATTTCCTATGTCCCAGTTCTGAACCATTTTCTCCTCCTATTCAAGAATCCTACAATTAGGAGAATTACCGTGGTGAGAAGTTCACGGGTAAAGTAGAACAATCGGGATTCGGATGTCTGAAGATCCAACAACTCTATTAAATCATTTGGCTGGTAGAATGAAAAGGGTTGGAAGGGAGGTACAGATCCATAAAAAACCATTATCGAAAGGACTGGGACGATGAGTACTGCGTACGGATGATTTTGTGAGAAATCTAAAATCACAATCTCAAGAGTGACAATATTAAGTACCATTGTTGTCAGGAGGAGAACCGCAGGTAGGTAGACAGTGGGGAAGTTATCCAAGCTTTCGAATTGAGCACCCCTTGAGAGGAACATATCAAAGTACATCAGAAAGAGTGTGGCCCAAGGTACAGCGAACCACACAATAATTCTCATGGCCAGTTGCTTGAACGGATTTATTGGCAGACTCTTGTATCCCTGTAACCGGCTAATGTTCATAATTCTATAAAGAGGTAAGAGGAACATGATGACTGTAAATACGAAGAAGAAGAAGGAATTGAACTGTAGTGAAATCACATAGGTATTCAAATCCTCGT
>WAMJ01000272.1 GCA_015522385.1 Candidatus Heimdallarchaeota archaeon
ACGTAGACTGTTGTCGTGGTGGGGTCTCCGTATCTAGCTGGCGTCCCTGCGTACAGCACCCCGCTCCCATCAGTGATGACTGTGTATCCTATGGCGTAGACAAAGAGCATGATGTACACTGCTGTGACTTTCGAGATCTTCATTTTGTTACCCCCATGTTCATGTATCTTCTAATAGCGAAATAACCTCCGAAGACTATGATGACCAGACTTACTAATTCTGCCAGACCATAGCGTATTGTTTCCAATGAGGGGATGAACTCCATGCCTACAATCTCAAATAAGGTGAGTATAGCAATCGATGCTCCGGTCGTGACAACCGAGTCCCTGACAAAGAAGTAGAGGTGGGCAGAGATAATAGTGTTGGAAACTAACAGTAGAACCACCCTCAAGATAGCGACAAGAATGTTCTCGTCAACGGTGAGTGTCCCGAAAATCACATTGTTGAGTAGGTGGTAGTACAGAATCAGTCCAACACCAATAGAAGCTGTACGCAGAACCATCAGAGGAACCCTGTACTTCAGAAGACGCATACGACCATCCCCGATTATCCACAGATGCTGTATCTCCTTCTTCCTCAGATTGAAGGTGAACATCGCCAAAATCGGAGCGAGAATGGAGAATGCAAAAACGAACTTCAGGTTTTCCGAGAACATCTCCAATATTTGCAGAGATTCAGTATTGGATACCCCTCCGACAGGTCGAAATCCGTACACGATAAACGATAGAGCGGGAACCGCGATGATTTCAATCAGATCAGATTTCGGTATGTAAGAAAAGACCTTCCACTGCATTGGCAGAGTGATTCGTCTCTCGGTGATGGCACTCACTACCAGAATGGCAGTGGCAACTGTAGATGGGTACAGCAAAGATCCCCACATCTTCAGTACGTCTATCCTGAAAGTGAGATCCATCAGGAAATAGACAGCTGGGTTCTCAATATCTTCTGGTAGATTAAATTCGATCTTCACGGTGACCAGACCTGGCTCTTCGAGGGTTATTTTGATTTTCTGTATACCTGCTAGATCCCCTGCTCTTGTGACTGTCTCGTTTAGGAGGGATTTTGTGTCCGAATATCTCAGGATCTCGATGCTGTACGAGAGATTCGAGTAGATCTCTCCCACGACATAAGATCCTGAATAGACCGCAGTTGTCTCCATAATTACTGGGGAAAAGTCGGTACCCATTTCCTCTTGTATAACCACATTCTCGCTTGTAGAGACCACCAAGGCCCACAGGGTCATAGTGAGGAGAAAACTTGTGGAGAGTCTCCCCAGTAAATTAATGGATCTCTCCTCCTGTCTGATTCACGAAGATCTGCTCTAGGGTACTTCGTGTAGGTGATACGGTGTGCCCTCCAATAACCGGTTCGATCTCTCTTAGCTTCTTGGTAGTCGCCGAGAATTCGAGCGTGGTGCCCTTGGTGGTGATGTTCTTCACATGCAGTGACTCTAGTTGCCCAACCAAGTCAGTAATCTCCGTCTGGGACTTGCAGCGTAGTCGGTACACCCTACTGATGTCGAAGCTCAGCAACTCCTCCATAGATGATTGAAGAACTAGTCTTCCCTCATGGATCATCACAACCGTGTCACAGATCTTCTCCAGATCGTGCAGGATGTGGCTGAGAATAATAATCCTTAGACCCTTTTCCCAGGCCAGATCATGGAGGTACTCAAGGATGTCTGCTCTTGCCCTTACGTCTAGGTTAGCGGTTGGCTCGTCAAGGAAGATGTACCTTGGGTACCCGATAATTGCCTGAGCTATTCTGAACTTCTGTTTCATTCCGGCTGACAGTTTCTGGAAGTTCTTGTCCTTGTACTCCGTGAGATCGAATCGATCGAGAAGGGCATTGCCCTCCTTCTCTGCATCAGTTCTGGACAGTCCACGCACCTGGGCCACGAAGACAAGGTAGTCGTGGAGGCTGATCCAACCCGGAAACTCCGAGTCCTCGAAGGATGCCCCTACCATTTTGAGGAATGATCTCCGATCTTTTTCAATGTCCGTACCATCGACCGAAATCGTGCCTCTAGAAGGGATCAAAAGACCAAGTATTATGTTAACAAGAGTAGTTTTACCGGCACCATTCTGCCCGATCATCCCTATTACTGTTCCATCTACAGAGAGGTTAAAATCAACATACACTGCTTTTTTCCCATAGCTGAAAGAGAGTGACTTGATGTTAATCATTTACATATTTTTCACATTTTCCGATCCTAATAAACGTTAAGTTTATTTAATCAAAATAAAAACTAATCAATGGTAAAGAGGAATTTTGCTAATACGATCAAGACAGGTATCGCCCTATTCATGCTATTGGTGATACTGACACCTAACATTAATGTTAGTGGGAATTCATATTGGGTAGTAGTCAAATCGGATTCGTTCAGAACCTCACAATTTGAGAATTTCCAAGCAAGTTCGAGAGATACACGTTCATCAGTGCAATACGAGCGAGATCAGACGAAGATGAAACTCAGGGCCGAAGCCAACTCATTTTTTTCGACTCCTGGATGGGCATATGTGATTGCAAATTGGGATACCTCGCGATCAGGGGTCAGCGGACGATATTATGCTAATTCTGGGGAGAGTTATCGGGCAATTATTAATTTCGATGCAGCAGGGCAGAATACAGGATCATACAGTTACCTCAGAGTCACCGCAATACTTAGGGCGAGTACGGGTCAAGTGATTGGTAGTGCACAACTTACGCTAGATGCAGATAATTACAAGGGCTCATATTACATGCTCACATCCTCAGCGTACCTGAATTCACCAGCTTACCTTTATTTGGATTTAGAGGTAAAGGCTTACACGTATACTCCTTCATATGGTCCTTATGCAACCAGTAATGTGATGTTCAATTCAAAATATCCAGGAGTTCCTGGAGAACCTGAGTACCAAATTACTTTGAATACTTTTCAAATTTCACAGGAATATGATCTCAGTTAGGATATAGGTTAGAAAGTGGAATTAAATCAATTTGTACTATATCTCTTATTATACCCTGTCCATCAGCTGAGGGGCGTATGGCGGTGGGAAGTCAGGCTTGTTGCCGAGAATATCCTCCACCTTTTCGAGGATGTCCTGTGGGATGGTCTTACCGCTGGCCACGATGTTGTCAAGGATCTGCTCGGGTCGGCTAGCTCCCGTGATGACCGAGGAGATCTCTGGTCTTCGGAGGATCCAAGCCAGTGCGAACTGCGACATGCTCAGGTCGAGCGATGCCGCGATCTCCGTCAACTTCCTCACCTTGTCCACGGTGTCCTCGTTCAGCCACCGCTTCAGGACCTCCGAACGGGTGGCACGTGAGTCCTCGGGTATGCCGTCGTTGTACTTGCCAGTGAGCAGTCCCTGCTGCAGGGGGCTCCAGGGGGTGATGCCTATGCCGTGGAATCGTGCAGTGTCCATGATCTCCAGCTCGATGGTACGGTCGAGCATGTTGTACCTCGGCTGCTCAACTGCAGGAGGCGTTGCTCCCATCTCCTTGACCACACCCATCACCCTCTCGAGCTGTGCTGCGGTCCACACGGAGGTTCCCCAGTACCTGATTCTTCCGTCCCTCACGAGGTCGTCCATGGCAGCCACGGTCTCCTCCAGCGGCGTCTTCTGGTCGAACCTGTGGCAGTAATAGATGTCGATGTAATCCTGCTGCAGCCTCTCAAGGGTACCCTCGATGGAGTCCATGATGTGCTTGCGGGACAGCCCGTAGTCCTGTATGTTGTCGCTGACGGGCCAGAAGACTTTGGAGGAGAGCACGAGGTGCCGTCTCTCGTAGGTGTCTCCCTGCAGTGCAAGGCCGAGGACCCTCTCCGCGTTCCCACGTGAGTAGACGTCCGCGTTGTCGATGAAGTTTATCCCGTTCTCCAGTGCGGTGTGAATGCACTTGATCGAATTCTGCTCCTCGACTGATCCTCCGTATGTCAACCATGCTCCGAGAGAGATCTCGGAGACTCTTATTCCGTACTTACCAAGTCGTCGGTATTCCATGTCTCTGCGACTCTGCACCGACTGATAAAGTCACGCTTTATCCTAGATCCGTGCCAGCATTTCCTTCAGTCTGGGTCCCGAGAACTTGCGGGATAGACCGTCAGGGAGTGGGTTCTTTGAGAGTTTGACATACCCCAAGTTCCCGAGCTTCTTAATGGACGAGGGGAGCTTGCCCAGTCTGTTGCCGTTTAGCATGAGGGTAGTGAGGTTGGTGAGCGGTTCGAAGATGTCGTCGGGGAGCTCTTCGATCTGGTTGTTGTCAAGGGCGAGGAGTTGTAGCTTGCCGAGTTTGTCGAATATTCCATGGGGTAGGGTGGTCAGGCTGTTCTCGTAGATATAAAGCTCCTTGAGTTCCACGAGGTCGGAGAAGAGTCCCGGTGGAAGTTTGCAGAGCTTGTTGCTCCTCAGTGACAGGGATTTAAGGCTTACAAGGCCACTGAATGAGTCTGGTGCGAGCTCTTCGATCTGGTTGTTGTTGAAGTAGAGGATCTCGAGCTTCCCAAGACCCGATACATCAGGAAGTACGGATATACCGTTCCTGTTGATTTGCAGGTCTTTCAGGTTCTTCAGCTTGGAGAAGACCTTCACAGGGAACTCCGAGATCTTAGTATTAAAGAGGTGGAGCACTTCAAGGTTCTCCAGCGGGTCGAAAATTCCCTCTGGGAGGCTCCTCAAACCTGTGTGATGGAGATGGAGCTCACGGAGCTCGTGCATCCCCTCGAACAAACCCTGTGGTAATTCGGTGAGGGGATTGTCGCACAGGAAGAGCTTACGTACCCTGCTCAGCTCCTCAAATGCATCCGTGGTCACGTTCTTGATCCCAATCGAGGAGAGGTTGAGTGAGATGATCTCTCCGTCCTCCACCTCCGAGTCTCTTCGGTATGCGATGTGCTCGATTTGTTCTGCTACTCCTAGCTTCTTGGATAACCTGAGAAATGCATCAACAACCATTGCCAAGTACCGAATAATTTTTTGGAATAAAAAGCTTCCATATCAATTTTGACCTGACTGCTTCTTGAACACGAGAGTCACCCACGGACCCTTGGTGGTTCTCTTCTTGAGGTCAAAACCCCTGTCCTGCATCTGGGCGATGACCTCGCTCTCTTTGTGGATGTAGGGTCGGAAACCCTTGGAGAAGAGCTCCTTGATGCCGATGATGAGGTTGACGAGTAACCTGAGCGGTGCGAATGACCTGGGAATGGTGATGACGACCAAAGATGGATCTGCCATGAGTGCTCGCTCGATCATCCCCTCCCTGTCGGGGTGGCAGCAGAGTACTCTGTGGAGGGAGACTGCGTCCGAGACGGGCACCTCCACTTCGAGGAACGATCCTTTGACCACCCTTACCCTGTCCTCGAGAGAGTTTTCCTTCACCCTGCGTTCTGCCTCCTTGCACATCTCCTCTGAGAGGTCGATCGCAGTTCCCTCTTTGACTCCACCTTCGATCATCTTCAGCAAGACAGTAGCAGGTCCAGCTCCCACGTCGATCACCGACCTCGAGTCGTTATCGAGTACGGCGTCCACGTGCAACTTAGCTGAAGCGGGTATCCCCTTGTCGTCATGCCTCTCTCCCCACCCTGAGGCCTCCTTACTGAAGAACCTCCCGATGGCCTCTTCTCGTTTCTTTAACTGATCCATAACCTCTCTCGGATTTGATTGTATTTGAAGATTAGCTCCTACGGGACGGAGTGGGAACACCGAAAGTATTCTGACTTCAGGAGTTTATATATGATCTTCTCTAATAGCTGTCATGACGTGGGTGGCAGGGAGTGCTTGGCGAAAGTATTCCCCCACCTGAGGAGATCAATAGAAAATGAAAAGAAAGGACATAACAACGACCGAGGAGAGCATTAAGGAGCTTGAGGAGCTCTTCGAATTTGCGCTCACTCTCTTCGAGCAGAGCCAGACAACCGAGGTCACCATTGGTGGCTACGTAGAGATCGACACACCCTGCGAGTGTGGGTGTACCTTCATCGCAGAGGTCTACTCCGAGGGAGTATTCCGATGCCTCGAATGTGGAATTAAGAGATGAGATGTTTTTCATGAGGTGTGGGAGTTTTGTGTTCATGATGTGCTCCCACCTCGTGAGAACAATCCCTGTGGACTATGAATTTCAGACATTGTACTCCAAGCGGTAAGTAATTGTGTTCCTCGTTTGTTCGAGGAGCTTTGATATCTCAACTCTAGCGCTCTTGTAGCGGATCATCGGGTTGAAGTCGGTGGCGTTGAAGTCAGCACGGTACGTGTTCACAAGTCTCTGTACTTGGTCAAAAAGCAGTGACAGCTGCTCAGAGAGGTAGTTCTCCTCCTCCTTGGAGATCACTCGGGTCATTTTCACCACCAGTGTGATGTAGGAGAACTCGTTATCCTGCTTCGCCTTGTCCTCGTTGAGCACTCGGGTGATTGTGTAGGCCACACCTCCGATAGACTTCCACGGGGTAATGGAGAAAAAGTTGTTGTGGATCATCGAGGTCTTGAAATCGAAGAGCTTAGCCAAGTCGTTGATGTCCTTCATCTTGCCGTTGACGATCACATCATCGTCCTTGAATGGTGAGGACGAGACGATGCGCGCCCGGGATGAATTGGAGTGTGTGACGAAGAGGATTTCCTCGATGAACTCCTCGACCTCTGTTTCCTCCACTATCTGTGAGTCCACCCACTCAAGGAGGCTGCACCCGAGTTCTTCGAATATCTCTTTCACACCCTCTCCACTGAGAGCACTTGTGAGTCCGTGAATAATTTTAAACTTGTCCTCATATTTGAATCTCATTTGTTCCACGAAGTTGGCCAGCTCTTTCCTCTTCTCCTCCAGTTCCTCTGGAGGGATGAGATCGGATTTGTTTCCCACGACTGCGATAACCGAGTCGTAGTGTGGATTCACTTCCATGACCTTCCTCAGCCAGACGTTGACGTTAATGAGAGACGGGGGTACTGTGAGATCGTAGACGATTATCGTCCCCAAGGTGTTCATGAAGTACTGTGGATGGATCTTCTCGTACGCACCTGACCCTGCGAGATCCCAGATAGAGTAGCGGATAGACGCGTCGTTGACATTGACATTCGTGTAGGAGAAGTCTGCACCCATGGTCGCGATGTAGTTCCGTTTGAAAGACTTCCCCATGAATCTTCTCCTCAGGCTCGTCTTCCCAACTCTCTCGTCTCCTACAAGAATGATTTTGAAGATGAAGTCCCTTTCGACGAAGGCCATACGAAAAGAAATCATACCTTCTCTTTAAGGTTTTTTCTCTCAATGAAATATTCTGCTTAATCAGCGGTCTCAGATCTACTTTATTCGGTATACTAATTCGTAAATCAAGAGGTATCCAAATTAGGCATGCCGTACTCAATACAGATTGTCTACTTCCAGTAGTGCTTCATGATCCTTGTCACGTTCCCCCACTTGATCTTTTCCATATCTCCTTCGTCGAGACTCAGTTCTTCCTTCACTCTGTCGAAGAGAGGGGGGAGTGAGGTGATGTCCGTCATATCGTCTGGGAGTGTGGCCCCATCAAGATCTGCTCCCGAATGCACAGAGGCTGTACCTCCGATCTCGATAATCTTTTCGAACATACGCACTGCATCTGCAGCGGATGCCTTCTCTGGTTCGGAGTTCAGGAATGCCTTGTACAGGTTGACCCCGATTGAGCCACCAGTATCCACCAGTGCCTGAGCCATCTCCACAGTGAGGTTACGACGGTGGTCGGCAATATCTCTGATGTTCGAGTGACTGGCCATGATTGGAGAGTTGGTGTGAGACAGCACATCCCAAAAGGACTTGTCGTTCAGGTGGCTGACGTCGATGATGATTCCGAGATCCTCCATCGCAGACAGCAGATCCTTTCCTGCCCCGGTGAGTCCCCGGTGCTCTCCCTGCTCCTGACCCGTGGTGAAAAAGTTCTCCTCATTCCAAGTCAGACCCATGGATCTCAGCCCCAACTCGTGGTAGATGTACAGTCTGTTGAGATCCGTGTCGATCCCTGAAGCACCCTCAAAATGAAGCACGATGCCAATATTTCGGTGCTCGTTTTCCTCGACTTCTTTCCTACTGTCAATCAGGGCGTTGAGGTCAGCCATGGTTTCTATCTTATGGAATCTATTCCGGGGGTCGTTCACCATCCTCACCCAGTTGGCTAGCATCTTCTCTGTCCTGTAGTGTCCGTCTGTTGGGTATCCTGTGAAGAACCCGCACAGGAGATCTGCCTGTTGGGCCCTGTGGAGGTCGACGTGGCCAACTTCGGAACTGGTGTGGAACTCCCTCTTCTGCTTGTTCATTGCCCAGAGAGTGTCAATGTGGGTATCGATAAACACAGGTTAACATGCGCACGCGAGGTAATAGCTGTTGCGTTCTTCCAGAAAAGTTACGATCACTTCAGGATAGAGTTGATCTCAATGATATTGCCCGATGGGTCCCTGATGTGCAGCGTTCGAACTCCCCACTCATGCCTTGTAGTCGGTGGGTAGAGGATAGGGAAGCCCTTCTTATTCAGCTCGTCTGCGACAGCGTCCACGTCGTCTACTTGGTAGATGATCACAGTCTTGTCTTGGCACTCGTGGATGTTCTCTGTTGGGGTCATCTCCAATGCCTCCGCCATGAGCTTCCTGTCGAAGATTGCAATCTTGATGGAACCAGCTAGGAATTCTGCGTAAACGTCGTCGTGAGCTCCGATCTTGCATTCCAAGCCCATGACGTCTGTGTAAAAATCAAACATCTCGTTGAAACAGTCTGTTAGTAGTCGAACGTATGTTACCGTGCCTTTCATTGTGTTCGGTATGACGTAATGGTGTATTAATTTTTCCTATTGGGTGCGGATCAGTGCCAATTACCTTATCCTCTCGTAGCTCTCCACCCAGTCGCTGACCTCATCCAGTTGCTTGATCTCGTCTCCTCCCAGCTTGAGCTCAAGCGCTCCGAGGTTCTCTTCCAGTTGCTCGACCGAGTTGGCCCCGATGATGGGGGCAGTGATGAAGTCCTTGCTAAGCATCCAAGCCAAAGCGACTTGCGAGGGTTTGGCTCCGTGACTCTCTGCAATATCTAGCACCTTGTCAAGTATATTCCATCTCTGCTCGCTGAAGTACCTCGACTGTACTCCCTTGTTCCTCGGTGTTTCTGGAAGTTCTGCATCCCTCCTGTACTTACCTGTCAGGAATCCTCCTGCGAGAGGGCTGTAGGGGATGACCCCTATGCGATACTTCCTGACAATCTTCTCGAACTCGTGCTCGACTAGCATGCGTCTTGCGAGGTTGTACACTGGCTGTAAGGTATCAAACCTCTGGTAACCGTACTTGTCCGCCATCCACAGTGCCTCCATGAAGTGCCATGGTTGCACATTCGAGGCACCGAGGTAGTTGACGATGCCGTCTTCGATGAGCAGGTTCATGGCGTGCAACGTCTCCTCTATAGGCGTATCTGGGTCAAAGGAATGGATCTGGTAGAGGTCCACCCACTCGGTCTGTAACCTCTCAAGGCTTCCGGTGATCGCTTGGTTGACATGTCTACGGGACAGTCCCCGGTCGTTGATGTCATCTGACATATTTCCTCTGAGCTTCGTGGCAAGGACGAGGTCGTCCCGCGTTCCCCTGTCCTTCATCCACCGACCGATGATCTGTTCAGTGTTGCCCGCAAAAGAGTTATCTGCCCATGAGGTGTAGATGTCGGCAGTGTCGAAGCAATTTATTCCGAGCTCTATAGCCCTGTCCATGATCTCGAATGATTTCTCTTCATCCACTCTCCATCCGAATTGCATTGTCCCTAATACTACCTTTGATACCTTGGTTCCTGTGTTTCCTAATTTGACGTATTGCATCGTAAAAAACTGAACTGATCAGTATTAAATGCTTCTCTCGGGGCTATAAAATATTGACTAGAGTGATTCCAGCTTCTTCAGAGCGTCCATCAGAGACTTTGTCTCATCATCGCTCTTCGCAGGTTCTACCATCGGGGTCTCAACCGGTTTGGTCTCGTCAACCGGAGGGGCGGTTGTCGATGTGACCTGCTTTGGAGGTGTCTTGGGAAGAGAGGGTGTAGGTCGAACAGGTGGGCTTGCGGGGATTGACGAGGTCGAGACGGGTACAGTGCTCCTTGGTGGTGGTATGACAGGTGGTGATGTCGGTGGTGATGTTGGTGGTGATGGTCTAGCGGGAGCGACTGGTGCTGGGGTGGGGTTTGTCACTGGGCTTTTCGGCGGCATGACCGGTGCTGTTGGTATTGTAGTTGGCTGTGTTGCAGGAATTGTCTGCTGTGCAGCATCTACCTTGTTCTCAAGGACGGTGAGTCTCTCCATAATGGCTCCGAGGTCCTCACTTGAGACCGAGGTGGGTGCTGGTGCCGCCTGCAATGCGTTTATTGTTCCTTTGAGCTGATCAATCTCTGCCCTGAAGCCCTCGAGTATTTCCTCCATCTCGAAGAATTTCTTCTTGGTAGCTGATGTATAAGAATCAAGTTTCTGCACGATCATCCTGATTGATTTCGCCACAGTGCTGTTCTCTTCCGACATGCGATTATCTCAAATATAATTTTTATCATATTAAATACTTATCTCTTCACCCTAACTTCTCGCGTAAGCATCCTTTCCGCCTAGTATTCGAACTTTGGAACATCTCGAAGGTACGGGACTAATTTTTCCATGATTATGTCGAGATAGAGACCGTTGAAGTGAGCTGCCTTTCCCCGATCTGGTTTGAGCTTGAGGATCCGGAGAATGGATGCAGCAAATGGTTGGTACCTCACCCGTGACCTGGCCGATATTCCAACAATCCTCCGTCTTGATGGATTCTCGGGATCAGGGTTGACTTGGAATGGGAAGACCTTGGTGATCTGGGTCTTGAGCATATTGGCAACGGTCGATGAGCTGTCGAACCTCAACCAGCTCTTCATCTGGATGCCGGGGAAGAGATAGAGGAGCTGTTGGTCAATCTCGATATTGTTCCGAGCAGTGAGTGAGCAGAACATGCAGTCCTCGTAGAACATCACCAAGTACTTACCAAACTCCAGAAGTAGACCTTCTACGCAACGGATCCCCTCCCTCACCACCACCCTCTCCTTCTCATCAGAGAGTTGGGGGGCTACTGTCTCCTCGAAGTACTGGTCGACGTAATCGCTTACCGTCTTCCCGCTGCTAGCGTAGATCATGTCGTTGAGACGGTACATCCAGTGCCCCATGATGAACAGGACTGACATCCGTGCGATGTTTGAAGTCTCAGCGGCCTCGCTCTTGAGTAAATTAAGGATTGAGTTTTGGTAGGCAGGAGTTCTTAGCCTCCCCCTGAGCGTTCTGTGTAGTTCGGAAAACTCCTTTCTCCTAGCCTTCAGCACCTTGATCTTGTGAAGGGCTACCCTGTACTCTGATTTCTGGATACGCCTCCCTTCGGAGTCCCTCGATCTCCGGGCGAAGAGCTTCTCCTCTTCGAGCTTCTTCAGCTTCTCATCCACCCGTCTGTCTGGAAATTTGCTTCCGTACCTCCTCCGGGCCATGGCTTTGATCTCCTCTTGAGCAGTTCCCCTGAGCAGTGCTCGGAGAGTCGGTGGTCGGTACTTCTTCATCCCTTTGTACACCGCTTGAGCTATGAAATTCCGGGTGATCCACTCGGGTGTGTCCCTCTTCTCCACATCGAAGAAATCAAGCCAGAAGTTTGGAAATGTGCTCTTTCCCACTATTATCTGAACACTCTATCCATTGAAAAATCTTGCTCCTTAACTCGTGAAGGAGAGGAATATTCATTAAGAGAATATCATGGTTACTCATCAATGAAAGTCGGAATTCTCACCAGTGGTGGAGACACCCCTGGGATGAATGCAGTGATCCGAGCATGCTACATGGCTGCTAAGAGGCTGGGTCACGAGCTCATAGGAATTAAGTACGGTTGGAAGGGACTTACCGAGGGAATCACCGTCGACATCACGGATGACATTATAGAGAATATAGATCTTGGAGGGACGATCCTCTACTCTGCAAGGTTCAACCCGTATGCCCGTGAGGGCTCGATTGAGAAGATTAAAGGCGTGATACAGAACCTTGGTCTCGATGGAATAATAGCCATTGGTGGTGAGGACACCTTAGGGGTTGCGCAAAAGCTCAATATTGATGGGATAAACGTTGTAGGAGTCCCCAAGACGATCGATAACGACCTTGATGCCACAGATTACACCTTCGGTTTCAACACAGCATATACCATTGCAACCGAGGCAATGGACAGGGCCAAGACAACCGCGAAGTCGCACGAACGTGTGATGATTGTGGAGATCATGGGCAGGCACGCGGGCTGGCTCACACTCTACGCAGGTATCGCTGCTGGTGCTCATGCCATCCTCATCCCCGAGTTCCCGATCTCGATCGATGACCTGCTGGGTATTATCAAGAAGAGGTACGACAACGGGGACACGTGGGCAATCGTTGCAGTCTCTGAGGGATATGGATACTCCGAGAAGGACGACGCCCTACTGGAGAAGGACGAGTTTGGACATGTTCTCCTGGAAGAGAAGAAGATCGGTGCTATGATCGCCGAGCTTATTCACAAGCACCTCGACGTACCCACCCGGGCTGTTACACTCGGACATATCCAGAGGGGAGGTCCCCCCACAGCATACGACAGGTTCCTCTGCACAAGGCTTGGTACTATGGCTCTGGAACTAGTTGATCAGGGGGAGTACGGGAAGATGCCTGCACTCCGTGGGACGTCCGTCAAGGCAGTAGATCTCTCCGAAGCAGTCTCTAAGCTCAAAGTCGTGGACGAAGAGCACTGGGATCTGGCGAAGAAGCTCATGGAACTTGATTGAAAATTAGGCATCGCTGAATCTCTGCTTGATCAAAAGGTATGGCATGATCGCCTTCATGATCTTGTTCTCCGCCTTGCGAAGGGTCTTCTCCACAGCGTACCGTGTGACTCCAAGCTCCTCAGCCACGTCCGCAACCTTCACCTTCCTTGGGATCTCATAGTAACCCTTCTCAAAGAGCCTGATGATAATACTGAGCTGTCGGTCGGTCATCCCGTGGATGAGGTCTGGGAAGGAGATCATCTGCTTCCTGAACATCCCATCTATACCTAGGTCAGTTGTGGAGAGAATCTGGAACTCCGTATTGGTCGAGAACTCCTCGAGTATCCCCGACACAATCTTAGAATCTATGCATCTTATCTTGTGGTACTCCCAGCCTTCATGGTACCTGATCGGGTACTCCAGCAGACCTCCCCTCTCCTGTATCATACTGGTGATTGACCTCTCGTAAAGGTCGACACAGAGGCACTTCATGACGATGTAGATGGACTCTGATCTAATGATCCGCCAGTCATCGACGTTTGAGAACAGACGCTTTGCCTCCTCGAGGTGAAGGTTCTCCTTCCTGTCAGGGATCATCAGGATATCGTAATCCCTGTTGCAGTAGCTGAAGATGTTGGTGGAGAAGTAGGAAGAGTACTCCAGAAACGGGCAGGGATGTCTGGCCTTTACCTTGAGTTCAATCGCCACTTGTACCACCAACCGGTTCGCTGCCATCTACTACCTCTTCTCCATCGTCCACGATGACCGCGAAGACCAGAGCCACGAGAACGAGGAAGATCCCTGCCTGTACCCAAGCTGTGTACAGCACCCCAAGGTAGAATATGTCAATATAGAACGGGACGAATACCTGTCCGAGGAGAAGCACCGATGCAAGGTTGGCTGAGATGTATCTCATGGCGTAGAAATATCCGATGAATGGGACTATGGTGGCGATGAAGACGATGTAGAAAATCCACTTCCACCCCTCGGAATTGGGTATGGGTATTCCTCCTGAGATGAGCGACATCAACATCGACATGACGGAGATTATCAGCATGACCACGTAGAACAGGGCCAAGGTATCGGTCTCGGGTCTTACCTGCGTAGACAGCTTGGACGTAAACACCACATAGACCCCATATGAGAAGGCGGATACTAAGAGGAGGAGGATGGCCAGTAAAGAACCACCCCCAAAGTTTGATAGGTCTCCCTCCGTGGTGATCAACAGCATCCCCGCAATGGCCAGAAACACCGATACCATGTGCTTGGGATTAATCCTGTCATCCAAAAAGGAGACAGAGAGGAAGGGGACTATTATTAGGAACAGCAGGGAAATCAACGACGCCAACCCTGCAGATATCTTGTAGGATATCGCAACAAATTGGAACGCCAATCCGCTGAACTCCGAGAGACCAATTACCCATGTGATCTTCATCCTCAGGAGCTTCTTTATCTCCTGATACCTTGTGGGTAGGAGGACGAACGAGATCACAACAGTTGTGAGAAGAAACCTGTAGAACAAGTATGGTGCAGGTTCTAGGTATTCCAGACCAAATTCGATGAAGCTGGTACTGAATCCCCAGCCGACAACCGCCGCGAGCATTGCAAGATACGCCATTGGTCTGTTTCCCATAATCCCAAAGAGTCTTTTGAGTACTTGACTCTTTGCGTTGCGTTAGCAACCCTGTGGTATAAAACACTGACCTAGTAGGGAGATATACATATAGCTCTCACTTGTTCGAGCAGAGCTATGTGCTAAATCACCACCATGATTATGAATCTCCTCTTGCCCTACTGTTGTATAATAAATATAGTAATGGTGGCACAATTTTATTGGGACCGCACAAGATTTATTACGGGATTCTCAGGAGGTTGAAGCAATGCAAAGTATAGACACGAAGTTCAATATACGAGATGCCACCGTGGACGATATCAAGGCAATAAAAGCCATAGACGACGAACTCGGAGGTCTACACCCCAACCTCGAGGATAAAGTCAAGGACATGGTCGCGGATGAGCACTCGACTTTCCTTGTTGCAGAGTTCGACGGCAAGATCGTCGGTTATGCCGGAGGAGTTGTCAGGGACACGGAGTTCGGTGAAAGTGATCCCGTGGCTTACGTCACCCATGTCGGACTCAACTCGGAGTTCAAGAGCAAGGGCATGGGCAAGATGCTTGGCGACAGGCTTGTCACCGCACTCGAAAAGCAGGCACCGACCATCCGCACGATCCTCAGTTTTGACCGGGGAGATCTGCAGAGCTTCTTCAACGCTATCGGGTTCAAGAAGACCGATCTCATGGTCTTCGAGTATGATGAGTGACCATTCAATCAAAATTGAACGCTAAGCTGAGGTATTTTAAGTCCCGTTCCTGCTTTGAGCTGTGAATATTCTGTCGCACCGCAGGAACGACTACTTCGTCCTTCTCCTCCTCCATCTTCTGAACCATATATTGATGTTCACGCTTCCTACGCTCATCCTCTTCTTCAGGGAAGAGTTCTCATTGTCCTACACGGACACGGGCATACTCTGGACGTTGCTCATCGTCACTACGACCGTCCTCTCCGTCGGGGTAGGGTTCTTCAGTGACAGGTACCGGGACAAGCGATACGTCCTGATGTTCGCGGGACTCTTCCTCATGGTCCTTGGCTGGTTCCTCATGCCACTGTCCTCCCAAGTCTGGCAGGTGTACCAGAACTTCATCATCATCGGTATCGGTGCCTCCACCTTCCATCCCCCGTCGCTAGCGATCATCACCGAGATGTACGAGAACGACAAGGGGAAGTCACTGTCTGCCAACATGGCAATAGGGATGGGCGGTACCGCAGTCTCACCACTGATCTTCGCCGGGATCGGTCTGATCGTGGGAGACTGGCGGAATGTTGCCTACATGATCTCCTTTGGAGGTCTGTTCTTTCTCCTCGCGCTCCTCGCTCTCTCGCTGAAGAGTGGGATGTTCTACCGGACGAACTGGACACAGACAGTACACACCAACGGGGAGATCAAGGTGAGCAGTAACGGGGCCAAACTTGCACATAGCTATGATGTCTCCTTCATCTTTGCACCCCTTGTCCTGGTGCCCCTGCTCTTTATATCCGTCCGTTCCAGCTTCTTCAGAACAGCATCCGTATTTACCTCACTCCTCTACGAGGACTACCTGAGCCTCACGAAGAACGAAGCGACGGTTGCCACTGCTTTCGTCCTCGGATTCGCCTCACTGTTCACCCTCGTGGGTGGCACACTCTCCGATCGGACAAACCCCAAGAACGCGATCCTGATCTCCAGCTCGGGATCTCTGGTCTTCGCCACCGCACTTGTCTACATCACAGACTACAGCAACCTCACCTCCTTCAGCAGTTTTTACTTTCTACTCCTCGCCTTCTATTACATCGGCTCACCCGCATCCAGCGCATTGTTAGCGGACAGGGTGAACAAGGAGCAGAGGGGGAAGATGTTCGGAGCTCTGTTCTCACTCGGGCAGGTGCTCTCGCTGGTCTCGCCCCTCGCATTCGGCTTCATCAAGGACAACCTCGGACTCAGTGCGGCTTTCTTCTTCATCATGATGCTAGCGATCTTGGCCTTCCTCATCGGTCTGTACATCTACCTTAAGAAAGAGCCGGTATCCAGTAAAGAAGCTCCCGCTCTGGAATTTCAGGACTGAGTGCACAACTTACTCCAACTTCTTATCTGACGTGTTTGGTCTATCTTTGGATTTAACTGATAGTAAACTATCTGTAACTTTCTATTCGGTGGTACAGTTCTCTTCTTGAGTTAATGCTACAAGGCGACTATTGTTAGGAATCAGTCCGAGCAAACAAGGTAATACCCACTGGATTGGTGCTCATACTATACTTCATTCAATCAGAACACGCTCAGATCCTCTTTCTGATTTCAAGCAGCTCAAAACCGATATCCGCAGACTCCTTCGCAAGTGGGTTCTTCTTCTGGTAGTCCTCGAAGAACTCTCGCATGTCTTGCTCATGTTCTAGCGACGCGGAAATCAGGTTGACGAGGACTGATTGGTACATGAACGGGAAGAGCCTCTCGAAGTTGTCGAGGTTGGCGATGTACCAGTGCCACATCCCGCTCTTCGCCGCAGAGTTCTTGCACAGTGTGTTGATCACACTTCCCCTGTTCCTGCTGGGGAACTTCTCGAAGACCACCTCCTTGACCTTGTCCACCGCATCTCTCTGAGTGAAGGAGGCCATCGCCCTGAGGATCAGGACTGCCAACTGCTCATTCTCTGCATTGGAGAACTCATTGAGGAAATAACCGAAGTCATTGGTCTGCATGGCCGCCACTCTCAGAACCACACCGAGGATATCCGCATCGACCTTCTGACCGTCTTTGTATCTCTTGAACTGCTGCATCGAGAAGTCTATGGTCTCCTCTATCCCGAAAAGGGCACCCGTGTAAATCATTGGACCCCTGACCGTTGCTAAGTCCTCGCTCTCACCGTCCTTCGGCTCCATGCCAATGTTCCTAACAACATCTCCAAGGAACGCGGATGCACCCTCAACCAACATCTTCTTCCTGTCACCTTCGAGGTAGGTCTCGAGGTTTTGCAGACTGTCGAAGATGTCGGAGAGCACCAACCTGCTGTCCTCCATGCGGTACGCATCGATCACATCGAGGTAGAACTCCACGGGAAGGAGCTTGGCTAGGATCAGAGCGTAAACGTCATTTGCTATCCCCCAGCGGTCAATGGCCGAGATACGTCTGTTCATCACAAGCTCCTTGAGGTAGGTGTAATGACCCTCGGGATACTGCACCCTGAAGAAACCCGTCCTGTCGATGTTCACTATGTACGAGTCTCCCTCCGCGATCTCCCCGATCTCGATGCTCCCTGTCCTGTCGCTCAACAGGGTCTCATAGGTCTCCTCTCCACCCTTCCTGAAGACCCTGACCGAGACGGGGATGTCCCAGATACTGTCGTCCTCGCACGGGAGAAAGGTGAACCTGCTCTGTTCGAGGTGGAGCTCGGTTCCATCAAGCGTCACCTTGAGGAGAGGGTAGCCCTCCTGAAGCACCCACGACTCCATCATCTTGGCAACGGGCTTGCCCGATACCTCCTGCAGGCTCTCCCAGAGGTCATTGCTCCGTGCATTTCCGTACTTGAACCTGTTGAGGAAGTGATTCAGTCCCTTCTGGAAGAACTCGTCACCGACATATCCCTTAACCTGCCTGAGGACGCTCCCTCCCTTATTGTATATGATTGGTGCGTTGGTGATCGTCATGCCCACATCCCCCTCGCCGGGCCTCTCGATGGGAGCGGTGTGAAGTTTGGCGTCCGCGCTCAGTGCTCCCTTGGTCTCGGAGGTTATGAAGGTCTCCCATATCTTCCTCTCAGGATAGTAGTGGTCCACCACGCCATATCCGAAGAAAGTGGCGAAGGACTCGTTGAGCCAGAGGTACTTCCACGTCACAGGGGTTACGAGGTTACCGAACCACTGGTGGGCAATCTCGTGGGCTATGACCATCATGATGAAGATCTCGTCCGTCTTGGATGTCACGCCCTCGAAGTGGAGGAGGAGATTCTCCCTGAAGAGGATTGCACCCCAGTTCTCCATTGCTCCGTGAGCAAACGCAGGGGTCGCGATCAGATCCATCTTGGACAGGGGATAAGGAATGCCGTAGTAGTCCTCGCAATATTCTAAGGTCTTCATGCCGAAGTCTAACGCGAAGCTCCCGTGCTTCAGCGCCTTCCCAGGGTGGGCCAAGACCCTCACCCGCTTGCCGTGGGCCTCTCCCTTGATGTACTCAAAGTCGCCGATACCGAAAAACACCAAGTAGGTAGACATGCGAGGAGTGGTCTCGAACCTGACGTACCTCTTGTCACCTCTGATCTCCTCCTCCACGATGTCCGTATTGGAGATAGCAAAATGGTTCCTGTCCACGAGGAAGCTGATGTCGAATGTAGCCTTCGCACCAGGTCTGTCCACGCATGGGAAGACCCTGCGGGCATCGCTCTCCTGGAACTGTGTGACCGCGGCGTACCTTGTCTCGCCATCCACCTCGTAGGGCGACCTGTAGAGACCTGCAAGCTTCTCGCTGATCTCACCCGACACATCAATGTGCAGGGTGATCTCTCCCCGGTGCTCCTTCCCGAGGTCCACTGTCAAAGATTGCTTTTCCACGTCCAAAGTGTGTTCCAATTCTCTCTCCCCCAACTTCACCGAGTTGATGACCAAGTCGTTGGCATCCAGTTCGACGGTCGAACCCTCTCCACTGAGTGTGATCGTCACCTTGACCTCAAACCTGAAACTCTCCAGGTCGGGTACGAGGTGAACGTTGTAGTTCGTCGGATTGAAATTCATTCACCCCACATCACGCACACTGATTAATAAAGAACCATATATCGGACTCCTTTTCTGAAAAATACTGAGATTTTCTATTTATTCAAAAAAAGGTTATATTCCATAAGGTTGAACCTAGGTTGTAATGAATTCAACACTCATTCTGGGGTGGATTACAACTTTTTTCAATTTTTTATACATCGTGTTGATTCCGCTGTCCCTGATTGCCTACAGAAGGCACAAGAAGCTAGATCTTCAACTTCTTATTCTATATACCTCTATCTTCATGCTCACACCCGTGATCGTCTTCGAGAACCTGCTCTTTGTCGACCTTAACTACGGGATGCTCGGGCTCTCATATAACGAGGACTTCATGCGTCTGACCTTCGTCCTCGGGACCGTTGGATACCTGATGTTCAACCTCCACCTCCTGACCGTCGAGGACATGCCCAGCATCCCGGTGTCCATACTCTCGTCCCTGTCGGGTTTCGCCATCGGAACTGTGGCCATCTCCGCGCAGCTGGATCCGACCTCAACAGTTGCCCCCATAACATACGACCCCATCCAAGGAGGTGTCAACTTCATCGTATCACTGATGGTATTCAACCTCATCGGTGCCATCGGCTTCTTGGTCTACCAGATACGGAAGGGGAAGCTCACCTGCTCTCCTGAGAACTTCGTGGGAATCATGCTCTTCCTGATCAGCCCCCTCGTAATTTACGCCTCCCGTATCCTCAGTTTCACCCCCATCCCCTTCAACGGGATATTCCTCCTCCCGTCACTCACATTCAGTATCTCCCTCGGTTCCAGCATTGTCGGTAGATTCGGCTACGAGGTATCCTATCGTATCCTATCAATGTATGTACTGGATCTCACGACCGATACGGTCATAGGCGGGTACTCCAAAGAACACGGACAGGAAGAGCTTAAGGTCACAGGAATGGCTTTCCTCGCCATAGACTCAATCATCCATGAAGTCTCCGTCGAACGGTCATTCCTGCCCTTCCAAGGAGCGACATACGGCAATGTGATCATCAGCAAACACGACAACCTCATGGTGGTCTCCACCTACCTACACGGAGGGAGAAAACTAGGAAAGTTCCTCCAGAACAGATTCCTCCGACAATTGCACAAAGAACTCGAATCCCTTGACGAGATGAGAATCCGTGAGCTGATCGAACGATACCTCTACCTCTTCATCCCAGAGGGAGTTAACAAAGATGATGTCTTCCTGACCATGTAAGTGCTCGATACTACTTCAAAGATAGAACCTTATCAACCAGACTACCTAATTCTCAAGGATAATAAAGCATGTATTCCCGACAATACGGCTGGACAGAGGTCTCTCCCTTGGTATGTACCCCGAGAATTCATCTCAATGATAGTATCCAGTCTGCACGATTGTCGTACCTCCTTTACGAGTATCACGCAATCTACCCCTCTACCCTACGATCTTTTCGCGAACGCGCACGTATTATTGCTCAGTTCTCCGTGAGGATCGCGCACAGGTTATGAAATTTTTGTAGAAAGACT
>WAMJ01000273.1 GCA_015522385.1 Candidatus Heimdallarchaeota archaeon
AAATCCTCGTTGTAATATTTTCTTCTGAGGTCAAAATCCATATATGATCCCTTCGAGCTCACAATTAGATATAGTAATCCTGCGGGAAGTATCACTGACAAAGAACTAAGTGAGCCTACCTCATCCTCGAAATATGGTGGATGATACTTCCGCCGCAACAATTCTATTCCAATCGCTATAAGTATGACAAGAGATGGTACAAGTAACCCGTACCATTGCATATTCTGTGATCCAGTTGTGTATATCTTCACGTAGACAGGGTCGGAAGTAGAAGATCGTACTGTTAAACCCATTTGACCAGAACCTTCAAGGTATTTCTCAAATTCAATATCGGTGGATGAATTAGACACACTGACAAGGTTTCCATAATGATTCTGATAGATATCTACAGATACGTTTTGACCCCTTACTAAGACGTAGATGGTTTCTCCTGCAAGGACATAGACCTGAATAGTAGGAAACTCACCATATGTATCTGGTTCGATCTCGTTTTCAAAGATAACCTTTGAATTCTGTGGGTACTCCAGTTGAACAATAATAACAGCAGCTAGTATTACTAGAATTATTGAGATTGAGTTAATTTTCTGAAATTTCATGAGAGGACCTCCGATCTCATATAGAGTTTAAACACCATTATAATTAGGAATGGAATTATCAATACCTGAATTATTGACTGTGTCCATGATACTTTTTCATCAATTGCAATTAGTGCAATACCTGAGTTCTGAATTATTAGGTACAGTATCGACATTGATGGTAGGATCATTTTACTTGCAAGTAGGTTGACCACCATAATTATAAGAAAGACTAGAGTTATCTTTGTGAATGGCACAACCAAGAATATCATAAGGTTAGAAATTATACTCCATGATAAAGTGTACCCAATAAACGAGTTATAAATAATGAGTAGATAAGATAGAATAACTGATATATGAATTAACCACATATATCCAACTGAGAAAACCATTCTCCAAATAAATACCATTTTCTTCCCGTCGGGGTAAGTCCAGAGGTGCTGGACATCTACAGAGGATAAAGTAAATTGTTTGACGGACAGAATTGTAAGCATCCCCCACCATAGTAAAGGATAGAACGAATTCATCAATTGATTGGTCATCGTTTTTTCAGGAGAAAACAGGTCTAGCTGAACTCTAGGATTAGTGAGAATTAGTGAAAATACTACCACTGCTATTGCGACTCCAGATTGAGTTCCCTCTAATTTTCCAACATATGTCCGAAGGGATTGTTCATTAGTAAGAACTAGGCTAAGAGCAAGTGCTATAGCAAGGAAAATTATGTATGGAATAATATCGCCAAATATGTTTACTGCTCTAGATTTGATCTCGAAAAAATAAATTCCCAAAAATGGTGCTCCATTAGCATCCATTGTAGATTGGAAATGAATTGTTATTTTCGCTCCCTTATCCTGTTCGATTTCAAAAGATCTACGTTCATCTTCATCCCGTCCGGTCATGTTGAATTGTAGCACTTTTTGGTTAATATTATCCTCGAAGTCAAAGGCACTGATCTCCACCTTAACCGAAATATTTGTATGGATATACCCCTTTATTTGCGTGTTTCTGTACACGGGAAAGGAAATTTCCTTCTCCCAGCTAGGGTTGGTTGTCGTATCCGTAACCGATATGTTATATTGGTCGATTGTGGCTATGAATCCTTGGAGAGAAATTAGCATCAGATATGCCAATATCAATTTTGTCACAAATTTAATCATCCACACCCCCTGTCAGATCTATAAACAGCTGTTCTAGCACACTACGCACTGGTTTAACTTCAGATTTTGTCAGGGTTCTAAGCTCGTCCAATTGCTCCTTGTTCTTTATGTCAACGATGAGATTCAACCCTTTGCTGATGCTGGTAAATCCCTTTTTCCCAATTAGTACTTGAAAATCACTAAGATCATCCAAGTTTGAGAATCTTATAGAATACGTCTTCACGAACTCATTGTCTAGAATGTCCTTCATCGAAGATTGCTTCATGATTTTACCATTGTGAAGGACAATTACCTTATCGCATATTCGTTCAAGATCATGAAGGATGTGGCTGAGGATGAGAAATTTCATACCCTTTTCATATGCTAAGTCCTGAATGTACTCTAGTATCTGAACCCTAGCTCTTACATCAAGATTCGCTGTCGGTTCATCAAGAATTACATACTCGGGATCACCAAGTAAAGCCTGGGCTATTCCAAATTTCTGCTTCATCCCTGCTGATAACTTCTGGAACTTCTCGTCAGATTTGTCCCCAATCCCGAATCTCTCTAGCATTTCCACACCTTCCTTCTCTGCGATTACAGGGTCCATTCCTCGGAGCTGACCTATAAACCTTAGGTGCTCTTTGAGTGTAGCCCACGGAGGATATTTTGAATCTTCGTACATCACCCCGAGCTTACTTAACACTGCTCTCCTCTGGTCAATGTGATCCAGACCGTCTACAGTGATAGTTCCAGTCTCTGGTCTCAATAACCCGGTGATTAATTTAACAAGAGTGGATTTTCCTGCACCATTCTGACCAATTAATCCATTTACACCTCCATCGATTTTGAGGCTTAGTTTCTCGAAAATCTGTTTTTTCCCATATGCGAATGTCAAATTATCGATGTTAATCATGCTACAGATTTCCTCACAAAATTCAAACTAATAAACGTTAAGTTTATTTAATCAAAAAAAAAACAAATCAATGACGGGAAGAAGATCTCGTTTACGAATAATCAGATTTCTGCTATTATCCATCAAGTGAGGTGAAGGGTATACTGCTGAATATTAAGAGGTTACATGCTGTTGAAAATTCCTATGTTCCAGTTCTGAACCATTTTCTTCTCCGATTCATTAGCCCCAGCCAAAATAGGACAACCGAGGTTAGCACTACTCTGAGAAACATAATAATTCTTAGGTCAGAATGCTCAATCCTGCTGATAATTTCAGGATTCGTCGGCCATATATAGTCGAAGGGCGGGAAGGTGGGTAGCACCCCTGAAAAAACGAATGAATAAACAAATGGAACAAAGAACGCCATGAATCCATAGGATTGTGTAATATCAATAATAATAACCTCTAATATTACTAGGTTTATCACAATGAGAGAGATTAGCAAAATAGCTCCTAAATAGACAGGTATGAAAT
>WAMJ01000274.1 GCA_015522385.1 Candidatus Heimdallarchaeota archaeon
GGAGTGAGTGTGAATATCTTAAGTGCAGAGCCGGTGATGAAGGTCTACCAGAATCTGGCAAAAGGTCAGTTCATCGTAGGGTGGGCACACAGCCACCCCGGATATACACCTTTCATGAGTGTGGATGACATTGAGACCCACAGTAGGTACACTGCTCTGTGGGAACCGAGCATTGCAGCAGTTATCGACCCAACGATGATCTCGAAGATGGATTATGGCTTCAAGGTCTTCAGGTTGACCAAGAATCGTGCACACTACTATGATCTTCCGTTCGAGGTCGAGGGCATGAGTAGTGAGGCGAGCTACGACGTGCTCGGTCTGGTGAATGGGGACACGTTGGAGTGATGAAAGAAGGGAGTAGGAAGATTGCAGGCACTGAACAAATCAGCATTCTATGCGGCTATTGCCGTGTTAGGGGGCACGATCGCAGCCCTTTACCAGTGGGTACTGGATGATACGGAATCTGCCTCGACCATTCTCTTCATCACCATCTACACAATTGTCTCGATCAGGTTTATTCTCGAATGGCAGTACTACAAGAGGCACAGGGCCATTCTTGCCAGCTCGCAATTTGTCCTGCTCCCTTTCATTCTCCTTGTTTCAGGGTCATACCTTACCTACTATTCAAGGTTCTATCCTCTTTTCAGCTTAGGACTTGTCCTGCAGTCTATAGATATAAACATCTTTCTGAATCTCCTCTCCGTCACATTAATTATACCGCTCCTCGTCGTCCAGCGGTTATTCTACTACTACCACAGTGGGAGATGGCAGGGCTTTGTGATTCACCGGAAGCTCTTTGAGTCAAGGGCTGTACCGTTAATTGTCAATTTACTACTTGCAATAGCTCAGGTATTTCTTGTATTCACGTTCCGCTTCGCAAACATCGTCTCTGCCCTTTTCATTATTGGAACGGTCTATCACATCTTCAAGTACTACATCCTCGATCCCATTAGAGCAAGGTCTGCGACGAGGGCTCTGGACAATGCACTATACAATACAGAGACGACGTATATCTCTCCCCGATCCACTGTGCAGATTAGGGAGAGGAGCAGGAACAATATACCCGTTCTGCCGCGAAACGGTCTCCGGACTGTATCCACCAAGTCTAGAAATCCTCGTACTGTCTCTACCAGATCTGGAAGAGCGTCCAAGACTTCTTCGAAGAGCAGCTCTAAGAAGAAGAGGTCATCAGGTACCACTGGTTCCAGGGGGTCTACTTCTCGAAGCTCGAGCAATACGGGTAGGAAACTGAAGACACAGAAGAAGAGCAAATCCGTAGCAGAGATAGCACCGGGTAGGAATGTCAACAAGCGACAGCTCCCTGTTGAGATTACCAATGGGAGTTCTCTCGTACCCGAGGGACACATAACCAAGGATGATCTCAAGTGCATCATCTGCTTCGATGTGATCAGGAAGGGGGATCAGCCAATTGTTCTGTGTCCCCACTGCAAATACCCTGCTCACGAGGACGAGTTCAACAGCTGGACAGCTGTCTCAAAACTCTGCGCCCGGTGCTCAAAGCCATTATCTGGTGCATACATCCGTAGCCCCAAGCTGAAGTTCTCCAGTGCGGACTACAAGAAGAAGGTGATAGATAAAGTATGAATGAAGAACATTGGGGAGGATCCGGGGACGGGGTCTCCACGAAAGAACACAAAGGAGGAGAATAAATATGAATTCACGCGGGAAGAACCTCAGACTATCCTACAATGCTTGGCAGCAGTTGAGGAAGCTGAAATTTAAACTGGGAGCAGAGAGTTACTCTGATGTCCTTGAGAAGGTGTTCGCATATTATTCTGGATCGGATGTCTTATCCGATGATGTGCGGTCAAAAGTACCTTCCGACCAAGGAGATCTGAAGGCTCAGTTAGCGAACAAGAACCATGGAGATAAGACGATAGTTGTGTCGCCCAAGATACATGAGAAACTGTTGGAGGTCAAGAACGAGTACATGCTGGAGAAGGGCTATACCTCACGGGGGCCCAATGCAGTTTCGGTCTCAGATATTTTGATAGACCTGCTAAAATCCTATCAGCTATCGATGGAATCAAGGTGAATGAATATTGGCTCGGAAGAAGACGGGGTCTACAGAGGCATCTGATGTCCGTTCGAAGAAACCACGGGCCAAAAGACCAAAAGATTCTGGTGATGAGATTGATCAGAATGATCCCAAACAAA
>WAMJ01000275.1 GCA_015522385.1 Candidatus Heimdallarchaeota archaeon
TCAATAGTACATGCGTTTTTCGTAGTATGACTGTGTCACAATTAAGAATTCCCACAATTTGTAATGATCGTCTGGTGTAAAAATATATTCGTGCTCTTATATAACTCGGAGATCACTTCGTTTTCTTGGACTTGTCGAGAAGTTTGGAAAGGGTATTTTTCAGATGACCCTCAACCCCTGCCTCACTCTTCCTACCAAGCATTCCTCCCAGTTTGTCCTTGATAATATTGGCACCAAGCTTTAATGCATCTAACTTGTAGTCCACCTTACCCTGGACAATCGATAAAACAAGTAGCTTCATGTCCTCGTAGGGAGGTAGCCATTCAATCCTCATGATATGTGGATTTGCATAAGCTCTGTAGCTCGGAACGAAAAAGAAGAGTATCATGAATACCAAGTAGATCGCTGTGTAAGCAAGAATAGTGACTTCATGGGATATCAGTGACCACGGAAGGTCCTTCTGAATCGAAAAGTTGGATAGCACACTATACTCTTGGAGTCTGAACTGCATAGTTGTGGCGTGATATCCGATCGCAGAACCAAGGATCATGAGGAACACACCGTTGGGGGAGAAGAGCTTGATTATCGGATTGGATTTTTGATCTTCCTCATTCTTCTCATCTATACCCGCATCGTCGAGATAGTCCTTCGTTGTACTCGCAGCTTTGTGGACTGCAAAGATGACCATGAAGAGGGTAAGAACAAGGTCGAGGAGTCCACCCTGCTGACCCGTCTCATTTCCAGACATCAACTGGAATATTAGGTACATTCCCCTGATGGTTCCTATCACATAGAACCATGACAAAGTTGTGAAGAACACATCACCCTGATTCTGTATACCCAGACTGGGAAAGATATTGATGATACCTGCAAGGACGATGACCCCACCAAGGAATATCTTAATACTCGATCCCTCTTGTATTCCGAGATTCAAAAGCATGAGTCCCAGAACGACATTCACGATTGTGATGAAGAATACCACACCCCCGAAAAGAACCTTACCGTCGTCCTTATGCTTACCGAGGAAGAGTATCCCTCCGAAGACCGGGTTACCCAAAAAGTCCCTGAAGAAGGAGTACTGCGAGATAGCTCCTAGAACAATCCAGAAGAGGAAGAGGAATGCAGTCATGTACTGAATATATTCTTGACTAATTATTCCATCATTAAACAGGAAGGCGAATAGTGCACTTAGACTGACAATGCCTAAGATCTGAAGACCTCCATGCATCCTTCCCAAGATTAATCCAGTGATGAAGAAAGACACGCTCACTGCGACTTCAATTGATAGAAATAATCTGATATTCTCGGGTGTACCATATTCAGAACTTCCTCCGACTATGATGACGAATGAGTTCATGGCTACAATGATGAGTCCAGTCAGCGTGAACGGCAAGTACCGTTTGGTGAAGAGAGTACGTATACCACTTGTGAGGACGTGCCTTGTAAAGTCACTAATTGCGCTCTCAATATAGGTCATGACCTGCCTTCCACTCCAAGAACTATAAGCCTTCGCTGTACTATAATCTAAATTTGAAAAAAAGACGATCTCTATGGGAGCACTTTGCGAAGGTGCTTGATGAGGGTCTTGACATTTAATTCTCTAAGACCTGGTGCCTCTCTGGTATTGGTGATCACCACGACATAGTATTTCTCATTCACCGGTCTGACGTAAATGTAGTGGTTCTTCTCCTGTATCGTAATGGCCTGTAGTTCGTGGTCCGTGGTTCCCAATAGAGCCTCAAGTACTTGATGACCCATCTCCATGATTCGTGCCGACATCCCTTCAATGATACTGGTGTTGAATGTCGACGAGTGCTCTGCAATGATCAGAGCTTGTGATGAGAGGATCACGCTAGATCCAAGTATACCTTCTGTACTCTGAGCAAAATCATTCAGTTCTTTCTCGATGTCCTCTGCGAGTCCCATATAATTTCCCGTTCCTTGAACTCAATAAGCATCCACTCTATATAAGACTTTCAAAAATTAGGTACGGAGTCGTCAGTTTTACTCCAAGTTTTGGTGAGGAAGTTTGGATATAGGTGTCATTTCGTAGAAATAATCGTACAGAACAAGATAGCCCAAATAGAAGGTTCCTATGCCCATCGTGAATAGTGTGATGAAGATCTCTCCTGGGATCAGGAAGAAATAAAGGATAGGGATGATCGAGTCGGTTATGCTAAGTACCGCAATAGCAGGTCCCACCGAGAAGAAGATAAAGCCTAGGAGGAAGCCCAGTGGGTGGTACCATTTCTTGGCAACTTTGTACTGTTCAAGCTTATAGCGGTAGAACCATCCCATAGGAATGTATGACACCCAACTGAAAAGGAAGAAAACGGGGCTGATTTGAATGGCAGAGAATTCATATATCTGCTCTCCAAGTGGGGAGGTCGTGGGTGTGATCATGGTCTGGATAAGGTTGTCCAACCTGACAGTGGGTACAAGAACCTTAATTGAGGCCACATTAATGATGAAGAAGATGAAGAACCAGTAGGTATACTGAGCAACAAAAAGCCAGATGTTCTTCTTGACACCCAATTTGTGGAGATCCACTCTGTCGATAGCTTCAGTTCTCTCTTCCTCCGTAGTCCTCTCCTCAGGTTTGAACTCCGTATCAAAGGATGGGATCTGTATTTCTTGGGTAGAGCTCTCGAAGCTAGGGACTGA
>WAMJ01000276.1 GCA_015522385.1 Candidatus Heimdallarchaeota archaeon
ATTTTAAAAAGATGTGTACGAATTACGGATCGAGTACTATGAAATTCGATGCTCAGTTGGATGAATTGGATAAGCAGATCCTAAATTTGTTACTGGTGAACTCTAGGGAGAAAAATACCGTAATTGCTCGGAAATTAGACATAACTGAAGGAGCTGTGAGAAAGCGGATAAAACGACTTGAGGAGAATGGTGTGATCGAGGCCTTTACGATAAAACTCTCCGACAACATGTCCGGATTCAGGGTTATTGTCCAGGTCAAGATTGGGGGTAATGTTGGACCAACACAGATAAAGGACGAGATACTCTCAAACACTGATCTTGCGAAGGGTGTGGAGGATATATTCGAGGTCACGGGAGATGTAGATCTATTCGTTGTCCTTCACATGACATCCGAATCCTCTATCAAGGAAGCAATTGAGAAGATCAGATCAATAAATGGTGTGAATAAGACAACATCATACTTCGTCCTGACTCGTCACAACATTGCATCAAGCTCTATTTGACATCTTTTTGTATATGAGGAGAATTATTAGTGTACCCACAAGGGCTACCATTAATATAACGGTAGATGATATTTTATTTCCATCAACTAATAGCTTAGGTGATACCTCGATTTGTCTAGGCCATAATCCATTCTCTCCAAATATTTCGAAGGAGTTTAGGATTGGTCCAATTAGCTCAGAATCAGGGTCAACCTGAAGTAGCACACTCAAAGCCCCTGCCAGCCCACTTTTAAAAGAGAGTTCGTATACGTTGTCTTGCTCGTCGGAGTTGTAGAGGATGAATTCCCCCTTATCATTTCTGAAAGTCACGAAGTTGGAGATAAATTTCTCCTCAACCTGCTTAAGTACTGAACCTGTGTAATTGATAGAATTGAGGACAAATAAGATTCCTGCAAGTCCATCCGTGAATTGGTACCCGATATTATTCGAATTGCTGATGAAATTCTCTATGTATTTCAGCCCTCTATCAATGGATGCATTTACTCCTGGAAGGTCTCTGGCGTACCTCGAAAGGCTTAACAAGACACCAGCAGTACCCTCATCCAAGCCAGCCAAGGGGTTGTCTGCACTGGTATCGATGAACCATGATCCGTCGTCGTTCTGTGACGCAACAAGGTATTCCACCAGATCTGTGAAGATGTCGTAGTAACTCTCGTTCCCCGTCACTTGGGATAAGCGCAGAAACTGAGGTAAGATACCTGAGATACCACGAGCGAAGGATGAGATATATACAGGCTTGAACCCTTTGACATCATACCAAGGTATTGCTAGATTTAGGGGATAGGTCAGAGACCCATTCCTCAATCCGATCATCCATGATGCTGAGTCCTCCGCTAACTCCAGTGCTGATTCATTCCGTGTAATTTCGTAGTAGTTGAGGGCGGTTTCAATAACGGATGCAGCGCCATAGTCTCTCCCTGTTAGAGAGATACCTATTGCTGTGGTCGTATTGATATAATCGTATCCCCAGAAGGTCCTATTCTCCTGGTTACTCAACTGGACGATCCGCTGGTTGAGTAGTTCTCCTACCAATTCGAGGTATGAGTTATCTCCATTTCTCTCGAACAAGTCCAAGAAGAATCTTGCATAACCCTCTTGACCGTATTTATACCCAGTCCAGTAGACCATATCTTCGGTTGTCTTAGACCAGTACAAGTCAGTATTCCCCACAATAACTGAGTTGATAGCAGAATCCAGTATCCGTTCAACTCGCGCATCGTTTGAGATAGACAGGAGATCGAGCATTACTTCTGCGATACCCACAGCTCCATATCCAAATCCATAGTACTTTGCATTATCCCTCGAAGGCGGAGCTGGTGCCTGAGCTCCAGCAGATACGATTAGGGCAAGAAGCAGGAACGACCAATATCTCATATTGTGTGAGTTGACAATGAACATTTAGATTATCTGATCAAGTACAGGATTAGTAATCTGTTGGGAAGTCCTTGCGGATATTATGGATGTGACCCTCAATCGTCCTCTTTAGGGTATCCATCTCACCAGAGATCTTGTCAATATCTCTGAGTTGTTTCTTCGAGGTCATGATTCCATCTTGGAGGAGGTTAATATCGTATGATTTGGACTTAATGCCCTCCTTGAAGGTGTCAATGGTGTTTCCAAACGCTCTCTCAAGGTCTACAAATCTCCTACTAATCTGCTCTGAAAAGTTCTCAAATCCCTTGTAGAACTCTCTGCTCTGTTCTGCGATCTTGAGAAATGCCTCGTTGTCGTTGTTGGCAGCTTCGATAGCGATGTTGATCGTTAGCAGGTTGAGCATCTCATACGATTCATTGAGCTGGCTGATCATATCGAAGATTGTCTGGTCGAGAGCAGCTTTGATCTCCTCTCCCTTCTCGGTCAGTGTGGTATTGGCCACAAGTTCGTTATCGACTCCTATTTGGATATCCTCTATCTGATGGATAAGACTCTCTACGCTTTCAATGGCAGGATTGACCTTGTTGAAAACAGTTGTTATGCTCGGTATTACCTGCTCTAAATTATCGATATGGACGTTGACTATACTGATCCTATTGGCAAGATCAAGAGTGTTGGAGTTGAAGTTGTGGGCAAATTCGATCATCTCTGCTGCACCTGTCTCCGGAAGATTCAGGTAAGATGTCTTCTTCCCAAATACCGAGGAAGAGGTCCCGAACTCCCTTACTGGTCTGAATATGTTCTCACCCAAGACAGACGTGGACATGAAGTACAGGATGAATCCAAGACCCAGAATTAATATGATACCTGGAAGAGATCCGAAGAACTTGAGCACGCCCTGATTGGTCAGATCCTCAGAGGTGAGATTACCCTCTAGTAAGTAGGCGAAACCTAACCCCATGAACACTCCTGAGAATACTTTCAGGGTTCCGTATGTTGTCTCGATTCGAGTGAGACTGTTCTTTGCTTTCTTTCTTTGGAGTAGGTAGTTCACTAGCCAGAAGCCAATGAACACAACGATGAATAGTACAACTACCGCTGGGTCTGCCATCCTTAACTAGCTATAGGTGGTTAGAAGTTAAACCCTTCGAGAGAACTGAAATGATGAGCGAAATTTTTCACAAAATAATTATGTCAGGAAGCTACTATTTGTTTTCCATATTTAAGAATAGTAGGCACATTCAGGAACATTATGTCCTCTGATTTTCCCAAATGATTGCACACAGACAGTATGACTCCCTTGTATAGAGTAAGGCAGGAGGGACAGAGGAAACTGGAATGCCTTACTATAGCAGTACCCTCACTGATCTGAACATATTTTTTCATTTTGTCGGACAACCGTGGGGAAAACCTGAAATTGCA